>CAYZBB010000350.1:0-3889 GCA_964476495.1 uncultured Actinomycetes bacterium | reverse complement strand
GGCTGGCCAGGGCCGGCAGGTAGGACGGGAACAGGCCCTCCTTGGCCATCATCTCGTTCTGGTTGTCGACGTCCAGCAGGGCGTAGGCGGCGAAGTCGGCGGCCAGGACCGGATTCTTGGCCTGGGCCGGCACGGCCAGGTTGGAGCCGCCGTTGTTCGACGTCGTGGCGTCGCCCTGGTTGAGCACCGGCAATGGCTGGACCGCCCACTTGCCCTTCAACTCGGGCGCCTCGGACTTCAGCGTGCCGCTCCACCAGACGGCGTTGGGGCTGAATGCGGACTTGCCCGCCTTCGCCGCCGACACCCGGGCGTCCCAACCCTTGGTGTTATTGATCAGGCCCTTGCTCTGCAGACCCTGCAGGAGGGTGAGTGCAGCGACGGCCTTATCGCTGTCCAGCGCGACCTTTCCGTTGGCGTCGAAGATGCCGGTGCCTTGCTGCTGGAGCAGCTCCAGGAACAGGGCGCCGGTGGAGAGGTCCGTGTCGAAGGCGGTCTTCCCGGTCTTGGCCTTGACCTGCTCGGCGGCCTTGGCGAAGGCGTCCCAGGTGGTCAACGAGGTCGCGTCGATGCCGGCCTGCTTGAGGTAGTCCGTCCGCAGATAGAGGGCCATCGTGCCCGAGTCCCACGGCATCGCCATGATCGCGCCCTTGGCGCCGGTGGCGGCGGCCAGCTTGGACGGGTCGACCTTCGTCGGATCGATCCGGCTGCTGAGGTCGACGAAGCCGTTGGGGAAGTTCTCCAGGTAGCCGGGCAGGCGCTCGGTCTCGAGGGTGAGCAGGTCGGGCAGACCGGTGCCCGCCTGCAGGCCGACAGAGATCTTGTCGTAGGCGTTGTCGTAGCCCACGTCGACGACGTTGATGGTGGTGCCGGGATGGCTCTTCTGGTAGGCCGCGCCGAGCCGCTTGAGCGCTGTGGCAGCCACGTCCCAGCTCCACACGGTGATCTCGCCGGTGGCCGGGCTGGCAGAGCCGGCGAGCGTGGGCGCCGCCGGTTGGGCGGGCTTGCCACCCATGGCGCAGCCGGTGAGTGCAACGGCGGACGCGAGGATCCCCGAGATGAGTGTGCGACGCTTCATGGCTGCCTCTCTGCAGTGGATTTTGTATACCGTACACCGGGCATAGAGGGCTGCACAAGGGATCGGTCGCGGGTGCAATAGGATGACTCCGCTCATCCCCAACGTGTTGTAAACCCCCTAATGGAGCGACCATGGTGATCAAACGGCGCTCATTGCGTTCTCAGATCCGCGACGAGTTGTTGCAGCGGCTCAAGGACGGCTCGATCGAGGCCGGGGCGGGGATCAACGAGGCCGAGCTGGCCAGCGAGCTCGGGGTGTCCCGGACGCCGCTGCGCGAGGCGCTGATCAGCCTGGAGACCGAGGGGCACATCGAGTCCGAGATCGGCAAGGGGTTCCGGTTCGCGGTGCTGGGCAGCGCCGAGTTCGAGGAGCTGGCGCCGGTCATCGCGGCCCTGGAGTGCCTGGCGATCGAACTGACCCCGCTGGACCGGCTGGCCGAACTGGGTGCACAGCTCGTCGTCCTGGCCGAGGACTTCCCGGTCTCGGTCGCCACCCATCGCGAGGTCATCGAGCGCGACGAGGAATGGCACGACCTGCTCACCGGGGCGTGTCCCAACGGCCGGCTGATGTCGCTGCTGACCTCGCTCAAGGGTGCCGTGCACCGCTACGAGTTCGAGATCGTCGCCTTCGACGCGCTGATCGAACGGGTGGCCGCCGAGCATCTCGAGATCGCCCGGGCGCTGGTCGCCCGCGATCTGCCGCGCGCGCAGGCCGCGCTGCGGGTGAACTGGATCAACGGCGCGGCACGGCTGATCGAGCACTCCCGGCGCTGAGCCGGACGGCCAGGTCGACGTAGATCGCCGCGGTCCAGCTGAAGAAGGGCACGGCCGTGGGCGCGGGGGCGCCGGTGTCGGCGTCGAAGTATTCGTAGGGTCCGGCGGCCTCGACCAGACGGACGCTGCCGGCGTCCACCTCGGCGGCGAGGGCGGGGAAGCCGTTGGCCCGCAGCCCGTTGGCGAGCAGCAGGTTGGTGTTCAGCCAGACCGGGCCGCGCCACAGCCGTCCGGCGGAGTAGGCCGGCTCCCGGCGCGAGACGGTGGCGACGGCGACCGGACCGCCGAAGCGGCCGGGGTCGGCGATCGCCGCGGCGAGTTCGGCCGCGCGGGCGGGGGCGAGATCGCGGCCTTCGCCGGGGTGACGGTGGGGAGACAGCTGGCGGCTCCTGGCGGGGCAGCCGGCGCCGGAATCCGCCGGCTGATCGTGATCCGCGCCGCCGGCGAAGAGGGCCA
This sequence comes from uncultured Actinomycetes bacterium, assembly GCA_964476495.1. Taxonomy (GTDB): domain Bacteria; phylum Actinomycetota; class Actinomycetes; order Mycobacteriales; family Nakamurellaceae; genus Nakamurella. The sequence goes on along the minus strand of CAYZBB010000350.1, from coordinate 1,585 downwards.
GCAGGTCGATCACGGTCGAGGCCTCCGTGCGCCGGCTGAGCCAGTCCGCGGTCAGCGCCCGGCGGTACGGGTCGGACGCCTCGGGGCGCAGCCGCTGCAACAGCCGGTCCGCGGTGATCAGGTAGGCGGCCAGGTCGGCGGTCGGCCCGGCCGGGCTGTCGAAGGCCGGCGAGTCGTCCAGCCCCGAGGAGTACGGGTGCAGGTAGCAGGGCTGACCGTCACGGACGCTGTCGTGGTACCACCACTCCTGGTTCGCGTGGGCACGATCGATCATCTCGGCCAGGAAGGCGTCGTCGGGTGCGGCGGCGTGCACCTGTTCGGCGGTCCAGAGCAGCAGCGGGGGCTTGGTCAGCGGCACCTCGGCGTCGGCGTAGCTGGAGCCGTGCTCGAGCAGCCGCTGCCGATCGGCGGCTGGCAGGTCCCGCCCGTTGGCGAGGACGCCGGTGTCGTGGACGACGTCGGGCAGCTGGCCGTCGGGCAGCTGCGCGCCGGTCACCAGCCGCAGCTGGTCGCGGGCGAGTTCCGGGTGCCCGTGCCGCAGGCCGAGGGCGATGAAGTAGGCGTCCCATTGCCAGGCCCCGACGTAGCCGAACAGCGAGGGCACGACTGCCAGGACGTCCGGATGCGAGCGGAGCCGGACGGTGTTCAGCCCCAGCGTCCGCCAGCACAGCCGGGTGGTGGCGGCGAAGCGCTCGTCCACCGCCGGGCAGCGGGCGTCCCATTCGGCCCAGCCGGACGCCTGGCGCGCGGCGACCGCCGCGTGGCGCGCGAGGTCGATGGCACCCGTGCCGCCGTCCACCTCCCAGCGCCAGGCCCGCCCGGCCGGGTCCACCCGGTGCGGGCGTCCCGCTCCGTCCCGCCAGGCCAGCCCGCCGTCGGCGGCGACGCTGATTCCGTCCTCGTCGATCGCGAACTCGACCGGTGCACCCGACCGCAGCCCGGCGAACAGCACGGACTCGGCGAGCGGCCGCTCGTACTCGGCGGCGTAGGCCGTCCAGCCGTCCACTGTCCGGACGGCGAAGACCCTCGATCCGATCGCCGAGTTCGGCAGGGCGACCGGATCGAGAGCCGTGGTTTCGGGGCCGGTCACTTCCCGCCGAGACCCGAGGAGGCCATCGAGTTCAGGATCTGCCGTTGCGCGACGATGAACACGATCAGCATCGGAATGGTCGACAGCGCGGACGCCGCCATGATCAGCCCGTAGTTGACGCCCGCGTACTGGCCCTGGAACTGCGACAGCAGCAGCGGCACGGTGAACAGGTTGGAGCTGTTCAGCAGCACCAGCGGCAGCAGGAAGTTGTTCCAGGCGTCCAGGGCGGTGATGATCGCCAGGGCGCTCAGGCCGGGCCGCAGGTTGGGCAGGATCACCGAGAAGAAGGTGCGCAGCCGGCCGCAGCCGTCGATCAGCGCCGCCTCCTCCAGCTCGATCGGCAGCGACAGGATGAACTGGCGCATCAGGAAGACCGCGAACGGGTTGACCAGCATCGCCGGAACGATCAGCGACAGGTGCGAGTCCACCCAGCCCAGGGTGCTCATCACCACGTAGGTGGGGATCAGCGTGACCTGCTTGGGGATCATCTGGGTG
>CAYZBB010000349.1:0-3909 GCA_964476495.1 uncultured Actinomycetes bacterium | reverse complement strand
GGTAGGGCGGCTTCAGCGAGGGGAACGGGAAGCCGCCCATCACGTTGGCCACCGCCGCGGTCTCCTCACCGCCCACGTACAGCCCGGAACTCTCGCACACGTGCAGTTGCACCGGAGCGCCCACGTGTTCCGAAACCTGATCCAGCAGTGGGTGCGCGGTCCACGCGATCGCGGACAGCCGCAGCGCCACGACCGACTGGTCCTCGCGCGGATTGACGTACAGCGCGATGTGGTTGGCCCGCACCGCCACCGCGGCGATCAGCGCGCCCTCGATCACCTGATGCGGAGTCCGCGAGAGGAGGAAGCGGTCCTTGAACGTGCCCGGCTCGTCCTCGTTGCCGTTGCAGACGATCCATTTGCCGCCACCCTCGGGGTTCGGCGGTTGGGCCGCCACGGCCGCCCATTTGCGGTGGGTGGGGAAACCGGCACCGCCAAGGCCCCGCAACCCCGCGGCCTCGATGGTCGGCACGATGGCGTCCGGATCGGCGAGCGCGTGTCGCAGACCCTCGCCGCCACCGACGGCGAGCCAAGCAGGCAGGTCGGCGACGACCTGGATTTCGCTGGCGGTGAGCACTGTGTTCATGCGCCCCTCCGGCGGTCGCGTACCGGGTCGAAGTTGCCATAGGACGGGAAGAGCAGCGGCGCCTTGCGATCCAGCGGCAACCGATGGCTCTCCATGGCGCGGCGCCAATCGGCCAAATGAGTGAGCCCGACGTTTCGTGGTCGTTCGCGTCTGGCGTCCGCGGCCGCGCTGGCCCCCGCCAGCCGTCCGAACACGACCAACTCGAGCAGGGCGTTGCCCATCATCCGGTTTCGCCCGTGCAGGCCGCCGGTGACCTCTCCGGCAGCCAGGAGGCCCGGCACGGTGGTGTGCCCCGCGGCGTTGATCACCACTCCGCCGTTCTGGTAGTGGAGGGTGGGACGGATCAGGAACGGTTCCTCGGCCGGGTCGAAGCCGGCCCGGCGCGCCAGGTTGCCCAGCGTGACCAGCTCGCGAGCGAGGATCCCGGGCTTGGCCCGCTCCAGGCTGGGGGTGTCCAGGAACACACCGACCGCGCTGTCGCGCACCACCGCCCGGCCTTCGGCGATCTCCCGCAGGATGGCCGAGGCGACGATGTCGCGGGGCTGCAGTTCGTCCACGAAACGCTGGCCCAGTCCGTTGACCAGGAACGCGCCGGAGGAACGGGCCGCCTCGCTGACCAGCTGGCCTTCCAGCGGCGCCGGCCAGGCGATGCCGGTCGGGTGGTACTGGAAGCTGCCGACATCGCGGAGCCTCGCACCGAGCCGATAGGCCAGCACCAAGCCGTCCGCGGTCGCGCCGTAGTGGTTGGACGTCGGGAAGCCGGCCAGATGCAGCCGGCCCGATCCGCCGGTGGTCAGCACCGTGGCCGCGCTGCGCGCCACGACCGCCCGGCCGCGAGCCAGGTCGTGCAGCACCGCCCCGGCGCAGCGGCCGCGATCGTCACTGAGCAGTTCGAGAGCCGGATGGCGTTCCAGGATCGTGATGTTGGACTGCATGAGCGTGCCCTCGCGGACGGCGCGCATCAGTTCCAGGCCGGTGAAGTCGCGGTAGGACAGCAGCCGGGGCGCGCTGGCTCCTCCGGGGGTCTTGCGCAGCAGCGTCCCGCCCATGCGCTGGCTGCCCTCGGCTAAGTCGAAGTTCATGCCCTCCCGGATCAGCCAGCGGATCGCCGACGGGCCACCGGAGACCAGGGCGGCCACCAGTTCCTTGTCAGCGGTGAAATGCCCGGCTCGCAGGGTGTCGTCGAAATGCCGCTGCAGGCTGTCGTCGGCACCGACCGCTGCCTGAATCCCCCCCTCAGCCATCACCGTGTTGCTGTCACCCAGACCCAGTTTGGTGGCCAACAGCACGCGCGCACCCGCGCGAGCGGCGGTCAGCGCAGCGATGCAGCCGGCTCCCCCGCCGCCGATCACCAGCACGTCGGCCTCCAGTGTGGGGGCTCCGGCGATGTCCACGTCCTGCAGCAACGAGTCCGACTGCAGCAGCCTGGTCAGCGCGGTCGGGCAGGCATCTCCAGCGTTGGAACCGATGACCAGCTTGCTGCGCGCGCCGGGCCTGCGATCCGGGTGGAACCGGTCCAGCAACTCCGGCACCGGCACGTCCAGTGTTCGCGAGTCGGCCGGCGCCGTCTTCCGCCAAGCCTTCAGTGCCTTGTCGTAGCCGACGCCTGTGCTCATCGTGCGTCCTCGGGGTCTTGGGACAGCGGTTTCGCACCCGGAGCGTCGACGTCAATGGGTTGCTCGCCGGCCTCGAGTTCATGCAAGCGCATGATGAGGTCCGACGGCCGCAACGTCATCGCTGCCGTCATCCGGCGGACCAGTTGGCCAAGGTGCGCGGGGTCGATGTGTTCAGGACAGGCGGCCACGCACAGGTTGCACTGCACGCAGTGGTCGAACAGTTCGGCGGCGGCGTACGTCTGCCCGACCGCGGCCAGGTTCACCATCTGCTGCACCTGGATGCCTTTGGGGCAGGCCGAGTCGCAGCCACCGCAGTGGCGGCAGCGTTTGGCTTCGGGGAACAACTCGTCGATGCGGGCGATCGCGTCCCAACTGTCACCGAGAGCGTGCAGGTCGTACGGGTGCGGGCGCGAGCCGCGCGAGAGGTTGATGAACGCCACCTGCAGGCCGTCCTCGACCAGGGTTTCGCACGCCAACCCCGTTTGGGCCAGCCGCTGGCCGGGACGGCGGAGCAGGACGCGGCAGGCACCGCACACGCCCTGCCCCATGCAACCCACGTTCTCGGTCAGCGGCAACCCGGCGGCGACCCAGGCCTGCAACAGGGACGTCCCGGGTTCGCCTTCGATTGTGTGACCGTCGATCACCAGCCGAACCGTCGCCATGGCCAAGGGTAACCCGCGCCGCGACCTCACGGCAGTCATTGCTGCCAGACCCGATGGCACTGAACTTGGCCGCCCTGCTCCCTGCCGGCGTGTCGTTCACCGTCGAGCTAAAGCGCGGCTGGCTGAACGATCGTGCCGCGCGGGCCGTTGCGCGCGGAAGTTCCCAAATCCGCGGCGTGCGAACTTTGAAGCGGAACCTCGGGTGGGACGATCCGGTGGATGCGTAGTTGCCCTTCGCGAAGTCCAGCGAGTATCCATTGGCTCCGAACTCGAAGGCGGAATCCTCCCGCTGGTCGGGGTCGTCCTCCCACTAGCAGACGGGGCATAGCTCGTAGTCGCCCGGCTCGCGGATCGTGAGAGATCCGCAGCATGCGCAGGGGAAGCGAGCAGGGACGGTGCTCGGCCGGCTCTCGAACCTGGAGCGCACGTACTGTTGTAAACGGCTCAGGCCCACGACACGCACTCTAGAGCCGAGCGATGGAGTCGACGCCTGGTGCGGCCACCGGAACGTTCTGACCCAGCCGCACTGTGCGCGGACGACACCCTCCGGGTCGAGCCGCGCACCCTCATGCGACTGACTTCGAAGTCGTCCCACTGAGATCCACTGATCTCGTTTGCCCTAGTCAATAGGGCAATTTGCTGGGTGGGCCTAACTGGACTTGAACCAGCAAATCGACCAAGTGCGCCCGTGCCAGACTCACCCGGACAGGGCGGGCTGAAGTGCCATTCACTACGTATTTCACCGTGTCGGATGCTAGTCTCAGGTGGGTGACGAAGCGAGCACTCGGAGACGATTCGGGCTTCGAAGTTACCCCAAAGTTACCCCGCTTCGAAGGGAGAACCGAGGGGACCGACGAGCCAGGGCGCCGGCGTCGTGGCCCGAAGACGGGGACCACCTACCGCAGCTTCGGGACCGTGGCACCTGCCCGCGGGAGATGGAAAGCATTTTACGTCGGCCCCGACCGCCGCCGGCACACCGCGGGCATGACGTTCAGCAACCAGGTGCGGGCTCAAGGCTGGCTCGCTCAAGAATGCGCACTCATCGAAC
>CAYZBB010000348.1:0-3917 GCA_964476495.1 uncultured Actinomycetes bacterium | reverse complement strand
CGACGTTGGAGGCATACAGGTGCGTCCACTGCGGGTGGCACTTCGGCAGGACGCGGTCCAGGCTGCCGTCGCCGGCCGGCTTCGTCGAGCCGAGGATGTCCGCCACCGCCTCTTCCAGTTCGGACGGGATCACCCAGTAGACCTCGACGGCCTGCTGGCTCTGCATGGAGAACGTGGCGCTGCCGGGGGACTGGTCGGCGACCCGTTGGATGAGCGTGTAGGCCAAAAGGGAAACCCTCCCAGGTGAACCTGAGAGGGTGTTTGAACGGCCGCGACGGAGTCAATCGCCGGGGCGTTCACACGTCGCTGCGGCAGGGCCGGTTGCCGTATTGTCGCTCGAGGGCCAGTTTTGCACGATCAGCCTTGCGGGCCAACGCGACAGGAGCGTCAGGATAGAGGATCGACAACAGGGCACTGGCCCGCCGACCGTTCACGCCGTACGTCAACAGCCCGGTGCGGCGACTTATCACTACCCTGGATCTGCCGATCCCGATGCGGTGTTGAACGAACTCGAGAAACTGAGGTACGAGCGGACCCATGCCGCACAGCCTCACCGTCCAGAGATTGTTGCGCCGCTGCGAGGTGATGCACCCGTCCCCGTCGATTGCTCCGCGCCAGAAGTCCGGGTCGTCCTCGAGGCCGATGACTGCGGCCGTATAAGTCTTCCGAGGGACCACGCCGAACCGCGACAGCGAATTCGCCATCTGGCGGGAATACACGGCGATCCTCGACGCAGGGTGGGATTTCGGGACGAGCGGCGTCGGCGGTGCCATATACCTGTTGATCGGCTGACTCCCGCCGACGAACTGACGAAACAGTTCGAGGTGCCCCTCGTCGCGGCGAGCGAGAGACAACTGCACTGCCACATCCCTCCCGCGGTCAACGACACACCCGTCCGTGATGAGCATACCGACCCAGTAGTTTCTCTCCCGGACCCACAGTGCGGGATCTCTGTCTGGGGGCGGACGGTCAAAAATGTCCTCGTGCGAACAATGTTCCTTCGGCCTGCCCAGTTCATGATTCGTGTCGTACCCGCGAGTGACGAGATAGTTCCGAACCGTCGCGGCTGTGATACCGTATTCGTCGGCAAGCGCGCATGTAGATTCGCCCGCAAGACAGCGGGCCACGATCGCCTCCCGCTCATCGCCGGTCAGTTTACTCGATTTCGACACCTGATTGACGCCGCTCCTTCGGCCGTGACCGGTCTGGGCGAGCCAGCGAGACACCGTCGTCGGGTTGGTGCCGTAAATGTTCGCCACATCCCAGAGCGTTTTGCCGCCCTGGTAGAGCCTGATGGCCTCCTCCCGCTGCGCCTTCGTATAGGAGAACCGGGAGTCTTTTGACTCGTCTATGATGCGCCGCCGTCGCACTTTCCCGCCGCCGCGAACAACGGCTTGCAGAATCTGGACATGGCATCCTCCCCACTTCTCCGCGAGTTTGTAACTGGACAGTCCGGTCGCGTATTCGGCGGCGATCTGCCGGTTCTGTTCGTCCGTGAATCGCCGCCCGGCGCGGCGAGATTGTCGAACAACACCGGACTGCGTACCGTGATCGATAGCCATGACATGACCTTTCATGAGAAGGTTGTGGATGGTTAGAGCCGGCGAGGTGTAATCAGCACCTCGCCGGCTCGCTCATTATACACGTCACTTCTCCGATTTGCCACGACGGTTGTTCTGCCATTACCCTCCCGATTCGGAACCCGACGAGGAGGGCATATTCAGTGGCGACTTACCTGGCTTGACTTCAGGCCCGCCGGGCGGCAACGCCCGGCTGTAAACCCGGCCATATGCTGGAAAACCCGTGAATCCTGGGGTACTCGCCGCGAGGCAGTGAAAACCCTTCAGGTGCGGACAATCAGCAGGGAAGACCGGCGCGAGCCGGAACCCTCAACGACTGGATGCCGGGCACCCCTCGCGGGTGATGTTACAGTCTGAGCTACATGGCGACATGTAGAAGCCGACAGAAATGATCGGCTCACGGCGGAAGCCGGGGTAACAGAACTGGGCAAGTCCGGCGCGTTCACCTACAACTCGGTGAACTACGCCGCAAAGAGTTGGTCGATTGATATCGACGACTCATTGATCGAGACGACTCGAGTTTGAGGTCCGCCGGGCGGGAACGCCCGAGCGATAACCCCTCTGTATGCTGGAATCCCCGTGAATCCCGTGGTACGCGACAGCGTGACAATCCAACGGGTGCGGACAATCAGCAGGCAACGACCCGGCGCGAGTCGGGGTGAGGAGCCTCAGAGACTGAACGAGGGGCACCCAGAACGGGTGAAGATACAGTCCGACCTGCATGGCGACATGCAGAGGCCGGCGGAAACGACCGGCCCACGGCGAGAGCCGGGGTAACAGATTGTCAATGAACAGTTCCGGCTGGCGCGAGTACATCTCGGGCCTGAAGGGCGCGACGTGGTCCACGGAGTGCTTCTTCGATCTGGCCCTGGCGCAACTCTCGCCTGGATCAACACTTACAAATATGACGTTGTCCTTGGGGGGCAGCTACGAGATCGTCTTCAACGGCCTTCTGCGCAAGATCCGACCGTCCACGTCGGTCGATGGCGCGGCGATGCTGTCGATGGAAGGCGTGGCCCAGAGTACGGTCAACACGACGTTCGCGTAAGGAGTCCGTATGTCGGTCAGTTCCGAGATTCGGCACAAGGGGAAGACCTATACCGTCCACCGGCTCGACCGCGACCGCAAGGATGCCTTCGCGACACTCGCCAAGGCATCCGCCCTGGCGGCTGTCGTGGCGCTGCGGAACCTCGTGCCGGCGGACGAGTACGACGTGGCGTACCGGGCGGCGATCGAGCATATCGGCTCGGGCGCGTTCGCCTTTCACAGCGAGTTCACGCAGAAGACGTTGCAGTCGCACGGCGGCGTGCTGATGATCTCGCGGGTGCTGCTGGACTGCTCCGAGGACGAGGTGGTCGAACTGTATCGCGAGCGGCCCGACGACGTGCGCGCGGCGATCAACCAGGCACTGAAGGAATCGAATCCGCCGGACCCTCCGAAGGCGGAGTGATGCCGCCCAACGGCGAGGCGATGTTCCGCATGCTGTTGCGTGATCCCTTCTGGGTCGCGCCGTCAGAGGCGCGAAAACTGACGGATCGCGAGATGTGGGAGTGGTACATCCTCCCGCAGTTGGAAAGGCAGGAGGCGGAGAAGGGCGAGCGCGACGGCCCGCGTGAGCGGCGGCGCGTGATCCGCGACGACGACCCGGCGGGGATGGTGCGCGGTGGCGACGGCAGACCGGTCAACCCGGAGGTCGCCCTCATGATGTTGGCATCGGCCGGTCTGGGCGACCCGAAGCAGGCGGCCGAGACGATCCGGCAGAGGCGCGAGGCGAAGGGCAGGTGACTCCGTGGCCGATCCCGTCGAGGCGATGATCGAACTGCTCAGGCGCGGCAACGCGCTGAGTGAGCGGTCCGAAGCGCACATGCGGCAAATGCTGGCGGAGAGCCGCCGGGCGAATTCCGGCGGCGGCACCGGCCCGTACCCGGTCGTCGTCCCCGGCCAGCATGTGCCCGAAGCGCCCTACCGCCAGCAGCGCTACGACCCGCGCCCCAACGTGCCGCCGACGCCCCTCGCGCCGGAGGTCGGCAGCCCGTACGGCCTCGCCGACGCGCTCGACCCGGTCGCCGTCCGCGCGGCCGTCGGCGGCGAGGAACTGACGCCGCTGCCGCTGGCGCTGTCCGACGCCAACCCCTACGGTATGGCCGACGTCGGCAACCCTTACGGCCTGGCGGGCGCTCTCGGCGGCGAGAACCTGCCGGCGTTGCCGCTGGCCGGCGATGCACTGAACCCGTTGGGATTGCAGGAGGACGAGCCGGTCCTGGATGTCCTCGAGGAACTCGACCTCGTCGATTCGATCAAGGCCGGCACGGAGCCGCTCATCGGCATCTTGCAGAC
>CAYZBB010000347.1:0-3925 GCA_964476495.1 uncultured Actinomycetes bacterium | reverse complement strand
AGCAGTACCGCGCATGGTTGATGAAGCAGCCTACCCTCATCGAAGCGGCGAAGCGCGAACTGCGAGGCAAGGTGCTGGGTTGCTGGTGCGCTCCGAAGGCGTGCCACGGGGATGTGCTGCTGGAAATCGCCAATAAGGACGAGACGATGGGAGGTGAAAGGTGAAGGTTTTGACCGTGAAACAGCCGTGGGCGTCGCTCATTATCCACGGCGGCAAGGATATCGAGAATCGCCAGTGGGCGACGGGCGTTCGCGGGCGTGTTGCGATTCACTCCAGTGCGCGGCTCGAAAAGAGCGAAGCCGAGGACGCGCTCGGTCTACTCCGCGCAATTCGTGGGCGAGACGCCGAATTGCCGCTCATTGGGCGAGACCTTGGCTCCATCATCGGAACCGTTGAGATCGTCGATTGCGTGCGCCGCAGCGAGTCGCCGTGGTTTGTGGGCGAGTACGGCTTCGTGCTGCGTGACCCGATAGCCCTCCCGGAACCGATCAAGGTACGCGGGCAGCTTGGTTGGTGGGAATATCCGCTGGAGCCCGTGTTGACCGGAGGCCCCGCATGAGGACCCCCGCCGACGCCCTGCGCGACCCCAGGCCGGGGGATGTGGTGATCTACGGCCCGCAATGGCAGCGAACAAGGGTTGAGGTAGTTGCCCTGAATGGCGACAAGATCCACACCCTGAACGAAAACTCGTATCCGATGGTGTATTCGCTCAAGGAATGGCGCGAGTGGATGGCCGGTGCCGAGGTCCTGCACGTCGCCCAGGAAGGCGGTGAATGATGCGCCTCGAAGACAGTCAGAATGTGTCATACAAGGTTGCGAGGTGGCGTGCGCTGGTTCATCTCGCCAGCATCCACGTCGGCGATTTTGCGAGAGCCAGCGACATCGCGTGCAGCATCTGGCCCGACCATCAGATGACTGCGCAGGGCGCGGGAGCGGCGGCGTCTCGGATTCTGAAGCGGATGGAGAAGGAGGGGCTGGTTGTGTGGACGAGTAACCGTGACGATTGGGGATACAGGATCACGTCGATGGGGCGAAGGGTCGCCCAGGAAGGCGGTGAGGGATGAGCAAGCACACGCCGGGAGACACGCCCAAAGACTTGACCGTGAAGAAGGCTGACCCGCGATTCAAGCGAGTTTTCAACCGCCTCATCGTTTACGAAGTGGGCAGCGAGTCGGAAGGCGTGGGATACGCGGTGGTCCCAGAAGATTACCGCCTAGCGCTACTGTTTTCCGCCGCGCCCGACCTCTACGCCGCCTGCAAGGAGGCCCTGCAATTCATTGAGGACAGCGAAGGTGGCGGTCCCCGCGTCTTGACCAATATGCTGCGAGCGGCCATCGCCAAGGCGGAAGGCGGCGCCCTGTGAGCGACACCGCCCCGCAGCCGCCGCCCGTGGAGCAACCCGTACAGACCCTCGCCCGATTGCTCGAAGAAGCCGGAGCAATTCCGGTGATCTGCGGCATCCCCCTCAACACGACGCTGGAGGAGCGCATTACGCTGTTGCTCGACCGCATCGCCGCCCTCGAAGCCGAACTCGCCGAGGCCCAGGAGCGGCTGGCGAGCGCGGTGGAGGCCGCATATGGGGCGGCCTGCGAAGACTGCAAACGCGGCGATGCTCCGAAAGAATTGAACGACGTTATAACCGCTAACGGGAGGCCGTATTGGCATGAAATTCTACACCACGATGGCACTTCATCGGGCAGTTTTCACGTCTGCGGTGCGGCAGCCATACGTCAGGCTCTAGCCCTCACCGCCACCGCCCCCGCCGTCGCCCAGTTCGTCGCGGGCGTCGAGCGCAGGGGGGCGAAGGCCGCACTGGAGGCGTTTGCTGAGCGCGACGATTGGACGTTGGACGTTCCACGCAGCCTCGTGGATCGTATCAGGCGGCTACTGACGGAAGCGGCCTGCGCGGCGGAATTGGAGGGCGCGTGAGCGACGTGCTGACTGTGCGGGAGGCGCAGTTGGATTTCCACATCACATTGGAGGCATCATGAGCAGCTTTATCTTGCAGCACCAACGCTGGACAACCGCCGACGAGATCGCCTGGATCAGCAGCCGCGTGCGCACCGACGAGGACCTGTCACGGATTCTCGCGGCCGCACGGCGCCGGAGCGACTGGGGCGAGATGCACGGCGGGCGGGTGATTGAGCACCTTGAGGAGCGGCTGGAAGCGCGCCGGCGGGCGAAGATTTTGGGCGGCCTGCTACATGCGGCGGTGCTCTCGTGAGCGCCGAAACAGAACGGCCTCGGTCGCGCACTAGCGGCCTATGGCTACGGCTTTGGGTGGGGATCACCAACAGCCGCAAGATTCAATCACTTCCAGACAATTTGTTCCGATGGTGGATCAACCTTTTGTGCCTGTCCAAGGAGCACAACGGGCTGCTGCCGGTCGCCAGTGACATCGCCTGGGAACTGCGCACGAGCGAGGTGAAGGTCAATCAAGCGATTTCAGCGCTCATGGAACGCGGCCTGGTTGACGCCGTTGAGTTCGGGTTCGCCATGCACGACTGGAACGAATGGCAGTTCACATCGGACGTTTCCACGGAACGCACGCGCAGGTTTAAGGAGCGTTCCAGGGAACGGCAAGGGAACGTTCCCGCAAACGTTCCAGGAACGCTGAACGGAACAGCAGCGGAACCCCTCGCGCGCGCGTCAGAGATCAGAGTACAGAGTACAGAGACAGATATACCCCCCTACGTCCCCCCGGAGGGAACCTTGCCGAAAGACGGCAAGGGCAAGCGTGCGATGGTCTACCCGCCGAAGTTCGAGGAGTTCTGGGGCGCGGTTTGGCTCAAGACGGGGAAGGACGCGGCGCTGAGGCAGTGGAAACTCAAACTCACCACGACGGCATTGCAGGACTTGGCGATTAGGGCGGCGCATGAGCAGGGGCGGCTGATTCTGGAGCAGGCGTCGGTGCGCGGGCATTCCCCGGTTCACCCGGCAACGTGGATCTCGCAGGGGCGCTACCTCGACGAGCCCCAACTGTTCCCCGAAGTAATGGCGCCGAAGTCGAAATTTCAGGTTCTCGCCGAAAACACGGCCGCCAAGATCCGCGAGATGGAAGCGCAGGGGGGGCAATGATCCGCGTCACCCAATCCGAGGCCCACCAGCAACTCCTCCGCCTCATCGCGGTATTCCCGCGGCACGGCATGGACGAGCTCGGCGTGATCGAGTACGCCCGCACGATGGCCGGTTTTTTCGCCGGCGAGTGGCACATGCGCAAGGTCATCGACGCCGCGAAGGAGCATTTCCGCTACTTCCCCTCGCTGGCTGAACTTCGCGAACTCGCGGACGACGTGAGCGCGAAGGGTTCCACCGTGCGCGGCTGCGAGCATTGCACCCGCAGCGTGCCAGGGATGGCCTACGTGACGGCCCTGTGGACGCCTGGGAGCGACGGGAAGCCGGGGAGGCTCGAACGGATCAGTGACGAAGCCGCGGCCGCGCTGAGGCCGGAAATTGAGGCAGCGCGGGCCACTGCACGGGCGCAATGCCGGGACTACCTGGGCATAAGCATCGTGGAGAAAACGGCTGCCAACGCGGCGGTTGGCTACTGCACCTGCCAGGCCGGCGTGCTGTTGCGAGAGCAGCGGTTGGCGCGGCAAGCACAGGATGCGGAGAAGCGGGCCGCCCGGAACGGCGGGCTGAGGCGTGGGCAGTGAAACCACGAAACCAGTTGACGGGAAAACCACTAAACCCGAATCTTGATCGCATCCCCCGGCGCCTTCTTCAGGTCCAGGTCCAGATTCAGGTATCCGCGGGTGGTGCGCTCATCGGCGTGGCCGTAGACCAACTGGATCTGCTTCACATCCTCCCCGGCGAGGGCGGCGAGGCGCCCGAAGGAGCGGCGGAAATCGTGGCTCCGGAGTTTGATGCCGGCAGCCCGCCCCATGAGGACGGCGCGGCGGTAGACCCCGCGGGTGCTCAATCC
>CAYZBB010000346.1:0-3933 GCA_964476495.1 uncultured Actinomycetes bacterium | reverse complement strand
CGCCCGGCGACAACCTGCGCGACCTGTACAGCAAGATCCGGCAGTGGATCTCCTCAGGTCTGGGCGATTCGTCAATCGACTGGGATGACGACGGCGACGACGGCTCCAGCCTTGATGTGACCGTGTCGGACGCGACGGTCGCGAAGTACGGCCACGACGGCTCGAAGCACGGCTTCCTGGTCCCGAACGGCTCCGGTTGGCGCACGGTGCAGGAGGATGCGCAGGCTCGTGCCGACGCCGCTGAGGCTGACTCGAAGGCGTACACCGACACCAAGAACGCCGCCATGGATTCTCGGATGGACAACGTCGAGTCGTCCCAAGCCGACATGTGGGGCGACATCACCTCGATCCAGTCGACGCTGAACAGCGTCAAGAACGAGGTTCACGACGCCCGCAACTCATTCTCCGACCTAGACGCGCGGCTGGACTCGCTCTCGTCCCGCATCTCCGCCCTCGAAGCCTAGTCCGCCAGCGACCAACCGACCATTCCCGAAGCGCCCGAATACCAGATCCGGCTCGGATGGCTGGTCGGGAAGTACACGGAACCTCCGGCGCACTGGCCGGGTGCGACGGTCGTCTCCCCGTAAGGGTCTGAAGCGTCAGCGGTGTCCGGCGGGTCCTCCGCATCGATCTGCTTGCCCGCAGCGTCGGAGGCGTACCACTTGTACTTCACCACGAGCCTCGACTCCATGTAATCGCGCGAGACGCAGACCCGAACGCGGACCGCCCACAGGCGTTTCCCGTCCACCGTCTGCGCACCCTCGTCGGCGAGCACGGCAACCGTCGCGCTGTCGAGGTCCACGACGGTCCCGAGCGGCAGCTTGAGCAGCGACTGATCCCGCACGTGAACCGTGGCCGAGGCGGAAGGGCTAGCGCTGGGGACGCCGGCAGGACCGGTCGTGGCGGCCGGCGGTGCCGCACACCCAGCAAGCAGCAGCAGCACGACAAGACCGGCGAGGCGCTTCATGGCGCCGAGCATATCCCGACCAAAGCTGACCCTGGAGGAAAACACCGTGACTGACATCCGGATGCGCCTGTACGAGCAGTACACCGCGAAGCAGTATGTGCTCTCGTGCGTCGTCTCGTGGGAGCCGATCCGCTCCGTGGCGGTGTGGGACGGGATGCTGTTGCCGACCGGGCGCATCATCCAGGTTGACGGAGGAATCCAGGTCATCACCTCGCTCGACCCGTGTGATGGCACTTCCGGATGGTGCTGGAAGGTGACGATCACGACGAAGGTTGGAGTGGTCGTCGGGGTCTTCTACGTGCTCGTCCCCGACTCGCCGGCCATGCTCGACTTCGAGGACTTGCAGCAGGTCGATCCGGCCACGATGCAGCCCGGCTCCGGAGTGACCGCCTGGCAGACCGTACTCGACGCGATCACCACCATCCGGGATCAGGTGCAGGAGATAGCCGAGGGCATCAACACGAACACGACGCCTCCCGGGATGCTGAACGTGGCGAACTACGCCTCACTCAAGGCGGCGATCGCGGCGCTCCCGGTGACCGGAGGCACGGTCTACGTCCCGATCGGCCGATGGTGGTCGGGGGTGTGGTCGCTCGATGAGGTGATGAACAAGCCGGATGTGCGCATCGTCGGTGAGCGGCTGCCGACATGGGATGCGGACCTGTCGCAGCTCGACGGCGGATCGATCATCGAAGGCCGCTTCTACGCCTACGCGCACGGTTTCCAGATCGACAACATTGGCTTCGATTCGGGCTATGACGTGACGCTGGCCCGCTACCCGTCCGCCGACACGACCACTTACACCCATCCCGATTCGGGCGGCTGGGACGGGTTCGCCTTTGTCCGGCCATCCTCTGGCGACCAGTCCGCGCGCTCCGGCTTGAAGATCGGCCGCATCATCGGACTGGTCCCCGGCCCGACCGCCTATGGTCATGCGGTGCTGATCGAGGGCGCGCAGTCCGGCTCGGTCAGTGACGTGGTCGGCATCGGCGGCATTCACGGAGTTGCGGTGAAGTCCCGGAATCTCACCATTGGCAGCCTCACCGCCTATGGCACCTCCGGCAACGGTGTGATCCTGAAGTCCGACGACTATGCCCTGTGTGGCAACCTCCAGGTCGGCACGGTTCGCTTCGAGCCGTACCCCGTCGACACCACGCCCCACTGGGGGACTTCGACGGTGACCGGCGCCGGGCTGATGCTGAACCCGGAGACCGCCGATTTCACCGGCCCCGTCCAGATCGGCTCTGTGTTGCTGCGGCGATCCACCTACGGACTTTCCATCGGGGACGTGCAGGAGTATTCGATCACCGACGTGCAGATTGGCCGGCTGCACTACGAGGGGGAATCGGTCACCGGCAGCATCGCGATCAAGGAGCTGTACACGTGGGTCGACCGGTTCAAGATCGATGACCTTGTGGTGAACAACTCCGAGCGCGGCATCCAGTGGAACACGCTGGCGAACGGTGCCCGTCTAGACGTTGGCCGGGCCGAGATGACGAACGTGACGATCGAGGCTGTGGCGGCGATCACGACGGGCAAGGTGCGGATCACGGATCTGATCCTGGTGAACGTCGCGACGGCGTACATCGTCGACACGAACGCCCGGGTCGAGGTCGGCAGGGAGCGGTTCACGACGGTCACGACCCGGTTCGGGAACAGTCCTCCGGCGCTCGGCACGGGCTGGTCGAGTACCGCGGACACCGCCGAGGTGTTCCTCGACAACTTCGGGGTGGCGGCACGCGGCACGGTGCTGGCCGGTTCGGGCGTGGTGGGGACGATCTTCACCCTGCCGAGCTTCCTCGCCCCGGCGCACTACGTGCGGCATCCGGGCCTGTCGAAGCCGTCCGCCGGCTCATACGGGGCGTGCATGCTGAACGCGACCAGCGGGAAGCTCACGATCGACGACGATACGGCCCCCGCGTCCGGGACGAATGTGTCCCTCGACGGCATGGCATGGGGCTGGTGATGACCGACCTGTTCAAGACCCTCACCCCCGGCGACGTGTGGGGCGGAATCCTCGCTGTCGCCCTGATCGGATCGGTTGCATTCGCCGTGGTCAAGTGGCTCCACCCTGTCGTCGTCAAGGTTACGCGGGTGCTGGACCTGTTCCTCGGGCATCCGGCAGAGCAGGGCATTCCGGCGGTGCCGGGCGTGATCGAACGTCTCGACGCGCAGGACGCCCGACTGGAGGCCATTGAGCACCAGATCACGCCGAACCATGGCACGTCTGCGCACGACAAGCTCGCGGGTCGCATCGATTCGGTTGCCGCACAGGTGGACGCGATCCTCGTGCATCTCGGCATCGAACCGCCCGCCTGACCCTCAACCTCGACCTACCCCTGAGAGGGGGCGCTTGACCATGCCTGCTGACGATCTCAACCGTGCGCTGGACGCCGATCTTGGCGTGCCGGAGGTGCCTGATCCGGGGGTGCCTGCCGATGTGGTGCCGGTGGTGACGGACTGGGAGCCGCCCACCGACGACGAGACGGAGGACGACCAATGAAGTACCGCAAGCGTCCTGTCGTCGTGGATGCCATGCGCCTCGACGGCACGCCCGAGTCCGCTCTGAATGTCCGTCTGTGGATTGAGCAGAACGGCAGCCACGCCCACGAGGGGACAGTCCCGCCCGGCTCATACCCCGTAGACCAGGGACCGCACGGGGGTGGGTGGCACGTGACGATCCACACCCTCGAAGGGCGGATGCTGGCCTGCCCTGGCGATTACGTGATCCGAGGCGTCCAAGGCGAGTTCTACCCGTGCAAGCCCGACATCTTCGAGGCAACGTACGAGGTGGCGCCCGATGCCTGAGTCCACCTGCGTCCACTGCGGTAAGCGGATCGTTCGCATCAACTACGGGCTCCGGAACGAGTGGACCCACCAACCCGCCGGTGCGGCGTTCCAGGACGGCCAGCACGCCTACTGCCACCTCTCCGTGGCGACCCCTGCCACCGACGACGAGACGGAGG
>CAYZBB010000345.1:2517-3943 GCA_964476495.1 uncultured Actinomycetes bacterium | reverse complement strand
GGTGGGGGAGCTGGCGGTTCACCCCCTGCCCGGCGTCACCGAGGTGGGGGAGCTTGCCCGCTGCCTCCAAGGTGTGGGGTCCGGTGCCTGCCACATCCGGCGACACCGTCACCGTCAACCGGGACGTCATCGGGCACCTACCAGCATCGACAGGACCGCCTTCGCGACCGGCGGACAGAAGGCGTTTCCGATCTGCAACCACTGTGACGTTTTGGTTCCGTGAACGACCATGTCCGGGTCGAACCCTTGGAGCACGAGCCCTTCGGGGACGGTCAACTTGATCGCGTTCTCGGATCGGCCCGGCTGGTGTTCGCTGCCGGCCTTCTTGTGCTCACCTGGGGCGAAGCATCTTGGGTCGCCCGCGATCTTCGTCGCCGGACGTTCCCACTGCCACCCGTTGTTCTTGCCGATGTTGCCGAGGATCGTGGGAGCGGGGGCGAGGGCCCGGCGGACAGCGGCGTGCGACGTCGACCCGGCACGGAGCGTCCAACGTGATCCTGCTTGGGTGTCGACTGTCGGGGCGGGTGTGTCGCAGTCCCGCATCTCTGTCGGGACGGTGGTTCCGTTGGGGCCTGCGCTGTTCGTCCGCCGATCCACCACCCATGAGTCGGTTTTCCCTGTGACGGTCCGAGACGGGTTGCGCGACGAGATCACGTCTTCCTCGCTCCCGTTGACGCCCCGAGTGCGAAGCAATACGTCGTCCTTCCAGCCGAGCGCTTCGGCCATCGACACCCACGGCAGCAGGTCACCGAACAACCCGTGCTGCGCCGCCGCAGGTTCGCCGTGCCGGTACGCCTGGTGTGTCGGCTCCGGCGACATGACCGGCCCATCCAACGAGGCCATGAGGATCGCACGCTCACGGGTCTGCGGCACCCCATAGCACTCCGCTGAGAGCAACCCTGTCCAGCACCGGTAACCCCACTGCTCGAACCGGTGGGCGAACTCCTGCCAGATCGGCAGGACCGGCGGGACCTGTTCGCACGCCACCCAACGGGGGCGCAACACGTCTACCCACCGCACGACCTCGTCGACAAGCCGGCCACGGTGACCGGTCCGGCCTGCGCCTTTCCCGGCCACGCTGAAGTCCTGGCATGGGGGCGACGCGATGAGCCCGTCGCACGGGAACTCGGCGGGGTCCAACGTGGCGACGTTCGCCTTCAACGTCTTCAATCCGGCGGTCTCACGGGTGGCGCAGGCGTCGTCGTTCCACTCGATCCCCAACTCGTCGAGGCCGAGGTCGGCGCACGCAACCGACCATCCGCCCATGCCTGCGAACAGGTCGGTCACGGTCATAGCCCTTCGGGTGCCATGAGTGCGGCGCGGCGGAGGTGTCGGCGTTGGTCGGGGGTGAGGCCGCCCCACATGCCGTCGCGTTCGCCTCTTGCGAGGGCGTGGGCGGCGCAGTCGGCCCGGCACACGCACCGGT
>CAYZBB010000345.1:0-2417 GCA_964476495.1 uncultured Actinomycetes bacterium | reverse complement strand
TGCTGGCGGGTTCGGGTGGGGTTCTGGACGCAGTCGGGGGCGTGCCCGGAGGTGACGGTGGTCGGTCCGCCGTCGCAGAGAGCGATGGTGAGAGTCCGACCGCAGAACCCGCACACGACGGTGACGGGGTACCGGGCAGCTTTCCAGGTCACGCCCGGGGTCATGGCAGCACCCTCGGGGCCTCGGCCAGCACCTGGACGTCTTCGCTGCGGACGGTGACGTGAGCGCCGGACGGGAGCCGCAGCTTCGCCCGGCCCTTCCCGACGTAGATGAGACGGCCGATCCCCCGTCCGCCGTGCCGGCTCGGGTAGGTGGCCAGTCGCCGGCGGATCGCGTCGCCGGCCGTCGGGGCGGTCACGACTCGACCTCGGGCCATGCGACCTTCGCCAGCGCCGAGACGTTCACGGAGGGCAGCTCGACCGTCGGGGCCCCCAGGTGATGCAGGCCCATCTCCTGAAGCCAGCGGGCGTCGCACCGGTCACCGGATCCGGCCCCGGTGAAGGCCACGTCGAAGCGCTGCAGGGCGGCCAGCTTCATGTCGTCCTTGCCAGCGTTGCCCTTGCCCGTGGCGAACTTCTTGAGGGTGGGCGGGGCGACCACAGCGAACGGGACGCTGTTGAGGTGGAGGGCGATGCGGACGGCCCAGCCGAGCCCGCCGGCCTCGGTGGCTCCCTGGGGTGAGCCGAAGCTGAACCCTTCGACGACGACGAGGGGTCTGATCAGCGCCGGACCTGTGCAGCAGCAGTTGTCGATCACGGAGGTGAAGACTGCGCGCCGGATGTGGTCGATGCGGTCGCATCGCTCGGCGTCGGTGGCGTCGGCGGGAAGGCTGTAGCCCTGGGTGACGGTGGTCCCGTCGGGCAGGGCGATGCCGGTGGACGACAGGGAAAGATCCAACCCCACGACTCGGGGCGTCATGACGCCCTCCGCGCAGCGGTCCTGGCCCGGTCGCAGGCTCGGCACCGCCGTCGACCGTCGGCCCGGTAGCCGGTGTTCGCCTCGTCGTACTCGTGACCAACTGGGCACCGGGCGATGGCCAACTGGCGGGCGGCGTTCACCTCAGCGGCGGTGCTCCGCCGGGAGTTCTCCTCGTGGGTGACGGCTTCGAGGTGTCCGGGGTTCTGGCAGGGCCGGACGAAGCAGAGGTGGTCGACCTCGTACCCGTCGGGGATGACTCCACCGGCGAGGACGAAGGCGACACGATGCGCCATCTCCATCCGGTGCTCGACGTTGAAGCGGCCGTAGTTGTTGTCGTCGGTGTAGGCGGTCCAGATCCAGCACGGACCGAGATCGGGGCGCCGCTCGGGGATCGGCCCGTTCTTGTTGACCTTCGACCAGAAGCGGGTGAAGAAGTCGGGGCGGATGTCGTCGGTGGTGCCGTTGGCCTTCCACCGGAGGTAGTGCTTGCTGCACCACCCGCGGGCATCGTGCGGGTTGTCGCACCCGTCGATAGAACACGTACGCTTCGCCATGTCAGCGACTCCAATCCAGTCGTTGGCCGGGTCCGGGGCGACGCCAATCGCGCCCGGACCACTCTCGTTTTCGAGCCCCATTCTACCGGCTGGGCTGAGGTCGAGTCCGACGACGCGTGGTTCAGACATCGGCCCACTCCTGCTGTTCGTGGGGGACGGCCCGCCAGCCGTCCCGGTGGTCCTGCCATCCCCGGATGAGGCACAGGGCGGCGATGACGGTGAGCCCGCCGGCGGTGAGGGCGACGGTGACGGCGAAGAGCACCAGGGCGGCGGTCACCCGAGCACCCCCATCTTCCAGGCGCACCACGCCACCTCGGCCACGCACACCGGACACCACTCGCCGGGGCGGGTCTGGTACCGGTTCCAGCACAGAGGGCCGAACCCGGCGCAGTCTGCGTCGGAGATCCAGCGGCCCGTTCCGTTCGGCTGCACCATCCCGGCGATGTCCTCGAGGGCGGCGGCCAGCGCGGCGTTCTCGGCCCGCAGGCGGTCCACCTCGTCGCAGAGGCGGTCCCCGTCGCCGAGGTCGGCGCCGAAGTTGCGGATGCGGTCGGTGTCGATGCCCACGGTGACCGGGCCGACGTTGGTGGTGTGCCCGTCGTGGTCAGCCACGGTCGGCCTCCTGCACCTTGGCGGCGGCAGCAGTGACGGGGGCCGGGTGCTCACTCGCCGTTGTGGAGTTCTCTGACCCACCCCCGTCACTGCGATCTCGCTGCGCTGAACGCATCTCGCCCAGCACGATGTCGAATCCGTCTCGCAGGGTGACCTCCACGTCATCGGGGTCGCTCGGGTCGTAGCCTCTGCCGTCCGTGTAGGCGTTCACGAGGTAGTCGGCCAGCCGGCGGGTTAGTGCCCGAGATGACCACTCGCTCGGGTCTGCATCTCGGTCACTAGCCACGGTCGGCCTCCCCCACTCTCGGAAGGTCGAGGACGTGACCTCCGGCG
>CAYZBB010000344.1:0-3969 GCA_964476495.1 uncultured Actinomycetes bacterium | reverse complement strand
GACCACCAGGAACGCCGCCGCGATCACACCGAACGTGACCGACCACCACGTCATGGAGTTCGCTCCTCCCGCTTTGCCCGGCACCGGCAGCGCGCCTCGGTGCCGAGCGACAGGCGAGGTCACGTTCGTGTCTACTGTTGCGCACGCATCCGGGTTTCAGCCTGTCAACGAGCGGTCAGGCCCGAGCCAATCCTCGACGAAGGGTGGCAGATCCTGGGGTATCCGGGATTGGAATCGTGGCGAGCGCTTCTCCAGGAACGCAGCGATACCTTCCTTACCGTCGCCGATGCTCTGGTAGAAGATGGCCAACGAGTCGATCCGGTGAGCCCGTTCAGGACTGCTCAGCCCGCTGTTGCGCCGCAGCATCTGTCGGGTCAGCGCCACCGCGACCGGCGAACGGTCTTGAACCCAGGACCGGACCAACGCGACCGCCGCGCCGACCAGTTCGTCGGCCTCGACGATCTCGTCCACAACCCCGATCCGCAAAGATGCCTCCGCGTCCAAGATGTCAGCAGAAAGCAGCAATCGCATCGCCGCCGGAAGGCCCACGATGCGCGGCAGGAACCAGGTTGAGCAAGCCTCCGGAGTGACCCCGATCCGTCCGAATACCAGGCCGAAGCGGGCGGCGGGCGAGGCGATCCGGGCGTCCATAGCCAACGTCAAGGTGGCGCCGATGCCAACCGCGGCGCCGTTGATCGCGGCCACGACGGGCTTGAGGCAGTCGTGGATGGCCAGGGTGACCCGGCCACCGCAATCCCGGACACCGGCCTGCACCGCGGGTGAATACGGAGGGACCATGTCATCAAGGCCCGGCCGCAGTTCTTCGTCAAGGCCGAAGACGTTCCCCGGTGTTCGTAGGTCCATTCCCGCGCAGAACGCTCGGCCGGATCCGGTGACCACGATCCCACGAACCGCGTCATCGTCGTTGGCGGACCGGAACAACTGCTCCAGCTCATCGGCCATCTCGACGGTGTAGGCGTTCATCACCTCCGGACGGTGCAGTTCGACTAGGAGCACCCCGTCCAGAAGTTCGGTTCGCAGGGTCGTCCAGCCCACTGATGCCACCTCGGAGTTCGGTTGCCAGTCAAGCATTTCGGCCGGGTTCTCAGCCGACGTGCAGCGGACCGACAGCGATGGACTTCTTCTCGATGTAGCTCTGCAGGCCCTCAGGACCCATTTCCCGGCCCACCCCTGACCGCTTGTACCCGCCGAAAGGGGTACCCCAGGCCTGGGGCGCCCCGTTGATGCTCACCATCCCGGTGCGGATCCGCCGGGCCACGGCCACCGCGCGCCGCGGGTCGCTGGACCACACTGACCCGGACAGTCCGTAAGGCGAGTCGTTGGCGATCCGCACCGCCGTGTCCTCGTCGTCGTACTCGATCAACGCCAGCACCGGGCCGAAGATCTCCTCCTGGGCCACCCGCATCGCGTTGTCGACCTCGGTGATCAGGGTCGGCTCGACGAACCAGCCCTCCCTCGCGTGATCCGGGCGGCCACCACCGACCAGGACGGTCGCACCTTCGGAGCGGGCAATATCGATGTATGACTCCACCCGCTCTCGTTGGGCACCACTGACCAGCGGTCCCACGTAGGTGTCGGCGTCCATCGGGTCCCCGACCCGCAACGAGGACACCGCATCGGCGAGTGCGGACCGGACCCGGCCCGCGATCTGCCGCGGCACCAGCACCCGGGTCTGGGCGATGCACAGCTGCCCGTTGACGCTGAACGACATCGGAATGACATTCTTGACGAGCGCGTCGATGTCGGCGTCCGGCAGGATCACGGCGGCCGACTTACCGCCCAGCTCCAAGGTGACCCGCGCCATCCGGTCCGCGCAGGTCTTCATGATCATGATTCCGGTCTCGGTGCTGCCGGTGAACGCGATCTTGTCAACCTGCGGATGGCCGATGAGCAGCTGACCGGCTGCCCGCCCGGCCGGAACAATCGACAGGACACCCTCCGGCAGGCCCGCCGCGGCGAAGGCCTCGCCCAGCGCCATGATCGTGAGAGGGGTCTGTGAAGCGGGTTTGAGCACGACCGAGCATCCGGCAGCGAGGGCCGGCGCGACCTTGATCGTCGGCGAGCTGAGCGGACCATTCCACGGCGTGATCGCGCCGACCACCCCGACCGGCTCGTCGACCACCACGGATTCGTTGACGCCGTCGTTGCGGAAATCATCGAACGGGTGCGTCTCGATCAGGTCGGCGTAGTAGCGAAGGTGCCGGATCGGGTTGGGGATGTGTGCCTTGGTCGAGAACCATAGCGGACAACCCAGTTCCGCGGTCAGCAACTCGGCCAGTTCGGGGAGCCGCCGCTCAATCTCGTCGGCTGCGCCCCGGATCACTCCGGCGCGTTCCTTCGGGGTCGCCGTGCGCCACGCACCGTCCTCGAATGACCGACGAGCTCGCCCGATCGCCTCCTCCATGTCCTTGGGCCCGGCCAATTGGAACTCGGTGATCCGGCCCAGGCCGGACGGGTTGATGACGTCGGCGATCGTCCCGTCAATGCTGTCCCGCCACGAGCCGCCGATCCACAGTCGCTGCACTTCCGTGCCTCCGTTCGTCGCCGCCTCAGGCGAACAGTATCGATTCCATGCCAATGATACGCCGGGATTTCGCCCCAACAGATCGAGCCTCCGAACGTGTGATAGCTCGGATCTCAGTCGCACGGCAGATGAGGCCGGTTCGAGCCAGCGGGTGCCGCCGCATTCGAGATCGTTTCGTCGGGAGCAGTCCATCTCGCGGCCCTCCGACGGCCGCGATGACGTCAGCTCGAATCCTGGTTCTTGATCAATTGCCGGGCTAGCGAATCCAACAACACCTCGGTGGCACCCTCGTAGATGCGCATGGGCCGAGCCTCGCGGTATAGCCGCTCGATCACAGATCCACGGACCACGCCGAAACGACCCATCACCTGCACCGCTCGGTCGACCACCCGGGCCGCCATCTCGGTCGCGGTCACCTTGGCCATCGATGACAAGTCCAGGGCTGCCCGAGGATCGCGCGCGGCGGCGCTGGCCGCGCGGTAGACGAAGGTCCGGGCCATTTCGATCTCGGCCCAACTCAGCGCCAGCTTCTGGGAGACCGCGCCGATCGAACTCAGCGGCGCGCCGAACTGGGTCCGGCTGCTCGTATGCCGGACCGCCTCATCCAGGGCGGCCTGGGCAAGACCGACCGCGGCACCCGCCACACTTACTCGGAAGGTGCCAAGGGTGGCCAGCACCAAGCCGAACCCCTTGCCGGGCGCACCGACCCGGTGGTCGGCCGGCACCCGTACGTCGACCAAGTCGAGCTCGCCGATGATGTGCGGCGCCATCAGATCGGGTCCCGACGTGACGGTGAGTCCAGGGGTGTCGGCTGGCACCAGGACCAACGAGTAGCCGGTCCGGCTCTCCAGCTCCTCGGTGCCGAGCACGGTGTAGAAGTGTGCGGCGCCGGCGTTGGTGATGAACGCCTTGCCCCCGTTGACGACCAGTTCGTCGCCGCCGGTCGTGATGGTGGTCGTGATGTTCTTCAGATCGGAGCCGATGTGCGGCTCTGTGAGGGCCAGCGCTCCGATGGCCTCCAATGCGGCAACCCTCGGCAGCCAGCGTTGCTTGACTTCCTCGGCGCCGCCCAGCGCCAGGGCGAAGCTGCCGATCCCCTGCATCGCGAAGAGAGAATCGAGATGCGCGGATGCCCCCATGAACACCTCGCGGACAGTGGTGATCGCCAGTGGGTCGACGGTCTCCGTCTCCCCGCCGTACGCCGCCGGTACGGTCAGCCGGGCCAGCCCGCTGGCCTGCAATTCACGGTGCATCACCGGATCCAGATCGGGACTCTCGTCCGCTTCGTTTGCACGGTCGGCGATCCGGATCGCCAGCGCTCGGGCTCGCTCCACGATCGGGTCGTATCGATCGGGCAACTCGAACGCGGTGGTGTCGGACATCGGTGTCCCTTCCCGGGGCTGTGCGGGGGGTGGTGCTGGTTC
>CAYZBB010000343.1:0-3974 GCA_964476495.1 uncultured Actinomycetes bacterium | reverse complement strand
CCGGGTGTTGCTGAACGTCCACGGCTTGCCGCTCATCCGGTCACCCGCTCCACCGCGATCGTCGCACCGGCAGACCCGGGGGCGAACGGGTTCCGCCACCGTGAAGTGTCGCCCGTCGCCCGGTAGGCCACGCCGTCGACCGTCCACTGGTCGCGCGGATCGGACACCTGGCTATGAGGCACGGAGATGCGGGCGGGCCGGATGACCCGCTGGCTTCCGTCGTTGGCCGTGACCGACTGCTCCGGCCAGAACACGGCACCCGGCACCACGCACGGCGCCCCCCGGACGATGGTTTCCCGGCCATGCGTGTTCCGGTCTGCCCGCACGAACGGGACCCGAAGGATCTCGCTCACGACGAGCTCGCCGTCAGCGTCGCGAACAGGTGATCGTAGGCGCCGGCCGCCGGGAACGACCCCAGCGGCCCCAAGTCGGACGACGGCGCCCCACACAAGGCCTTCAACGCCTTCACGTCCTCTTCGGTGAGCGCACCGGACGCGGACGCCGATGCCCTGAACTTCGCGCCGAACGGGCCGGTCGTCACCGACTCCACCCAGCCGTCAGCGGACGTCAGACGGCCGACGGCACGCAGGGCGATCCCGCGCGCCTCCGCCACCTGATCGGTGTTGACCGTCCCCGACGCGAAGCACGGAGCAACCCTGCGCACCGCGGCGTTCAACTCCGCAGTGAGGCTCATCGCGTCCTCGATGGCAAGGTCAAGGGCTCGCGCCATCACGTCCTGCAACGCGACAACGTCGACCGGCGTAGCGACGATCTCAGCCATGACGCGAACCCCCTGCCCTGATCACTCGGAGGCCGCCGGGGCGGCCTTGGACTTGCGCGACGACACCGGCTCGGGCTCTGGTGCGGGCACTGCCGGGGTGGGAACCTCGGCGACGAACCCACCCTCGGCCAGCCGCTCCACCTCGCCGTCGACCAGGCCGTCCGGCACCTGCGCACCCTGGTACAGGTACACGTGCCGACCGGACGCATCCCTGGCGATCACCAGGGGAACGACGACCCGGAACATCAGGAGGTGACCCCGGTGATCTTCCAAGCCGCAGCCGGCTCGAGGATGACCGGCACGGTGGTGCGGCGAACCCGGATGCGGTACTGGTCGGTGTTGTCCTCGCGGATGGTCTTCGCCTGGGCGAGGCCTGCAGCGACGTAGCCGCTGCCGCCAAGGTCCTCGTCGGCCATCCCGCCGAGGTAGCGGGTGTCGGCCACCATGGCGGCGTTCGCCACGGGCAGGTTCCCGGTCCTCAGGAAGGTCATGCCGTCCACCGAGGTAAAGAAGGCGCCCGACTGGATCGGGTTCTCCGACTCGCGCGGCAGGAACCCGGCCGCGAGGAACTTGCCGTACGCGTGCGCGTAGGCGATGTCGGAGCACACGACCACGTTCGGGTCGTAGCCGTTGTTCAGCGCCAGCAGGTTCGCCTTCGCGAGCTCGATGTCGAGCAGGATCGACTGCGCGGTGGTGCCGGCGGTCGACCATGCGGCGGTCGCGCCGGTGTTCTGGGTGACGCCGGACGAGATGGCCGACAAGGCCACGCCGTCGACGTACTTGACCATGGTGTTCACCAGGCGGTCGATCTCGCGGTTGACGGCGAACATGTTCATGCGCGCGATCGCCTCGTCGGTGATCAGCGCATCCCGGCCGACCTTGACGACGTTCGCCACCGACGGGGTCCCCGAGCCGAGAGTCGTCTGCGGGTACTCACCCCCGGGGGCGATCGCCTTCGGGTCGTCCGCGGCGAACTGCGACTCGCCGGTCGAGATGTACTGCACGGCGCCACCGGCAGCGTTGAACCGGCCAGCGAGCAGCACGTCGGCGACGTACCGGTTGTTGGTCAGCTCGATGATGCGGCGGGCGATCTGGGTCGGCGACTTGAGGAACGCCGAAATGGTGATGTTGTCGCCGCTGATCGAGGGAGCGGCGGGCGGGTAGGTGACAGGCATGTGCTTGTGCTCCTTCTGAGGGTCAGCGGGTCAGGATCTCGACGACCGCATCGGTCGCCGTGGTGAGGGCGAGGCCGATGATGTTCACGTCGGTGGTCCCGTTGGTGTGGGTGGCGACCTTGCCGGCGGTGGCGGCGTCGACCAGCTCGGCGGCGGTCACCGTCCCGGACGCGGTCAGGCGGTGGATCGCGCCGGTGATGAACACCGGAATGACCGAGCCGTCACCGGCCGCATCCATTCCGGCGATGCCGACGAAGTGGTCACCGGCGGCGGTCATCGGACCAACCTTGCCGGATGCGGACACGCACACCGGCTTGCCTGCGGTGATCGCAGCCGAGGCGGTCATGGAGACGGCGGTGCCGCCGAACAGGGGAACGTACTCAGCCATGATCAGGCTTCCTTTCCGTAGAGCTTGTTGTAGATGACGTCCTCGCTGGACTCATCGGCGCCGCCGGTGAGTCCGATCTCGACGACCGGGACAGCGCTGTTGGTGGGCAGGGTTTCCAGCAGCGCGACTGTCCCGGCCTCGTTCTCGTCGAGCCGGGCACGCCAGATCGCACGGTTCACCGGGGCCACACGGCCGTCGGCGACAGCGGCGTCGACCAGGCCGTCGCGCCGGTCCGTGTCCTGCTGGGCGCGCAAAGCCACGCCCGCGGCGGCCTGGGCCTGCAACTCGGCGAACTGCACCGCGTCGACCAGCATCGTGCCCTCAGGCGGCTGGAACTGCTGGCTGGCCTGCTCGACGATCACGTCGACCGCGGCCAGGATGGCGTCCTCGTCGGTGGCATCGGTTGCTCCGAGCCGTTCACGAAGACCATCCATCAGTGAATCGAACGCCATGGCGTCCTCCTTCTGGGTGGGTTGACCCGGCTCGGACGAGACGGGGGCATTGGGGGCGCCTGCCATCGCCACAGCGCGCAGCGCGGCATGATGCCGCGGGGCCGGCGCATTCGAGCGGCCGGCATAGTTGAAGATCGACAGGTTGAACGACTGCTCGGCGTCCACCGCATCCGGCACAACCTCGGCCCGATCCGCCAGGCCGGCCGCCACCGCCTCGTCGGCGTTGTACCAGGTTTCGGCGGCCATCAGCTCCAGCCACGAATCCCGCGACCCGCCAGCCTTCCGGGCGTAGATCGCAGCGCCGTTCAGGTCGATCTTGTCGAGGATCGCGGCCATCTCCCGCATCGTGTCGGCGTTCCCCCACGCCCCACCCGACGACTTGTGGATCATCATCTGCGAACCCTCGGCCATGACGACCTCGTCGGCGCCCATGGCCACGATCGACGCAGCCGAGGCGGCCAGCCCGTCCACGACCGCGGTCACCCGGGCCCGATGCGCCTTCAAGCTGTTCATGATCGCCAGCCCGTCCCACACCGCCCCGCCAGGGCTGTTGATGTGCAGGTCGATCTCGTCGACGTCCAGGGCGTCCAGGGCGGCGACGAACTCGGCGGCGTTCGTGCCCCACCATCCGCCGATCGCGTCATAGATCCGCACCTTCGCCCGCGTCGGCGCACCCTCAGTGGCGGCCTCGCTCGTAATGGCGTACCAGTTCTGCACCGGGCTGGGCAGGGACCGCACCAACTCCTCGATCGACTCAGGCATTCGCTTCCTTCCTGTCCGCCTCGGCGAGGCCAGTCAGGCCCGTGATCGCCTTGGCCGTCTCGAACGACGCACCCGCGTCGATCAGGGTCTTGAACGCGTCCACCCGCGTCTTCGTGTTATCCAGGTCACCCTTGCCCCACGCCGTCCCGCGCTGCGGAATGCCGTACGTGTCACGCAAGAACCGTTCAATCTCCGGGTCCGGCTGCAACGCGCCACAGTTCACCAGCTGGGTGATCGCCTCCGCCGTGATCGGATGCTTCGACCCGATGTCATCGCACACGATCCGCGGCGCCCGCACCGTCGGCCCCAAGTTCCAATCGACCAGGTCCTCCACCACATGCTGGGTGAGCACGTCACACAACCACTTCGCTTCGGCCTGCAGCGACTGGATGAAGAAGTCCGCGAACGTCGACCCC
>CAYZBB010000342.1:0-3995 GCA_964476495.1 uncultured Actinomycetes bacterium | reverse complement strand
GTCCTTGGGCATGTGGTCGATGCCGCGGTGGTACCCCACCCCCTGCATGGCTATGCAGTCGGATGCGTGGTGCGTGCCCATCCTCCACCGTCATGGGTGTTGGTCTTGCGTGTGTGGCAGGGGTGGCAGAGGGCTTGAAGGTTGGTCCAGTCGTGGCCTCGTGGTGAGAGCGGGCCGGCCCCGTCGATGTGGTCGACGTCGGTGGCTGGTGATCCGCAGTCCACGCACGTCGGGTGTGTGCGCAGGTACTCGGCTCGGGTGGTGCGCCACCGTAGGTCGTAGCCTCGTGCGTTGGCGCTGGGTCGGTTGGCGTCGGCGTTGCGCCAGGCCGTGCGCTTGGCTTGTGCGTGGTGGTGGTCGCACTTGCCTTGCCCGTGTGGTGCCGGGTTGGTGCAGCCCTTGACGTTGCACACGCTGGGGGCTCGGGGCATCGTGCTCGCCTCCGTTCGCGATGGTGGCCCGCCTTTCCCGGCGGACCATTTGCAACGCTACGCATTCTTAGCACACGCCCCTGCCAGTTCCAAGCACCACAAGGGTTGTGGACTGTCGCCTCTGTCGCATGTGGTCATCCGGTGCGCCGGTCCCATTCGTCGGCCAGGTCTCGGGCGGCGAACACGGTGCCGCGTTTGCCGGTGGTGCGCTGGGTCCACTTGCCGGTCCGGTGGTGGCGGATGATCTGCTCGGCGGTGGGTGTCTGGTGGTGGCGTCGGGTGAAGTCCTGGCAGGCGTGGCAGACGGGGATGGGTTCCTTGAGCGGGACGTCGAGCACCGAGGCGAAGTCGGTGGTGACTCTGGCGGGTTGGTGCTGGTCGATGCCGGCCCGTTCGTGGAGCGCGCACCCCCGGGTGTCGTTGGCGATGGTGCGCCGGCGTGGCTCGTGGGTCGGGATGTGCCGGTCGGCCAGGACGGCGAGCGCGAGGCAGGCGCGGTAGAGCTGGTCGATGTGGCGCTGGTAGGCGGCGAGGTCGGCGGCGGCGGTGTTGGGGGTGGTGGCGGCGGTGGATGTGGGGTCGGCCGGGCCTTGGCCGGTGGTGGTTCGGGGCCCGTCGAACGATTGGGCGCGGGGTTGCCCGGGTTGGAGTTGTTCGAGCTCGTGGCGGAGTTGGTGGACGTTGTAGAGGTTGAGGAGGTTGAGCGCTTGGGCGAGGGTCGGGGTCACTGGTTCGCTCCTGGTCGGGGGGTTCGGGCTCGTCGTCGTTGGGGGGCGCGTGCACCTGGCGCGTGCACCAGCGGGCCCCGGGCGGACCGTGGGTCGGACACCGTGGGGTCCGCCCCGAAGGGGTGCACGGGTGCACGACCAGCGTTTTCCCTAGTCAGAGGGGGTTTTCGGGTTGCTGGTGCACGCGAGGGGTGGTGCACGCGGTGTTTTCCCTGGTCAGAGCAGGTGCACGCGTTTGGTGCACGGGTGCACGGCCACGCATCGTGGTCACTGATTCCCACGGTCAGTGGCTGCCGTGCACCCGTGCACCAGCCGTGCACCAACAGGGGTGCACGCGTTGTCCACAGGGTCATGGCCACTCCCCGCCGATGCGGTCGCGCAGGTCATCCCACGTAGTCTGGTTCGCTCTTACGGTGCGCCCGACCCACGTCTTCGAGCAGCCGAGGTCGGTGGCGATCTCGGCGTAGCTCATCGGTCGGCCGACCCGCTCGACACACGCGACGACCGCGGCGAAGGTCTGGTCTGCGGTGGGTGCGACGGTCCACGGCCAGTCGCCTCCACGGGTGAGCGCGGCCGGCCATTTGCGTTCGTCGCGGTCGCCTCGCCAGTGCTTGAGTTGACCGGGCTCGGTGATGTGCAGCCCGAACTCCGGCCAGCGCATCCAGATGGACGCGCCGTAGGGTCGGAGCGGTCTGGCGCCGGCGCCGTTGGCGTGCGGCGAGTGCGCCTCGATGAGCAGGGCGACGCCGTAGAGGTCGCGGATGTGGTCGAGGCAGGCGATGACGGTGCGGGCAGGCTGCTCCTCGGTGGGGTCGGCCGTGCTCATCTTGTAGATGGGGCCGATGATGACGAGGTCGGGCTTGTCGGTTTCGACGCGGGACGCGAGCCAGACCATGTCGGTCGGCTCGGTGAGGTTGAGCCCGGCGGTGCGGACGATGATGCGCATGGTCGCGGCGGGGTAGTCGCCGGCGGCGGTGGTGCGGAGGGGCCGCATCTGGCGTTTGGTCTGGCGTCGGCTGTTCTCGAGGTCGACGAGGAGGACGTTGACGGGTTTGATGGTCGCGTGGGTGAAGGGGTGGATGCCGGACGCGCACTGCACGCCGATCTGTCGGAGCAGGGTGCTCTTGCCTGCGCCTTCGCCGCCGGTGAGGATGACCCGGTCGCCTCGCTCGAGGATGTCGGGGATGAGCCAATCGTAGTCGGGTTCGGGTTCGGCTAGGAACTGGTCGAGTTCGGGGTCGGGTCCGTCTCCGTCGGTGATCTCGTCGGGGGTGACCATCGGTCGGTGTGCGTCGGTCGACCGCTCGAAGTCCGCCAGCGCCGTGTCGAGCCAGTCTTCGGCTGGGTCGTAGCCGGGGTCGTAGCCCTGTGGTACGAGATGGTCCTCGTTGGAGTGGGGTGGCGCCGTGCCGTTGCGTGCAGTCATGCGGCCTCGGCCAGTCCGAAACCAACTTCCTCGTTCAACTCGACTGCTACCAATACGCCTCGCTCGGCAATGTCAGCCTTCAGCCGCTCGTAGTCGTCGGCGGGCAGGTCTGGCAGAAGCTGGTACTGGTGGGTATCGTCGTTCATGTCAGCGACTCCTTGTCAGTCGGTGGCCGGGTCCGGGGCTGTGCAACCAGCGCCCGGACCACTCATTTCCGGGACCAGTGTAGTCGCAAATCACAGCGGTGGTATTTGGTCTCACGCTGCGTCCCGCCGTTCCCGTCGCACACCGAGCGCCGGCCGCACCTCGGACCACGCCTTGTCATAGGCGGCCAGTTGTGCGGCACATTGCATGAGGATGCGGGCGGCCAGCGCCACGTCACCGGCCGCTTGTGCGTCGGACAGTGCCTGGCGTGCGCGTGAGAACATGACGGCGGTTGGGCCGGGGGTGGGGCGTTGCGCACGGGCGTCGTTCATGCCGCACCGCCCAGGTCGAGCACGCCTTGAGCCAGCCGGTTGGCGGCGATCTCGCAGTAGCGCTCTTCCACTTCGATGCCAATGCATCGGTGGCCGAGATTGCGAGCGGCGACGAGGGTGGAGCCCGACCCCATGAACGGGTCCAGCACGGTCAGGCGCTCGCCTGGCACCACAGAGAGCATGGCCTTCAGGAGGTCAACAGGCTTCTGCGTGACGTGCTCGCGTTCGCCGCTGTGAACGGTTGGCACGGCGATAAGCGCCGACGGATAGACGTCTGGTGCTTCTACTGGGCCGTTGGTCATCCACACGATGTATTCAAGGTGGTTGCGGAACCGGCCTTTCATGGGTCGCCCGACGCCCTTGTCCCACACGTTGATGCCACGCCAAGTCCACCCGCCGAACTGTGCGGCGTCGGTGGCCGCGGGGAGCTGTCGCCAGTCGGAGAACATGAACCCGTGACCACCGGGTCGGGTGGCGCGCAGGGCTGCCCACGACCACGCCCCGACCCAACGCAGCCACGACCACTGGTCGCGGTTGTCGCCTCCAAAGCTGCCGTAGTCGGCGGTGGGCTTTCTGGTCTCAGACGGAGAGTGTGAGAACCCCCGGTATTTCTGCGCTGGATCTGCCGTGCGGTCGCTGCGAAACATGCCGCCCGACGAGTACGGCGGATCGGTCAGCAGCACGTCGACCGACGCCTCGGGTAACTGTGCCAGCGTGGCGCACGCCTCGCCGTTGTAAATCGTGATGCCGTCGGCTTCGTAGTACGGCTTCACTTCGCCTCCTGCTGCTTCTTCGGCCGGTGGGGCCCGGCGACGCATTCGACCTTCTCGCCACAGCCGCCGTGCGGGCAGTCCTCGAGCTTGCGTGGCGACCACGACAGGTGGCCGGCGGGGCACTGCCACTTGGACGCGGTCACGCTGCCTCGCCTCCGAAG
>CAYZBB010000341.1:2701-4034 GCA_964476495.1 uncultured Actinomycetes bacterium | reverse complement strand
CCCGCCGTCGTGGGAGGGTGTTCATCACTGGCAACAGCTTCCCGTCCGAATGGCCCCGGCGCATCATCCTGGGCTGGTCGCCGTCGGGGGTGTGCGTGGCGTGCGGCGAAGGACGCCGGCCCGTGGTGGCGAAGGATCTCCACTTCACGCAGGTGACCCACACCCGCCCGAAGCAGGGTGAGGGCTACAAGGCGGGGCACCTCGGCGTGCCAGGCACCAACGAGGTCACCATCACCGGCTACGCCTGCGCCTGCCCCGACACCACCGCACCCACCCGACCCGCCGTCGTACTCGACCCGTTCACTGGGACCGGCACGACGGTCGCCGTAGCGAAGGCACTCGGGCGTCACGGCGTCGGGATCGACATGAGCGAGGACTACCTGCGGCTGGCCCGCTGGCGGATCGACAACATCGACCTGGCCGTCAAGGTCGCCGAGCGGTCGGGGATGACTGCCCCGGCCGGCGAGCACGACGGCATGGTGGTCTCCACCCTGTTCGAGGAGGCGTGATGGGCTGGCGTGAACGCGCGGCGTGTCGTGGGATGGACCCCGATCTCTTTCTGCTCGACAAGTCCGAGTCGGGCGACGTACCCAAGGCCAAGGCCGTGTGCCGATCCTGCCTGGTCCGCGAGGAATGCCTCGACCTGTCCCTCACCCCGGTGTACGTCGGCGACAACGTCGTCAAGACCGTGGGGGTGTGGGGCGGCATGTCCGAGAAGCAGCGGCGCCAGGTCGCCAAGGCGAGGAAGGTGCCGGCGTGAAGGAGTCAGCCGTCCGCATGTTCGAGGAGGATCTCAACCTCCTCATGGAGCGCAAGCGCATCGTCGCCCCAGCACCGGAGCGCACCTACCCGCCGATCCCGCCGAGCCCCACCTACGACCTATTCGTGCGCGACATGGGCTACGAGAAGTGACCGACGCCATCGACCTGTTCGGCGGGGCTGGTGGCGCGGCCATGGGAATGCACCTACTCGGCCTGACCGAGCACGGCATCGAGTGGGGCGAGCAGGAGTGCGCCACCCGCGAGGCCGCAGGGTTCGCCGTAACCCGAGGCGACGTGTCGAAGCTCGACCCGACGGGGTGGGCCGGGGTCGAAGGCATGTGGGCGAGCCCGCCGTGCCCCGACTGGTCGGTGGCCGGGAAGGGCAAGGGGCGCGACGGCAAGACCGGATGGCTGGTCGACGAGCCGATCCGGTGGGCCAAGGCACTCCGCCCCCGCTGGATCGCCATGGAGAACGTGCCGCCCGTCGAGCCGGTGTTCCGCGAGCAGGCCCTCGAGTTGCAAGCCATGGGCTACTGGACGTGGGTCGGCGTGCTGTCCGCCGAGGAGTACGG
>CAYZBB010000341.1:0-2601 GCA_964476495.1 uncultured Actinomycetes bacterium | reverse complement strand
TGGCTTCTCCAACCCGGCAAGTACGTGACCGACAAGGTTGAGAACCGCAGGCTTTACGAGCCGGACGAGCCGGCGCCGACGATCGCGTTCGGACACGACTCGGCTTCATGGTGCTGGGTCCGACCCTCCACTACCATCGCCGGCGACCCGAGGATCACGGCCCCGGTCCACCACGACAACGGGAGCCAAGGCAAGGCTCCCATCGACGCCGACGCCGACGCCGACGCCGTGCGGCGCGGTGAGGACCCCGGCGATCGCCCGATCAAGCTGACCGTGCAGGAGGCGCTCGCCCTACAGGCGATGCCGACCAACTACCCGCTGGCCGGGAGCCGCACCGCCCAGTTTAGGCAGGTCGGAAATCTCGTGACCCCGTTCACCGCTGCGTCGCTCATCGGCGAGGTGCTCGGTTTGGACTGGGTGTCGGCCATCGACGCAGTGACGAACGGGAGGTAGGGGTGAAGCGGGAGTCCACATCGAAAGCCGCCGAGCGTGCCGAGCGCCGAGCCCTGGTGAAGGCGCTGATCGACGCCGGCCTGTGGGAGTGTCAGATCGGACCAGTGTTGCGAAGGGCGTACTTCGACGAGGCGTTCACCTCACGCGTGCGGGCTGCCGACGTCGACTGCCACGACGAGCCGTCCGGCATCCACGAGCGGCGCAAGCGCAGCTCCGGAGGGAGCCTCAAGGTGCTGGCGAACCTCATGCCGGCTTGTACCTGGCACAACCAGTGGGTCGAGCGGGAGCCCGAGTTGGCCCACCGTCTCGGTCTGGTGGTCCGGTCCGGTGACCACGAGTGGTTCATGTTGGGGAGGGATCGTGGAGGGTTCTGATCTGGCGTTCGACCCGGCGTGGCTCGAGGGGATGCCGGCGTCGGAGCGGCGGCAGATGGTGATGCACGTCGGCGCCGGGGTGGCACGGCGGATCGCCGAGGCCACGAGGCAAGGCTCGTCCGACATTAGGCCGATCGGCGCGAAGCTCGATCACCCGTCGTCGGCGTTCACGCACGGGTGGGCGAACATGGTGGCGGTGGAAGCGGAGCCGTGGGAGTGGGAGTACCTGTCCGGCTGGTTGAAGCGCAACGGCCTGGCGCGGGCGACGGACTCCGCGACGTTGCGGAACCGGGCCCGGGCGTTCATGAACCTGGCGAGTCGGATCGACCACCAGATCGCCCGGTTGGCGAAGCACCCCGCGTACCGGAAGGTGTCGGTGGCGGGGGTGCACCCGATCGTGCTCCCGGCCCTGCGCTGCGGCGACGCCTACGCCCCGACACCGGGCACCGCCCCGAAGCGGTGCGAGGGCGAGTGGGGGGAGCTGGTGCCCTACGCCATGCGGGTGCGGGGGCGCATGTTCACGTCGTGGATGTTCTCACCGGCCGAACATGGTGGCGTGGGCACGCTCGAGGGCGACAGCCCCGGGAAGTGACGTCGGCCGGGCGTTGCCGAAGAACATCCCGATCGGGGTGTTGAGCTGGTACTCCGTCTCCATCGACGACGGGCCGGCGAGAGCGAGGAAGTTGAACCCACCGGACAGGGCGTCGATCTGGTCGTCCCACCGGCCGTTCGGGAAGGTACGGGCCTCCTCGATCAGCTTGTCGTTCCAGTCGGCGCGCAGCAGGATCACCCGGCCCTGCTGCTGCTGGGAGGCGACCGCCGCGGCCCGTGCTTCCTTCGACCCGTCGGGTTGCTTGGCGTCCACGTCGAAGCCGACGAGGAGGCGGGTGTAGGTGGAGGCGAGCGCCTTGCCCGAGCCTGACTTCTCCTGCTCGATGCGGACCGGGACCGAGATCCCGTCGTGCTCGGCGGTCATACGGACGTGCTTCTCGACCTCGGCCGAGTCCTTGCGGAACCGCTGCACGTCGAGCACGTAGGTCTTGTTGTCGGAGTCCATCCCGACGAGCATCCCCACCGTCCAGTCGCCTCCGCCTTTCGTGGCGGCGAGGTCCCAGAACCGCACAAGCCGGAGCCGGTTGCGGTCCACGTGGGGGAGGAAGATCCAGGTGTCGACCTTGAAGTCCTTGCCTTCCTTCGCGGTGGGGTTCTGCTGGTACAGCGAGTCCCATGCGTCCGGCTCGGTCAGGCTGATCGACGCCCGCAGCTTGCGCAGCGCCTCCTCGGGCCACGCCTCAGGCCACAGCGCCTCGCCTTCCTTGCGGCCCAACTCGTCGCGCCACTCGGCACGCTCTGCCTCGGTGAGCTTCTCGGTGGCGGCGGGCTCGGCCAGGGCAGGGAGGCGGATGACCTCCCAGTCGTCAGCTCCGGTGTCGTCGGCGCCCTCGGCGTGGGAGTAGCCGTGCACCACGTCACCGGCAAGGTCGTCCTCCCGCCAGCGGGCCATGGTGAGGATCATGGTCCCCTGCTGCATGAGGCGGGTGCGGATGTTGGAGTAGTAGCCGGACCGCAGCGTCTTGCGCTCCGCCGCGGAGTCGGCTTGCTCGCGGTTCTTGATCGGGTCGTCGATCACGATGAGGTCGTAGCCCTTGCCGGTGAGCTTGCCGTTGACGCCGGTGGCGACCACCCCGCCCCGTCGGCCCTTGACGCCCCAGGTGTGCTTCGCCTTCTTGCGGGGGTCCATCTCGATCCCGAACAACTCGGGCCCGTAGAGCTC
>CAYZBB010000340.1:0-4101 GCA_964476495.1 uncultured Actinomycetes bacterium | reverse complement strand
ACGCCGAGCGACTGCAGCACCTGGGCCTCGACGAAATGCCCGATCCGGGCCTTGGCCATCACCGGGATCGAAACCGCCGAGATGATCCGGTCGATCATGTCCGGGTCACTCATCCGGGAGACCCCGCCCTGCGCGCGGATGTCTGCAGGCACCCGCTCGAGCGCCATCACCGCGACCGCGCCGGCGTCCTCGGCGATCTTGGCCTGCTCGGGGGTGACCACGTCCATGATCACGCCGCCCTTGAGCATCTCGGCCATCCCCCGCTTGACCCGGGCGGTTCCGGTGGCGGTCAGCGATTCGGGGATCTCGGGCAGTTCGGTGGGGGCGGACACGGCTGGACTCCTACCTGGAATGACGGACGGCCCGATACTACTCAGGGCGACGGCAAGATCAGGACGCGCTGACCGACGCCGACCCCGGCGTCAGCGCCACCCAGGTCTTTCCCGGCTTGAAGGGCACCGGCCGACCGGCGCCGTCCAGGAACTGGAACGGTTGGTCCGGCGCCGGCCGGCTCCAGGTCCCGGTCAGCACCTTGCCGTCCCGGTACAACTCGAACGGACCCGAGCCGACGGTGTGCGAGATGTACGACGGTGACCCGGCGGAATCGAACTCACCGTCCGGCTGGAAGTCCACGTGCTGGACCAACACGTTGTCCGCAACCACCGCGGTGCCGCTCGCGTCGTCGAGCGGGGTGCCCTGCCGGTCGACCTGGTAGTTCGAGCCGGTCCACTCGAAGCCCATCCGGGCCGCCTGGAACTGCACCGTCACCGATCCCGTCGGCGGGGCCGCCTCCACGATCGGGTCGATGGCGGCAAAGGTCATGCCGATGCTGCGGGCCGGGGTCAGGCCGCTGGTGTTCGCCGCGACCCGGGTCAGGTCGGCGTGCAGGTTGTAGGGCGGGATGCCGGCACCCCGCCAGAATCCGCCTGCACCCTGCTCCTCGGCCACCTGGATGACCGGTGTTCGCGCGATCGCGTCCAGCGGAATGCCCCCGCCCCCGGAGAACACCAGCGCGGGCACCCCGAACACCGGTAACAACTCTGCGTCGGTGGTGCGGACGCTGCGGACCGGACCGACGTCGGTCGGCAGCGTGGTGTGGAACACCGGCATCAACCGGGTCAGTCCGCCCTCGACCTGCTCGACGTAGGTGATGTCGGCGTCGGCGATGCCGTACTGGGGCAGACCGGCGGAGGTGTTGTCGATCTTGGCAGCGATCACCGGGCCTTCGTTCACCGGCCCACCCGTCAACGCGTCGACCGGCGGTGGGGCCGGCGGCAGGGTCGGGGGTTGGGTCGGCTCCGGTGTGGGGGTGGACACCGGCGTGGGCGACGCGGTGGGTTTCGGCGCATTCGAGGGCGAGGCGGACGGGGTGGTGCCCGAGGGAGTCGGCGGAGCCAGCGCACCCGTGGCACAGCCGGCCAGCGCCAGGACGCACGTCAGCAACCAGGCCGCCACGGCGGCGATCCGCGACGATCGGCCCAAGGCGCCTCCTTCCGGTCCGGCCACGGCGGAGGTCCCGGCACCGCCGTCGGCCCGGCCCACGGTAGGACCTTGGACGCACCGACGGTCGCCCGACCCGCCGACGCAGCGAATGCGCGATGGCGCGATGCGAGCGTCAGTCGATGTCGGGAATCGGCTCCGGCGCGACGCGCGTTCGCAGCGCGCCGATCACATCCGGTAGGCGGGCGGCAAGTTCGCGGGGGTACACGTCCTCGTCCGTCGTGAGCAATGCGTCCTCCGGCCACCATCGGTGACCGGTGAGCGTCAGCCGCTCATCGTTCGTGTGGCCGGCGGTGTCCACCGGCGCGAGCACCGAGCTGTCCGCGGCGGCGGCGAAATAGAACTCCGTCTGCTCGTAATCGATGCCGGTGAAATGGAACCGAGCGACCCGGCGCCAGATCGGGCCGACGAGAGCGTCATGGTTCAACCGCATCCCGGTCTCCTCCGCCACCTCGCGGATGGCCGTATCGGTCAACGGCTCGCCGTTCTCGGCGCCCCCGCCGGGGGTGATCCACCAGCGCGTGCCAACCTCCGGATCGGTGCCGGACAGCAGCAGCACCCGCTGGTCGGGATCGACCAGCACCACCCGGGCCGCGGTTCGCCGCAGCCGCCCGGGAGGGCCGGTGGACTCGGCGATCTCGAAGTACTCGGGCAGGGCGGCCCGACCGGCCAGCCTGAACACTCGGGTGAACCACACCGCCCGCAACGCGCGGGTGTCCCGGACCGCGTCGTTGTAGAAGCGCCGGGCCAGCAGCACCCGCTCGTTGGCGTCGGCGAGTTCGGCGGCAAGGTGCGGCTCACCCGGTGCCGGCAATACCGCGAGCGCCCGGGACAGGTCGTTCTCGGCGTCCGCCCTGTGCACGCGGTCGGCCCGATCGGCGACATCGGCAACCCGCCGCAGTTCGGCCGCCTGCGCGGGCGGGAACCCGCCGGCGGCGGCGACGGCCCTGGCCGCGACCACGCGCCGGGACAGCGCGCCCTCCAACGCCGTCCAGGCGGCCTCGGTCCGCACATGCAGCCGGTCCAACCGGTTCGCCGTGATCCAGAGCCGGAGGGCGGCGACCAGCAGCAGGGCCACCAGCAGCACGACGATCAGCGTGGTCACCGCCGCACCTCCCCTAGTTCATCGACTGGTTCCATCGGCGCCGAGACGTCCAGAGTCCCACGCGCGCTGCCTGTCCCGGACCGAACGGGACGTGAGATCAGTCGGCCTCGACGACGGCCCGCGGGTCCGCGGCCATGACCGTCTCGTACACCTTGACGACCGTGGCGGCCACCACCGGCCAGTCGTAGGAGGCGACCACCCGCCGACCCTGCGCCGCCATCACCGCCCGGCGACCGGGGTCGTCCAGCACCGCTACGAGCGCCTCGGCCAGCGCGGGCGCATCGCCGACCGGCGCCAGCACACCGGCGATCCCGCCGTCCAGCACCCGCCGGAAGGCGTCCAGATCGCTTGCCACGACCGGCGTTCCGGAGCTCATCGCCTCGGTCAGGATGATGCCGAAGCTCTCGCCGCCGACGTTGGGCGCGCAGTAGATGTCCAGGGACCGCAGCATGGCGGCCTTGTCCTGGTCGCTGACGCGGCCCAGCAGACGCAAGTGACCGGCCAACTCCGACCCGGCCTGTTCGAGCAGCTCCTTCTCGTCGCCCCCGCCGGCCACCAGCAGCTGCAGGTCGGGCCGGGTGGGCACGATCAGCCGCAGCGCCTCGAGCAGCACCGCCATCCCTTTGCGCGGCTCGTCGTACCGGCCGACGAAGCCGATCGTGCCGCCCGTCCGTGGGTACCCGGGCAGCGGTGGGGCCTGCGCGAAGAACTGCACGTCCACCCCGTTGGGGATGATCACCGCGTCGCCACCCAGGTGTTCCACCTGCACCTGCCTGGCCGGCTCGCTGACCGCGATCCGGCCGGTGATCTTCTCCAGGAACGGCTGCAGCACCCCCTGGAACGCGGCCAGCATCCGGGACCGGGGGTTAGCGGTGTGGAAGGTGGCCACGATGGGTCCGTCGGCGACCATCAGGGCGAGCATGGACAGGCTGGGCGCGACCGGTTCGTGCACGTGCAGCACGTCGAACCGGCCGGCCCGGATCCATCGCCGCACCCTGGTGTAGGACACCGGTCCGAACGAGAGCCGGGCCACCGAGCCGTTGTACTTGATCGGCATGCTGCGTCCGGCCGGCACCAGGAACTCGGGTAGCTCGGTCGCGCCGTCACCGTCGTCACCGGGCGCGAGCACGCTGACCTGATGACCCAGCCCGATGAGCGTCCGGGCCAGGTCGGCAACATGTGCCTGTACTCCTCCGGGGATGTCGAAGGAGTAGGGGCAGACCAGGCCGACCCTCATCGGCTCGACGGCCCGGCGGGCTCGATGAGCCTGACCGGCCCCGCAGCGGGGTGGCCGGGCGGGAAGTCGGCCGGCCAGAACGGTTGCAGCATGTGCCAGTCGGTCGGGTGCGCGGCGATGCCCCGCTCGAAGATCCCGGCGACCTGCTGCGCGCCGGACCGCACCTGTTGCGCGAGCCGGGTACCGGCCAGCCGCACCGGCGGGTGGATGTGCTGGGCCCAGCCGTCGGGGGTGAACCACAGGTCGGTCGGGCACAGGT
>CAYZBB010000339.1:0-4115 GCA_964476495.1 uncultured Actinomycetes bacterium | reverse complement strand
CCTTGCCGACCGAGTCGCGCACCCACTCGTGCATCAGCGGGTCGGGCCGCCACTCATCCTCGGTGGCGATCAGCCAACCGCACTCGCCGGCGAACGTGGGCGGGTTGCTGAGCGGCCGGCGCACCTCCTGCTGCTCCCACACCATGCGCACGGCCTGCTGTAGCTCGAACAGCAGGCCGTCGGTGCTGAGCATGTCCCACGCGGCCACCTCGGGCGGCATGGGGCTGCTGGTGAGCTTGCCGTGGCGTCTGGTGCCGGGCGGGCGGTACGGGGTCGCCGCTGCTGCCTCGACCAGGGCGGCGAGCTCGGGGATCGCCTTGAGCTTGTCGACGATGCTGGTCATCGGCGTCTCCTCGGGGTCTGTTCCGCGGCGCACTCGGCGCACAGGTGCTGCTGGGTCGCCCGGACGTAGCGGACGGCCAGCGACTCGGGATGACGGTCGCAGCGGATGGAGGCGAGGCGGATCGGCTTCACGGCTGCACCTCGCAGGGCCACGTGAGCGGCAGCGGCCGGTCAAGCTGGACCGTCTTCGGCGAGAGCCCCACCCACACCTCTCCGAGCCCGAAGGGCACCGAGGCGAGCTTGTCGAGCTTGCCGATCACGGTGACCTTCGGAGCGTCCCAATCCGCGCCCGGCTGGTGTAGGTCCGGGATGCTGATCGTGCGGCCCAGGTGGCGCGCCGTGAGGTCGCCGACCATGCGCACCGGTGGGAGCGGCCAGCAGTCTGGGCAGGGACACGGGTAGCCGTCGGTGAGGATGTCCTTCAGGCAGCGCATCGGGGTGCTCATTGGTGCACCACCTCCACTGGCCTACGGACGTGATCGTCGGTCAGCTTCCCCGCGATCCAGCCGTAGCGCTTGCACTCGGGGCAGCGGACGTTGCGCCAGTGGTTGCGGAGTCGCCACCCGGCCTCGTCGGCCGCGTCCCCGTACCCGGTGGGCAGGGGCCAGTCGTGCAGGGTGTTCGGGCATCCGTCGAGGTCGCGGAGCGGGTCACGGGTGCGCGCGGTTCCGCGCTGCCCGCCGCAGATGTAGACCGCTCCGCTCATGCCCGCACCGCCTCACGGATCGCGGCGACAGCCTGCGCGGTCGGGCAGGGCCACTCATGCTGGCATTCCGGGCAGTAGCGGTAGCGGGGGTCGAGGTCACCTTCCCGTGCGAAATGAAGATCACCGATAGGCGCCGTGGTTGCATCCGCAAACGCCCGGGCCACAACCATCCACCGCGCACGGAGTGGCGCGTCCGCCGAGACTTGCGCCAGCGCGGACCTTGCCCTATCGATCATGGCGTCCCTGTCGAAGCTGCTCACTTTGCCCCGCCCGTTCCTCTGTGCTTGCACCCACATCGCGGAAGTGAATCTGGATGTGTCGCCAAGTTGCCGTCGAGACCAGTGCATAGGCGGTGCTGGCCGCGTCGGCATCGGATGCACCCAGCGGCCCTTGCCGCCTTATCGATGATGGCGTCGCGGTCGATGATCGGGTCAGGCATGGGTGTCTCCGCTCAGTGCCTCCGCCTGGCACCCGCACTCCTCGCGCACGTCGGGGAGTGCTGCGCCGAGGACGGCCAGGTCGAGCTCGAAGTTGGTCGCGTCCCCGAGGTCGCGTCCGCATCCGTTGCAGTGGCGGTGGACGGTGAAGTGGGTGATTCCGTCGTCGCCCTTCCGTGGGGGCGTATTCGGTCTGCTCATTGCTCCTCCTTGGGGCATGGCTGAGACCGCGCCGATTTCTCGCGCGCGGTCAGGTTTGGTGGTTTGGGGTCAGGCGGTTCTTGCTAGTGCGTACTTGTCCATCCACGGGAGGTTGCCCGCACCGCCGGCCACTAGCTGCTTCGGCCAGGGCCGGTCTGCTCGCGCACCTCGCCAGTGCTTCAGCTGCGCTTGCCGGTCCTCGATCTGCGTGCCCTCTTCGGGCGTGAGGCCGATGCCGAACTCGGGCCACCGCATCCACAGCGACGAACCGATCGGGCGAACCGTTCGCTTCTGGTCACCGGATGCGTGCGGGCTGTGGTGCTCCAGCATCAGCGCGAAGCCGAACTCTTCGCGCAGGCCGTCGAGTGCGGACGTGACCTGCCGGGCCAGATCCTCTTCGCGCGAGTTGCTGCCTCCCACGTAGAGCTTGTATGCCGGACCGATCAGCAGCAGCGAGGGGTTGGTCATCATGATGACCCGGTGAAGCTCCAGCCGGTCCTTCGACGACGACAGGTCAAGGCCTTGCGGGTAGCGAACCAGCGTCATCCTGTCCTCCGCGGACTTGCCTCGATTGCGGGCCACCTTGCGGAGGTCGCCGAGCACGTCGGCCATGATCTCCTCCGGGTTCTCGCAGTCGACCAGGAGGACTCGTTGCGGCGGGATGCTGCGGAGGTTGAACGGGTGCAGCCCACACGCCACCATCACGGCGATGGTGCGCATGAACACGCTCTTGCCGTACCCCTCCGCCCCGGTCACGATCACCCGGTCGCCGACCGTCAGCAGGTCCGGGATCACCCAGCGCTTCGGGGGGCGAGGACGGTCGAGGAACTCGTCCAATGTCTCGATGCGCTGAGCGACCGCGTCGAGGTCGCCACCCCCCGTCAGTTGCCGCTCTACCTCAGCCAGCGCGACGTCGGTAGCGATGTTCGGGTCGTTGAGCTTCTGCTCGAGCCCGGCCACCGCGGCCAGGGTGCGCCGGCGCAGGGCTGCGTCCCGGATCACGTCGGCGTAGTGCTCCGCGTTCGACGCGGGCACCCCAAGTGTGACGATGTCGGGCAGCATCTCCACGAGCCGCTTGTCGATCCCGCCCACCGTCACCGGGTCTGGAGCAGTGCCCTCCTGCCGCAGCCTCCCGAACGCCTCCCACATGCCGCCGAGTCGCGGGTCGTAGAAGTCGGCCTCGGTCAGGTTGATGACGTCGAGCCACTGAGGGGCATGGAAGACCGCACACAGGATCGAGCGTTCAGCCTGGGACGGGTTCAGGTGCTCGCTCATTCCCAGACGTCCTCTTCAGTGTGCGTGCCGTCGCGGTTGACGTGGCTGACCCGACCGCCGCCGGTTGGCTTCTTCCACTTCTTGGCGTTGCGTAGCCATGTGTTGAAGGCGCGATCCCAGTCGGCGAACTTGTTCGCCTTCGAGGCATGGAAGTCGAGGAACTGCGTCGCCTCGGCTCTCAGGTCGACGCCTGATTCCGATGCCAGTTGCGCGTGATGGGCATTGGGCTTCCAGTTGCTCGGTGCGCTGGTGCGAGCGCGTCGCGCGCGCACACCTTCACCTTCACCTTCACCTTCACCTTCACCTTCATCGCGTGGCCCCGTCGTGTCCACGACGTGCGCACGACGGGTGCCCGTCGTGTTGGACGCGGGAACCTCCTCATTTCCCGCCGTCGCCCCGCCGGGTTTGCTGCACGAATCATGGTCACAGGTGAGGAAGAATCGACGATCGAGTCGCTGGTGTCTTCTCAGGTTGGGCACGGTGATCCACCGTGCTTCACGGACAATCACACCGGCATCGGCCAACTCGTCGAGCAGTGCAGATACGTTCACATCATCGGCCGGAAGGATGCTCATCTTGATGCGCTTGGGGCTGTCCTTCACATGCCCGTTGTCGCAGGCCATGTGCCACAGGCCGATGAATAGCAGGCGGGCGAAAGGGGACACTGTGACCAGGTCCTCATCGGTCCAGAAGTCGGGCTTGATGCCTCGCATCTTCATGCCGCCACCGTCCAGCGCTCCGACCAGGCGTGCCCCTCCATGCACAGCCAGTTGGCTGTGATGATGGTTCCGCGTTCCCGGCTGACAACTGCGGGTCGCCCGGGGGGCGCACCGCACAGCGGGCACGTGACTGCGCGCCCGGCGGCGGGTTGTT
Source organism: uncultured Actinomycetes bacterium (assembly GCA_964476495.1). GTDB lineage: Bacteria > Actinomycetota > Actinomycetes > Mycobacteriales > Nakamurellaceae > Nakamurella. Next base: position 281 of record CAYZBB010000339.1, on the reverse strand, counting down.
TGAGCTGAGCCATCATCAGCCCCTCCTTGCTGTTGCGGGTTGGTGCGCCGGGCATCAGGCCACCAGCCCGAGCATCTCGGCGAGGTCATCTGCACCGTGCTGGCGTAGCGCCTCACGGGCAGCGGCGAGGATGTGATCTGGCATTGGCGGCACGAGCGGGATCTCCTTCACCATGGAGTTGTCGACGGCCGCTCTCGGCTTGTCCGGCTCGAGCTTCTTGCCCCATCCGGGCGGCAGCTTGCTCTTGCCGCTCCGCTTGGTCGGCTGGTCCACCTGCGCGA
>CAYZBB010000338.1:0-4164 GCA_964476495.1 uncultured Actinomycetes bacterium | reverse complement strand
CGCTGCATCTGGCCGGCGATCGTCGCTGCTACACGGGCTGCGGCTGCCGCTGCGAGGACTGCACCGAGATGCACCGCTGGATCTACCGAGGACCAAGACCGGCCGCACCCGAGCTGTATCTGCAAGACCTGTCGAACGGCAACTGCGCCGGCTTCCCACAGTTCACCGAACTGCCCGATGCCGCCCAATACCGGGCGTGCATCACCTGCCCCGTGTTTGCGATCTGCCCGCAGCCGACACCGTGGCCGCGAGGTGAATGCTGCCGCGAAGGACACGACGTCGAGCATCGCCATCCGACGCTGAGGCATTGCACGGAATGTGAGCGGGAGCGGGGCCGCCGGAAGAAGCTGATCGCCCGATCCCGGGCATCGGAAAGGGGTGCGTGATGGACGCCGAAAACCGCGCTGCGGTTCGCAGAATAGTGCCGAACACGGGTACGATTGAGGGAAGTAAGGACGACCCTGAGGCCGGTGCGTCAACACCGGAAGTTCCTCAGGGCCTCGCCCTCGATCCGCAGCAACGGAGAGGACTACCCCCAATGGTAGACGAATCAACTGCTGGTCGTAAGGCCCTGGTCAGGAAGTGTGGCGGCCGCTGGCAGTGGGCGTGCCCGTGTGGCTATCACGGAACCTCCAAACACCATCGCCTGGCGCTGCTTTTCGCGGTCAAGCACGCCCACCAGCGGCCGGCGGTGGCAGCATGACCGGGCAGCGTTCCGCGCTCTGCCGGTGTGGGCACCCATTGACTGAGCACCACGGCCGCTCCGAGGGGTGCTTTGCGTGCGAATGTGACGCCGCGCGACCCAACTGCTTCCGAGTTCCACCCCTGCCCACTCGCCGCGGTGTGGAACGACCAGGCGTCTATGCCATCGAGCGGGACGGGGTGGTCAAGTTCGGAAGCACCACTGGCAATCGGCACATCTCACTCTGTCGGACATGGGGGTGGGAGTTGGTCGCATTCTGGCCGTGCTCGACCGTCGAAGAAATGCTGCATCGCGAAGCAGATTTGTTGGCGCTTGCGGCGGCAGTGCTGCCGCCAGCGAACCATGCCCGCGATTGGCTTCCCGGCGGCGGCGGATACACCGAGTGCTTCTCTGGGGACTACAAGGCGGTGATGGTGTGAGAATCCGCAGCACCAAGCCCGAGTTCTGGCGGTCAGAGCGCATCGCCTCGGTCGGTTGGGACGCTCGACTCGTCCTCAAGGGACTGGAGTCGTACGTCGATGACAACGGCGTCGGCAAGGACGATATCGCCCTGATCGTCGGCGATCTGTTCCAGCGCGACCTCGTTCGCGAACCCTCGCGAACCCTCGCGAGGGTGTCCGAAGCCATTTCCGAGCTTGAAATGAACGGGTTGTTGTGGCGATACGAGCACGATGGGACCAATCTGCTCTACATCGCGTTCTGGGAATCCGTCCAGCGCGTGGATAAGCCCCAAGATGGGCGTTTCCCCAGGCCAGACGGCACTTGGAACTACAAGCAGTCCATCATTCGCGAGTCCCTCGCGAACCCTCGCGAACCCTCGCGAACCCTCGCGCCTGGAACAGGGGAACAGGGGAACAGGGGAACAGTCTCTACATCATCTGCTGACGCCGATGGCGAGAGCGAGGACACCTTCGCCGCTTGGTGGTCGCTCTACCCGCGGAAGGTCGGCAAGGGGCAGGCGGTCAAGGCGTACCGATCGGCGCTCAAGAAGGCCACCGCCGATGCCCTCGCTGCCGCGGTCGTTGCCCAGGCGTCCATGCTCATGGCGAAGGGGGTGGACTTCTGCCCACACCCGGCGACATGGCTGAACGGCGAGCGCTGGCTTGACGAGACATCGGCGACAGCCCCCATCGAACGCCGCGAACGGTCGATCATCTCTGAGCGGGACATGCGTCCGTTCGAGGGCGACCCGGACGACGCTCAGGAGTGGTCGGCGTGGCAGCGGTCCGAACGTCAGCGCATCTGGCGTGAGCGGGGCGAGATCGCATGAACATCCAGCCGATTCAGTTAGCGACCGCCAACGCCTTCGTGCACGCCTGGCACCGGCATTCCGGGCAGGACGTCGGCCACCTGTTCAGCCTCGGGCTGTTCGGCGATGACCTGACCCTGCATGGTGTCGCCATCACTGGACGCCCCAAGGGTCGCGGTTTGCAGGATGGGCAAACCGTGGAGGTGACGCGCTGCTGCACGGACGGCACCCGGAACGCCTGCTCGATGCTCTACGGCGCAGCATGTCGGGAGGCCAAGCGTCGTGGCTACCTACGTGTCGTGACCTACACCCTGAGCAGCGAGACGGGGGCAAGTGTCAAGGCCGCCGGCTTCACCATGGCCGCCTTCGTTCGGGGAGAGCAGTGGGATCGGCCGGGCAGGCCGCGCAAGTTGCGGGACACGCCGAATCGCCACCGCTGGGAGCGTGCCGCATGATCGAGACCCTCCCCCACGACGACACCGCCGAGCAGGCCGCCCTCGGATGCGCACTCGCGTCCAAGGCCGTGCTCCGCGAGGTTGCCGACCTGGTGACGCCGGCCGACTTCTACTCGCCGATCCACGAGCAGATATTCGCCGCCGCTCTCAAGCTCGACTCCCAGGGCCGGGCGGTAGATCCGGTGACCGTGGCGGCGATGATGGAAGCCGAGAAGGTCAAGGGATTCGACCGGCTCTATCTCGCCGAACTGGTCGGCGGGGTGAGTGTCGCGGCGAACGGTGCCCACTACGCGGGCATTGTGGCGGACAAGGCGATCCGCCGCCGACTGGTCGAGGTCGCCACCGCCGTCGCACAGCAAGCGGGCAGTGGTCGCGACACCGCCGATGTAGCGGAGGACGCCCGCGCCAAGCTCGACCAACTCACCGCCGGATACCGGTCCGAGTCGGTCACGTTCGCCGATGTGCTGCCTTCCGTCATCGACTCCATCGAGCAAGGCGCATCAGCCGGTGACCCAACCGGCTGGAACGACCTGGACGCCATGCTGTACGGCTGGCAGCCCGGAAGCCTGTACGTGCTCGGCGCCAGGCCGGGCGTCGGCAAGAGCATCATCGGGTTGCAGGCCGCGTCGTACATGTGGGAAGCCCACGGGAAAGCCACCTACTTCGCCAGCCTCGAGATGACCCGCGCCGAGCTGGTCACCCGGCAGATCGCCAGCCACGCGCGGGTTCCTCTGTCGGCGCTGATCGCCGGAGGAAGCCACGTCCGCGATGACGACTGGCCCCGGATCGCGATGGCGCACACCAAGTTGCAGGGCTCCAAGATCGAGATCTCCGACGAGGGTCGGCAGACGCTCGGCACCATCCGGTCCGGTGCCCGCAAGCTCGCGCATCATCAGCCGCTCGGTCTGGTCGTCATCGACTACCTACAGCTCCTCACCCCCCGCGATCCTCGGTTGCCGCGCGAGCAGCAGGTGTCCGAAATGTCGCGCTCGGCGAAGCTGCTCGCCAAAGAACTCTCCGTGCCGGTGCTGCTGCTGTCGCAGCTCAACCGGTCCTCCGAGTCGCGCACCGACCGCAAGCCCACGCTGTCGGACTTGCGCGAGTCCGGCGCAATCGAGCAGGACGCCAACGTCGTCCTGCTCATGCACCAACCCGACCGCGACGACGAACCGGACAACATCGACCTGCTCGTCGCCAAGAACAGGTCCGGCCCCCAGGGGACCGTCGAACTCATCCGCCAGGGCTTCTACGCCCGCATCCTGCCCCGCTACACCCGCTAGGAGAACCCATGTCCAACACGCTCACACTGACCGGCCGCCTGGCTGCCGATCCCGAAGTCCGCTTCTCGCCGTCCGGTGACGCTGTGGCGTCCGGCCGCGTCGCCGACACCCCGCGCCACAAGAACCGCCAGACCGGCGAATGGGAGGACGGCGAAACCCTGTGGCTCAGCTTCTCGCTGTGGGGCAAGAAGGCCGAAGCGCTCGCCGACGCCGCCAAGAAGGGCGACCTCGTGCTGGTCACCGGCACCCTCACCCAACGCACCTTCGACGGCAAGCATGGCGAGCAGCGGACCGTCATCGAGGTCAAGGCCACCGAGGTCGCCGTCGTGCCGCGCATCCAGTCGGGGGCTGGCTGGTCGAAGGACCGGACCGCGGGCGCCGATCCCTGGCAGCAGCCCGCCACCAACAGCGAGCCCCCATGGTGACCGTGCGCACCGTCATCACCGACCCGGCGCGAATCCGCGCCATCAGAAACCA
>CAYZBB010000337.1:0-4165 GCA_964476495.1 uncultured Actinomycetes bacterium | reverse complement strand
GGTTGTAGGCGGCGAACTCTTCGGCGACTTCTTCGACCGATTGGAAGCCTTCGGGTCGGTCAGCCATGAAGGCGAGTATCCGGTCGGCGCCGGTTTGCTCGATGCGGGGCGCGATGTCGACGAGGACGAGCGCGTTCGTGATCCCGCCAGGGCGCTGGTCGTGCGCGAGCAGCGCGGTGATCCCACCTAGGGACGCGCCAACGACCGCGGCGATCGGGCCGAGCTGGGAGCGGATCAATTCGATGTCGGCGGCGAACGCCCGTCGGCGGTAGTCACCGTCGGGCGCCCAGTCGCTGTCCCCGTGGCCCCGCAAGTCGACGGCGACGGTGCAGAACCCTTCGTTGCTGAGCCGTTCGGTGGTTCGTAGCCACGCGTGGCGGGTCTGCCCGGCACCGTGGAGCAGGACGACGACGGGCTGGTCCGGGTCGCCTCGCCGGTCAGCCGCGAGCCGGACACCGTCGGTCCCTTCGAGGGTCATCCTCGTCGCCGTGTTGCTCATGAGGCGGGCCGTTCGGCGTGGACGCTCTCGAAGAGGAAGCCGATGAGTTCGGGGTCGTCAAGGATGTTCCAGTCGGGGGCCATGAGCTTGGCGTAACGCTCGAAGTAGAGAAGCTGCTTCGCGACGAGGACGAGCTCGCGGGGGAGTCGTACCTCGTAGCGGGTACCGATGCCGACGATGTCGATGAGCACCTGGCCGTAGGAGATCTCCGACAGCGGCTTGGCGAGGATCGGTTCCACGATCTCGGCGATGTCGGCCGACGCCTGGTCGAGGTCAACCGGCTTGAGGACGGCGCCGAGGTCATAGATCGACTTGGCGACTTCGACGAAGTCGCCGTCGATGAGCAGAGCGGGGAGCCCATTGCGGATGATGGCCTTGGTGCGGTCGTCGAGCTGGCCGACGATACCGAAGTCCAAGAACACGACGTTGCCGGCGGTGTCGACCATGAGGTTCCCGGCGTGGACGTCGCCGTGGAAGAACCCGTGCTGAAGCGCAGCTTCCATCCAAGCGCGCACGCCCCGCTTCAACAGTTCGGCAAGATCGAACCCGGTGGCCCGGAGCGCCTCGGTGTCGTCGATGCTGTGGCCATGGATCTGCTCCATGGTGAGCACCCGCGGCGTCGTGAACCGCCAATGCACCGCGGGGACACGGACGCCAGAGTTTTCGCCGAAGGTCTTGAGGTTGTCGGCAAAGCGTTCCATTGCCTGGGCTTCGAGCACGAAGTTGAGCTCATGGGCGAGTGTCGCTGAGAAGTCCTCGACGACCGCGACGGGGTTTGCCATCCTTGCCCGGGCCGACCGCCGCTCCAACAGGTGGGCAGCGCCGGCAAGGATCGACAGGTCGGCGGCGAGTCGGGCTCGGATGCCGCGACGTTGCACCTTGACCACGACGTCGGTGCCGTCGTGCAGCGTCGCCGCATGCACCTGTGCGATCGACGCCGAGGCCAACGGAACCGGATCGAACCGCCCGAAGACGTCACCGGGGGCGCCGCCGAGCTCGCGGCGGATGACGTGATCCACATCGACCGGCGCGAGCGGCGGCACACGGTCGAGCAACGTCCGCAACTCGTCGGACAGCACCTCGGGGAACAGCCCGGGGCTCGACGCGATGAGCTGCGCCAACTTCACATAGGTGGGCCCCAACTCGGTGAAGGCACGACGGGCTTCACGCGCCGCGGTCGGACTCCAGTCCGGCCGCGAGAGCAACCCTCGGTGCACAATCGGGCCAACCGCCGCTCGAGCCGCATGGCGACCGGCGATCAACACGGTGGTCGCGGCGCGGGCGGCGGTTGCGGTGCGCCCGACACGTGCAGAAGTGATCTCGCTGACGGGACTGGACATGCCCTCTCCGTGCAACAACTCGACGAATCTGTCGCAGTGTGGCACACTGGCCGGGATGGAGTCCAGCTCCGCGACGACGTTGTCGTTGTTCACCCTGCCCGTGGACCACCAAGGGATCCCGAGTGCTCCGAGCGCGGAGCTCGACCCGTACCTCGATGCCGCAGCCAGGTGTTTCGTGCGCTATGGCGTGCGGCGAACCTCGGTGCAGGACGTCGCGACCGAGCTGGGCGTGAATCGCACGACGGTCTACCGCCAGGTCGGCACGATCGACAATCAGATCCGCCTCCTGATCGCCCGCGACCTGCATCGGCTGCTCGCCGAGCTGCCAGCGTCGCTTGCTGACAAGAGCGGACCTCGGGCCGTGGTCGAGTTGATGGCGGCGATCATCGGTTATGCCTCCAAGCACCCGGTGCTGGCCAAGGTCCTCGCCGACGAACCCGAGGTGATCGGACCATTCCTTGCCTCCGACCTTCCCGAGGTCATCGCCCGCATCAAGTCCGCCCTCGCACCGCTGCTGCAGGCGGCGATGGCGACGAGCCAGATCGCCACCCGGGACGCCGATCTGCTCGCCGAGTCCCTGGTCCGGCTGGGCATCACCTTGATCCTCGCCCCACCGCCGGGCGACCTCGGCACGTTCCTCGCCGAGGTGCTCGTCCCCACCCTCAAACCACCTCCCTGACACCTGGTCACCGCCGAGTGCTCAGCTCAGCTGGTCGGGAATCAACGCGTGGCTGCGTGTTGAGCGGGTGGATCTGGATGCCGTCCGCGACCTCCGAGGCGTCTCTCAGGCCGATCACGTCACATTGCTCCTGGTATCGCGCCGGCCCTGCCGGCGGCGTTGCACGAAACGCCCGAGAGCGGTCGCCGATGCGACAGCTGCCAGAGCTCCCGAGAGCAGCCCGACAACCACTCCTAGGCCGATGCTTGGCTTGGACTCCACGATGACGCGCCCGGCGACACGGTCGCTCACTTCGTCCACGAGCGCTTGAACACCGGGAACCCTGAATAGCACCGTTGGCACGCCGATCTCCTGAGCTGCGGCCCGCTGCAGCTCGTGGTCGCTTGGGCGCGATGTCGCGATCGTGAGCGTCGCCATCAACACAGCGACAACTGCGGAGGCGAACGCGGCGCCTGCGATCGCCGCGATGCCAATTGGTCGAGACGCACTTGATCCACTATCGGGTCGATCAAGGCTCGTCACTGCGCTACTCCGTTCCGTCCCCGTGTGAGCACGGGTGATCAGCCGTCATCGCTCCCTACCCGGCGGTGAACGCGAAGGGCAGGGTGCGGGGGCCGCGGACCTGGCCGGCGGACCAGGTGACGGCGTCGGGGTCGGTGAGGGTGAACTCGGGGATGCGTTCGAGCCAGGTTTGCAGGGCGACTCGTAGTTCCATTCGGGCGAGGTTGGAGCCGAGGCAGCGGTGGATGCCGACACCGAAGGCGAAGTGCCGGTTGGCTTCGCGGTCGAGGACGACGTTGTCGGGGCGGTCGAAGATCTCGGGGTCGCGGTTGCCCGAGGGGAACGGCAGGAGCAGGCGGTCGCCTTTGCGCATGGGGCAACCGCCGACTTCGGTGTCTTCGATGACTTCGCGGGCCATGGTCACGGGCGCGAACACGCGGAGGAACTCCTCGGTGGCGGAGTTGATGAGATCGGGTTCGTCGCGGAGGCGGCGGCGGTCGTCGGGGTTGGTGGCGAGGTGCAGCAGTGAGGAGCCGATGGCCGACCAGGTGGTGTCGATGCCGGCGAGGAGCAGCAGGATGCACACGCCGAGGATCTCCTCGTCGGTGAGTGGCCGGCCGTCGGGCATGCGGGCCTCGAGGAGGTGGGTGATGATGTCTTCGCGGGGGCTGGTCCGGTGCTGGTCGACGTGTCCGGCAAGGTAGCCGCCGATCTCGAAGATGGCTTCGAAGGTGGCGTCACCGGCGATGGGGCTTTCTTCGATGAGGCGGTGGATCCAGTCGCGGAACTGGGCGTGGTCGCTGTCGGGGATGCCGAGCATGCGGGTGATGACCTTGATGGGGACGTGCTGCGCGAAGTCCGTGGCGGCGTCGCATCCGCCGTCGGTGATGAACCCGTCGATGAGGTCGTTGGCCATGGCCCGGGTGATGGGCTCGTAGTCGGCGACGACCTTCGGGGAGAAGACTGGGAGCAGGAGCCGGCGGATGTCGGTGTGGTACGGGGGGTCCTCGGTGATGGGCGGGGCGTGGAATCCGAGGTCGTGGGGTGATTCGGGGCGGTCGGTGACCAGGATGGTGCGGGAGGAGAAATGGTGGTGGTCGTGGGCGATGGCGGCGAGGTCCTCGTAGCGGGTGGGGATCCACACGC
>CAYZBB010000336.1:0-4182 GCA_964476495.1 uncultured Actinomycetes bacterium | reverse complement strand
CACGGCCGATCGGCTCTTCCGGATCCCTTAGCTTAGGGGCGACAGTGACCCTGGACTGGCGGCAAGCTCCATTCCACTGTGCTCGCTCGACGTGCCCCTGCCCTGTGGGCGGTGGGCGATGACTCCCCTATCTATCTCGGCATCAAGCACACTCAATTAGACAGGACCATAAGCGGCACACACTGGACATGCCTTAAAACGGCGGCTCATCGCTCCACGGATCGGTGCGCGGGACCGCTGGGATCCCCCCGGGGCGGGAATGAGACCTCTCGGCCGGTGCCGCCGCCGCCTGCTCAAATTCGAGCGCCCGCTGCGCGGAGTCCAGTAGTGCGGCCCAGGTGGTAACCTCGACGCGCGAAAAGTGAGAGTTGTATGTTCGCACTGCTTGTTCAACCTGGCGCGGGTCACCGTCTTGGACATGGGCGGGGTGACCGATGACGACGGTGGCGAACACCCGACGCATGTCGTAGTCCGACCCGAACTCGTTCCGATAAGTCCCGGAGAGGACGAGACCCTGCTCGTCGAGGCTCCGAATGTAACTCATTGCCTGTGATGCCGCCTCGTGTACCTCAGTTCCGACGATAAAGTGATTGCGATGTCGCCGAACCAGCCGAGGAACGTTCGGCCCCTTGAGTTCGACTATGTGTAGCGTGCCGTCCGCACCGAGGAGCGGGACGTCATGCTGGTCGAGTATGGCTAGGTTTCGGCGGTCGGCGACGCCGACGTAGCGGCCACCGAAGAGCCAATGACTATCCCCCATCACGGCCTGCATGTCGGTCTCGGTGGTCGATGGATCCCGCACCATGCCTTGCAGACGCACGACCAGTTCCCGCCGTTCGGCGATCACCGCGGACTCAGCCGCCGCCAACCCATCGGCCGACCGCGAGAGGGCCCGCACCAGCTCGCCCACGTTGCCGCCAGCGATAATCGCTTCGACCAGCGCGTCGACGTCGACGCCGCCGGAGGACAGCAGATCGATGAGCGACGCCTGCGGGCTCGTGCTGTCGACAAGGCGATAGCGGCCGGTCGCGCCCACCTCGACCTGTAGGAACGCCAGGAGGCGGTCCACCTCGTCGCCTTCGCACGCCCACGTCCTGGTTGGCTCGTCGAAGGCAAATCCGTTGCCGTCAGTTCGACGCGCCGCAGTGCGGAAGCGCAGCTCGCGCTTCTTGACCTCGCGGGTGCTCGTATCTCCGTACTCAGACATGGTCACGGTCTTCGCCACCTGCGGCCCGTCCTTGAGCATCGCGCCGCGGAAGCCGAGTTGCCCGACCCCTCGAGGTTGCCGCTCCACCCAGATGCGGAACTCATCGTCGTTCAGTGTCACGTCTCCTCGATCTCAAACCTTCACAGCGGAAGTCGGAATGTGATGGGGCGCCCCCCGCAGGAAGGTGATGTAGCCACCCTCGCCCACGTCCACCTAGTGCCCGGGTCCCTTCGGCTGGTTTCGGGCGATGTCTGAGCGGCCTGCGGGAGGAGTTCGGCCGCCGAACAGGATTCCAACGCCTTCCGCGCGTCTGACGTTGTTACTCGACCGACTGCACACCACAGCCGATCGCAGCCCGCTCCTGCCGGCCATCCACGCGGGCCGCTCTGGGTCACGCCGACAATCCGGGGCGGACCCAGCACGGTGAGACACGATCGCCGGTTCACCGCTGCTGCGCTAGTCATGCCGACGGCGCCGTCCCAGCGAGGGATGGCCCGAGGTGCCCAAAGATGGCACAATGAGAAGTGCCCGTTGCGCTGAGCTTCGGGAAGTGAGCCCGAGACCCGGCCGGACGACCGTGGCGCTCGGGCTTCGCGCATTTTCCACCCCGTCAGACCTGCTGGACGTCGGCGACGGCGGGCTCGATGCGTCGCCGCCAGTCGCCGCCCTTTGCCCAGCACCAGGCGATCGCGTCGGGAATGGCGAGAAGGTGTTCGCTGGCCGCGCGCCGGTGCTCGTACCGCAGCGAGTCTCGGCAGCCGGCGGCTCGAGTGAACTCGATGAGGTGCTGAGTGTCCCAGCTGAGTAGCGAGTCGTCCTGCTCGAGGACGAGGACGCCGTGACCGTGTTCGGCAGCGTCATTGACGAGGGACTGAAGGCAGGCAGCTCGGCGATCGCGTTCGGTCTTGTACCTCCGACCGGCGTTGTACACCGTCGCCCGAAGTGGACTGGACGTAATGGCCGACGCGATGGACCGGCGACGAGGGTCGCTCTCCGAGTTCATGTGTAGTCGGCGCTGACCGGGAAGGACCAGTTCGCGAAGGACTGCTCGAACGGCATCCAGGTCGCCTGCGATCACGACGCCGGCGACAAGGAGATAGTCGCGCCGCTTCGTCTCGTCGACGAAGACATGAGCGCCGCTCGCTGGGCGAGCAATCACACGAGACCGGGTCACGACTCCTGCTACCGCCTCATCCTTCCGTGTGAGCGAACGGGCCGGCCGCTAGGCGCGAACCGACATCAGTGATCGCTTCCATCATCCTGGGGTTCGCCGGCATCGTCGATGCCATCCTTCTTGGCGCTGCGGTTGCCGCGGATCACCACTCCGGGGTCGTTGAGATCGACAAACAGCACACCGTCGGTGACCTCTACGTCGCGCCTCACCGACTCCGAGGTGTCAATCTCAAACGTCTGACAGAACGAGATCGCCGCCAGAAGCATCGCACCGTTCTTCGATGCACTCTTGCCTCCAACACCACGGAATAGCACGGCGTGACTGACCTCTTCCGGCTTGACTGGACGCACCGCTATCATCTTCCGCGCTGCATTGAAGAGCAGTTCAACACCCTCTGGGCTTCCTAGTGCTTCATATGCGGCTGGGTTGAAGGACATGACACCTCGCCGCTGGAGCGTGACCGTGGGCTTGCGAGACCGTGTGGAAACGCCTTTGACGAAGGTTTCAAATCCTTCTAGGTCGACCATCTCTTGCCGCACCCCTTCTAGCCAGGCCACACCCGCGTGAGTACAAGTGACTGCTGTAAAGGTTACCAGCCAGTCCGCCAATCGCGTCTATCGTCCGACCTGCGCCGCTGCTGACTTAGATCGGGGCGTGGACTCAACGACTCGCCGCCTCGTGATTCTCTCCATCACGAGCTTCGGTCGATGGATCTGCCGCACCCGGAACCCATCAGTCACTCTTGATCCCTGCGGATCGCCATGTCCAACAGCTCGGTGATCCGCCGGTTCAGCTCGACGGCTCGCCGGTCGACCTCGTCGAGTTCGGTGGCCACCCCGGCTAGCTCGGCAATGTCAGCCCGCCGGCGGCCCAGCGCGGCTCGGTGCTGCTCGGGACCATAGCCCGGGCCGGAAGCTGCAACCGGCTGCACCGTCTCGGCGGCCGCCGGCTCTACCGGGTTCACGGGGAGCTCGCGGTGGACGGTGATGATTCCGTCGAGCAGGTCCCGCGCCTGTTGGGATACGGCCAGCCGGGACAGCGGGTGGAGCGGGAACGGTGTCTGTCCCCACTGATTGGGCGAGGCCAGCAACGGACTGTCCGCCTCCCGCCGGGGCACTGGCATCGGCTTGAGGCAAACATGGGCCGAGTCGCCGGTGACTGATTCGACGGCGTCCAGGTGGTCGGCGACCGCCCGGGTGGCGATCTTGGTGACGATGATCCGGTGGGTGGTCAACCAGCGAGCCGCAGCGCAGGGCCCGCACAGCACGGGATCGTCCACGGCCTCGACGGTCCATGTCCGGCCGGGGACGGCGATGGTGGCGACGCCGCCGGTGATGGTGATGTCGCCGGCGTCCAGCCGGGCCAGCTGCTGGTAGGGGATGCGGGCGAGTTGGGACAGCACGAGCAGGCACCGGTCGCGTTGGCCGAACAGGCCGCCGGTCCAGCCACGGCTGGGCAAGACCCGCAGCGCCGCGTCGACCCGGGACCGGATCTCCGACACGATCGGCGCCGGTTCGATGGGTGGCCGCCCGACCGCCTCCCGGACCCGCGGGTCGTCGCCCGGCGCCGGGTGCCCGGCGGCAGCGTGGTGGTGGTCGATGGCGATGACCCGCCGCCGCTGCGTGGCCGGGGCGGCCGGGCAGTCGGCCAGGAACGCCAACACGGTCGCCGGATCGGCGGGCAGTGGCCGGCGCGCGGCGACGTCGCACCAGTCGGCGAACAGCTCCCAGATCATGGCGTAGCTGCGCGCCGTCGACGACGACAGCGCCGACATCTGACCCGGTTCGGTGGGCATCGCCCT
>CAYZBB010000335.1:0-4283 GCA_964476495.1 uncultured Actinomycetes bacterium | reverse complement strand
TGGTCAGCAAGGACCTCGCCGTCGCGAAGGAGATCCACTCCCGCTCGTGGCGCTGGGCGGAGTCGAACGGCTGGAAGGTCGTTCGCCTGAACGGCGGGCAGGAGATCGAGACCCCTGCCGCAGACGGTCGCTGGCTGCTGCGCGCCGAGAATGCCGTGTACGGCTACGACGTCGGCTATGGGCAGGTCGATGAGGCGTGGGGTGTCGATCCGCAGGCGATCTCCGAGGGCCTGGAGCCGGCGCTGCTGGAGCGGCTGTGGCCGCAACTGCACCTGACCTCGACCGCGCACGCCCGTGCCTCGTCGCTGATGCGTCGTCGCCTGCTGGCCGCCCTACGCGAGGCCGACCCGAACACGCTGCTGATGCTGTGGGGTGCGCCTCCCGGTTCGGACTTCTCCGACGAAGCTGTGTGGCGTGCGGCGTCCCCACACTGGACGCAGGACCGGCGCGACCTGATCGCCCGGAAGTACGCCGCGGCACTCGCAGGGCAGGACGAACCCGAGTTTGACGACCCGGACCCGCTGCGTGGTTTCGCCGCGCAGTACCTGAACGTGTGGCCGCTCCTGGAGGAGTCTGAGGGCATCTTCCCGGCGTGGAGTGAGCTCGCCCGTCCGGTCCCCGAAGAGCCCGAGGTTTTGGCGCTCGGGGTGGCGTCCTCCCCCGATCATGGCTGGCTGAGCCTCGGCGCGGTGGTCAACAACGCCCCGCTCCACCTGGCGCTGGCGGATCGCCGGCGCGGCACTGATCGCGCGGGGTTCGTCGAGAACGTGGCGCGGATTCACCGCGAGCGCGGATGCCCGGTACTGGTGCGCGTGAAGAACTTCCTCATCGACGACCTCGAGGAGGCCGGGGTTGCTGTCACCACGCTGGACGGCGACGAGTTCGCGCAGGCCTCGACGGATCTCGACGCAGAGGTGACGGCCGGGTCTGTGGAGCACGGCGACTATCCCGAGTTGAACACGGCCGTCTCGGTGGCCTCGTGGCGGACGATCGATAACCGCCGACTGATCGATACCCGCAATGGAGACGTGAGCGCCTTGGAGTCGGTGGCGCTGGCGTTGCGCGGCGCCCGCAGGGAGTCCGCGAGCAACCCGATGGCCGGCATTGCGTTCCCCGGAAGGAGAGGTCATGGGTCTGCGTGATCGTGTCACAGATCTTCTGGGATGGAACCAGGGGACCCGCGCCCTGACCGCCGGGGACCTGTTCATGACGAGTGAGCACCCGATCGAGTTCTACGACGTCGGCGGCGACAACTCGTTGCGGGTCTCTGCGGTGTTCGCCGCGGTCGGCCTGATCGCCGATGCGCTGTCGTCGCTGACGATCGACTGCTTCCGCAAGGACGGGAACCGGGTCCGGCAGATCAACCCGCCGAAGTGGCTCGACCAGCCCGACGACCGGATCAGCGACTTCGACTGGATGCATCAGGCGGCGACGTCGGTGCTCCTGCGCGGCAACGCCTTCGGTCTGGCCTTCCGGGACAAGTGGATGCGGGTCACCGAGGTTGAGTGGCAGCACCCGTCGTGGGTGAGTGTCGACGAAGCGTCCCAGTGGCTGCCGATCTACAACGTTCGCGGCAAGCCGATGTTCTCCGAGCGCACACGCCCGGGCGGCGGCGTCGTGCACATCCCGGGGTTCATCCTTCCGGGCAGCGTCCAGGGCCTGGCGCCGGTGACGTTGTTCCGGCATCAGTTCGAGACCGCCCGCTCAGCGCTCCAGACGGCGCGCGACTGGTACTCCGAGCGGGCCCTGCCCGCCTCGGTGCTGTCGAGCAAGTCGAAGCTGCCGGCAGGCAAGGCCGAGGAGATCCAGGAGTCGATCGAGATCTCGCCCGGCGGGCTGATGGTGCTCGACGGAACGAACTGGGCGTGGACGCCGATCTCGATCTCCCCGGCGGACATGCTCTTCCTGGATGCGATCGAGGCGACGGCCAACCAGATCGCCGCCATCTACCGGGTGGACCCGGAGGATGTCGGCGGCAAGGCGAACAGCTCGCTGAAGTACTCCACCGTCGAGGGCAACCAGCGCAAGCTCAACGTCCGGACGCTCCTCTCGTGGGTGCGGAGGTTCGAGCAGGGCCTGCGTCCGCTGATGGACGACCCGACCACGGACTTCCTGCGGTTCAACCTGGACGACCTCGCAAGGCCGGACGCGATGACCCGCACGAAGATCGAGACCGAGCGTCTGAACAACGGCACCCTGCGCCTCGAGGAGGCGCGCGTCGGCAATGGCGGGGACCCGCTCACCGACCAGCAGATCGCCGAATGGCAGGCCTGGTACCGCGGCAAGCAGGCCGCCGCCCCGGCTGACCTGTCCGACCAGATCAGGGCGGTACTCGCCGACATCAACCAGAAGGGGGACTGACGTGCCCAACCCCACCCTGCGCCGGCTGCTCGCCGAGCATCCGGTCGAACTCCGGGCGGCCCCCGAGGGGAGCAGCTCTCCGGGCGTGCTGTTCGGCTACGCGCTGACCTACAACGAGATCTCGCGGGACCTCGGCGGATGGCGCGAGGTGATCGACCCGGCCTGCTTCGTCGAGTCGCTGGCTCGCGGCGATCGGGTGATGTGCCGCACCGAGCACGACTCCCGGATGCTGCTCGGCACCACCGACGCCGAGACGTTGCGGGTCAGGTCCGACGACATCGGCGTGTTCTACGAGGTCGACCTGCCCGACACGCAGGCCGGCCGCGACACGGCAGCGCTCGCCGCGCGTGGCGACTACCGCTACTCCAGCTTCGCGTTCTACGAGGGCGACGGCCACTGGGAGCCGTACGAACTCACCGACGGCGAGCTCGTGTGGCGCGTCATCCGCGGCACCCTCGTCGACTGCGCGCCGGTCGCTGATCCGGCGTACTGGTCGAGCTCGGTCGCCAAGCGCGACCTCGAAGCCGCATCCGCGGCACTCCACCCCACCACCGACTCCGGGGACGCCGACTTGGCGCTCCGGGAAACGCAGACCACGGCCGCGCGCCTGCGTCTGCTCAATCTCCATGAGGAGAAAGGAACCATCCGATGATTGACGACCTGAAGCGCGGCCTCCAGGACCTCCTGAACAAGCGCGCCAACCTCTTCGAGTCCGAGGCGAAGCCCCTGATCGAGATCTCGGGCACCCGGGCGTTCAACGCCGAGGAGCAGGCCAAGAGCGACGCCGTCGAGGAGGCGATGACGCGCTACGACCGCAGCATCGCGCTCATCCGCAGCCAGATCGAGGCCGACTCCCAGCGCGACGCGCTCGGCCTCAACGGTGGCGCCCCCGCCAAGCGGGAGTCCGGTGTCGCCACCGAGCTGCGGTCGGTGCTCGTCGAGCGCACCAAGACCGGCACGGACCTGACCTTCACCACGGCGGAGATCACCCGTGCCCTGACCAACCTCACCGCTGCCGACGGCGGCGGCAACACGATCCCCTCGTCCTTCTGGGGCGAGTTCGTGCAGCCGCTGCGCGACCAGGCCTCCGTGATCGACGCGGGCGCCCGCGTGATCGTCACCGCCTCCGGCGAGGACATCAAGATCCCGCGGCTGAAGACCTTCGGGGCGGCAGAGAAGGGCAAGGCGGCCAACGCCGCACTCGCTGGCACCGACCCGACGTTCGATCAGGTCACCTGGTCGACCACGAAGTACGACCAGGTGATCCTCACCCCGCGCGAGCTGGTCGAGGACTCCGCGATCGACATCGAGGGCCTGGTGGGCGGCCTGATCGGCCAGAACATCGGCCTGCTGCTGGGTTCCGACCTGTCCACCGCGACCGCCACCGCGGCCACGCTGGCGGTCACGGGCGCCGGGTACACCCCGACGTACGACGAGCTGGTCGACCTGCTGCACTCGGTTGCCCGGCCGTACCGCCGCAACGGCGCGTGGCTCGCCAACGACCTGCTGATCGCATCCGTGCGCAAGCTGAAGGACAGCACCAACATGCCGATCTGGCAGCCCTCGGTGCAGGCCGATCAGCCCGACATGCTGCTCGGCAAGCCGATCCACGGCGACGCCTTCCTCGACGCGCCGGCCGCCGGCACGAAGTACCCGCTGCTGTTCGGCGACTACTCCCGCGTCTGGGTCCGCATGGTCGGCTCGCTGCGCATCGAGCGCTCCGACCAGGCCGCGTTCCTGAACGACCAGATCGCGTTCAAGGGCGTCCTGCGGGCCGGCTCGGCCCTCACCGACGCGAACGCGGTGAAGTCGTTCAAGTCCAAGGTCGCCTGACCGTGAGACACGCGGTGGCCCGTCCGGCGCAGGTGGCGAACCCACCGGCTGGACGGGTCGCCGCACCCCCTCTGCCCACCACGAGACCG
>CAYZBB010000334.1:0-4284 GCA_964476495.1 uncultured Actinomycetes bacterium | reverse complement strand
GCACGACGCTGCGCTGGGTGGAGTTCTACAAGCACGAGTCCTGCGGCAAGTGCACCCCGTGCCGCGAGGGCAACTGGTGGCTGGTGCAACTGCTGAAGAAGTTCGAGGCCGGCAAGGCCGTCGAGGGCGACGTGGAGAAACTGCTGGACGTCTGCGAGAACATCGGCGGCAAGTCCTTCTGCGCTCTGGCCGACGGTGCGGTGGCCTGTGTCACCTCGGCGGTGCGGCACTTCCGTCCCGAATTCGAGGCCGGCTACTCCACCCCGGCCTGGGAACTGTTCCCCTACGCCCGGAGCGCGCTGTTCGAGGTGCCCGCCCAAGGCGATGCCCTGAGCCTGTCGAACGGAGGCCACGCATGAGCGTTGTGACCAAGCCCGGCGAACTGGCGCCGGTGGAGACGATCACGGTGATCATCGACGGCACCGAGGTCCAGGTGCCGAAGGGGACGCTGGCGATCCGCGCTGCCGAGATGATCGGCATCGCGATCCCGCGGTTCTGCGACCACCCGCTGCTCGACCCGCAGGGCGCGTGCCGCCAGTGCATGGTCGAGGTGCCCGACATGGGCAACGGCCGCGGCATGCCGAAGCCGCAGGCGTCCTGCACGCTGGAGTGCGCGCCGGGCATGAAGATCAGCACCCAGCTCACCTCGACAGTGGCCCGAAAGGCCCAGAAGGG
This sequence comes from uncultured Actinomycetes bacterium, assembly GCA_964476495.1. Taxonomy (GTDB): domain Bacteria; phylum Actinomycetota; class Actinomycetes; order Mycobacteriales; family Nakamurellaceae; genus Nakamurella. The sequence continues at coordinate 3,609 of CAYZBB010000334.1, read as the reverse complement.
CATGCTGGAACTGCTGCTGATCAACCACCCGCTCGACTGCCCGATCTGCGACAAGGGCGGCGAGTGCCCGCTGCAGAACCAGGCCATGAGCTCCGGTCGCGGCGAGTCCCGCTACGACGGTGTCAAGCGGACGTTTCCCAAGCCGGTGCCGATCTCGGCCCAGGTGCTGCTCGACCGTGAGCGCTGCGTGCTGTGCGCCCGGTGCACCCGGTTCTCCGAACAGATCTCCGGCGACCCGTTCATCGCATTGGTCGAGCGGGGTGCGCTGCAACAGGTCGGCAAGTACGCCGACGACCCGTACAACTCCTACTTCTCCGGCAACGTCGTCCAGATCTGCCCGGTCGGTGCGCTGACCAGCGCGTCCTACCGCTTCCAGAGCCGTCCGTTCGACCTGGTGTCGACACCCACGACCTGCGAGCACTGCGCGGCCGGCTGCCAGCTCCGGGCCGACCACCGGCACTTCCAGGTCAAGCGCCGGCTGGCCGGCGAAGCCCCCGAGATCAATGAGGAATGGAGCTGTGACAAGGGGCGCTTCGCTTTCGTCTCAGGTCGCGGGGAGGACCGGCTGACCCGTCCGCTGGTCCGGGACGGGGACGTCCTGCGCGTGGCGTCGTGGCCCGAGGCCATCGATGCGGCCGTCGCCGGGCTGGCCTCCGCCGGATCGTCGGTGGGGGTCCTGACCGGCGGGCGGCTGACGCTGGAAGACGCCTACGGCTACGCCAAGTTCGCCCGTACCGTCCTGGGGACCAACAACGTCGACTTCCGGTCGCGTCCCGGTTCGGCCGAGGAGGCCGACTTCCTGGCTGCCCGGGTTGCCGGACAGCAGTTCGGCGAGGGGGTCACCTACACCGATCTGGAGCGGGCCACGCAGGTCGTGCTGGTCGCGTTCGAACCCGAGGATGAGTCCCCGATCGTCTTCCTGCGGCTGCGCAAGGCGGTCCGCAAACGCGGGTTGAAGGTGGTCACGGTGGCGCCGTTCGCCAGCGAGGGCTCGCGCAAGCTGTCGGCGACGCTCGTTCCGGCCGCCCCAGGTGACGAGCTCGCCGCCCTGGACGCCGTGGCGCTGGATGAAGGCACGATCGTCCTGGTCGGTGAACGGGCCGCTCTCTCCCGTGGACTCCTGGCCGGCGCGGCGGCGGCCGCCGATGCCGCGGGGGCCAGGCTCGCCTGGGTTCCGCGTCGCGCCGGTGACCGCGGGGCGGTCGAGGCCGGCTGCCTGCCGGGCCTGCTGCCCGGCGGACGACCGGTGGCCGATTCCGCGGCCAGGGTCGACGTGGCCACCGCCTGGGAGGTCGCCACACTGCCCGCCGAGCCGGGCCTGGACGCCGCCGGGATGCTCGCCGGTGCGGCGTCCGGCGCCGTGAACGCCCTTGTCGTGGCGGGTGTGGAGCCGACCGACTTCGCCTCCGCCCAGGCCGTTCGGGAGGCGTTGGAGTCCGCCGGGTTCGTGATCAGCCTGGAGAACCGGCTCTCCGAGGTCAGCGAGCGGGCCAACGTGGTGTTCCCGGTCGCGCTGATCGAGGAGCACGCCGGGACCTACCTGAACTGGGAACATCGCCCCGGCCGGGTCAACACCGTGATCAAGAACTCCGCCCAGCCGATGACCGACCTCAGGGTCCTGGCCGCCCTCGCCGACGCGATGGGCCGTCCGCTCGGTATCCGGACGGCGAAGTCGGCACTCGCCGAACTCACCGAACTGGGCGCCTGGGAGGGCCGGCGTTCCGCGACGGCGGAGTCCCAGCGCTCCTCAGACGTGGTCGTGGGCGCCGATCCGGGGCAGTTCCGGTTGGCAACCTGGCGGTTGTTGCTGGACGGCGGACGAGGCCAGGACGGCGAGGAGGCCTTGGCGGCGACAGCGAAGACGTCCCTGGCCCGGGTGAGCCCGAGGAGTGCCGCCGCGGTGGGGGTCGCCGATGGCGACCCGATCACCCTCAGCGCCGACGGTGGCTGGTACTCGCTGCCGGTGGCGGTGACCGAGGGCATGGTCGATGGCGTGGTGTGGGTGCCGACGAACTCACCGGGCACCTCGCTCGGCGAACTCGGCGTGGTCGCCGGCGATCTGGTGGCGCTGGTCCAAGGAGGTGAAGCATGAACGATCCGTGGTGGTTGGTCCTGATCAAGGTCGTCGTCCTGTTCGTCGTCCTGCTGGTCTGGACGATCTTCAACGTCTGGTACGAGCGGCGACTGGTCGGCAAGATGCAGCACCGCCTGGGCCCGATCATGAACGGCCCGTTCGGGCTGCTCCAGGCCGTCGCCGACGGCATGAAACTCCTGATCAAGGAGGACTTCATGCCATCGATGGTGGACAAGGTGCTGTTCACCCTGGCGCCGATGATCTCCGGCACGGCGGCGTTCACCGCTTGGGCGATGATCCCCTTCGGCGGCGAGGTCGAGATCTTCGGCGTCCAGACCCGCCTGCAACTGGTCGACATGCCGGTGGGCACGCTGGTCATCCTGGCCGTGGCCTCGGTGGGCATCTACGGCTTCGTGCTGGCCGGATGGGCGTCCAACTCGCCGTACTCGTTACTGGGCGCACTGCGCTCCAGCGCGCAGATGATCTCCTACGAGGTCGCGATGGGACTGTCCCTGGTGGCCGTCTTCCTCTACTCGGGGACGATGTCGACCGCCCACATCGTGGAGGCGCAGCGGCAGCCGCTGCTGCCCTTCGGCCTCGACATCGGCCTGCAACAGTGGTACTGGCTGCTCCTGCTGCCTTCCTTCTGCATCTACGTGGTCGCGATGGTGGGCGAGACCAACCGTGCGCCGTTCGACCTCCCGGAGGCCGAGTCGGAGTTGGTGTCGGGCTACATCACCGAATACTCCGGCTTCCGCTACGCGATCTACTTCCTGGCCGAGTACATCAACATGGCCACCGTCTCGGCGATCGCGACCACCCTGTTCATGGGCGGCTACCTGCCGATCTGGCCCCTCAACATGCTGCCCATCCTGAACAACCCGTGGCTCGGCCCGATCTGGTTCGCGATCAAGGTCCAGCTGTTCATCTCGTTCTTCGTCTGGCTGCGCGGCACGCTGCCGCGGTTCCGCTACGACCAGTTCATGGGGCTGGGCTGGAAGTGGCTCATCCCGATCTCGCTGGGCTGGATCCTGATCATCGCCACGATGCGCAAGCTGCAATCCGAGGGGCTGCTGCAGGGCACCCTGCTCTACGTCCTGATCGGGTTGCTGGGTGCGGTCATCCTGGCGGTGGTGTTCCTGGGGGAGAAGGCTGAACCCGAGCCGGCCAAGCCGCCTGCCGGCTTGTTCGACGCCTTCGCCGGGGGTTACCCCGTCCCTCCGCAGCCGGGTCAGGTGCTGCCCGAGTTGAGCGGCGTGGTCACCTCCACCGCCGAACCTGAGACCGCCGCAGAGGAGAAGAAGTAATGGGCATCCTCGATCCGTGGGCCGGTTTCGGCGTCACCTTCAAGACCATCTTCCGCAAGACCTTCACGCAGGGCTACCCGGAGAAGGGCAAGGAGAAGGTCACCGCACCGCGTTTCCACGGCCGTCACCAGCTCAACCGCTGGCCTGACGGGCTGGAGAAGTGCGTGGGCTGCGAGCTGTGCGCCTGGGCCTGCCCGGCGGACGCCATCTACGTCGAGGGCGCCGACA
>CAYZBB010000333.1:0-4338 GCA_964476495.1 uncultured Actinomycetes bacterium | reverse complement strand
TCCTTGCCCTGCGTCTTGATGAACTCGCGGTTCATACCATCGCCCCCGTGCCCGCGAGTTGCGGCGTCCCCGGAGCGTTCAACGGGGCCATCGCCGGCGGCGTCGCGCCCATCCCGCCCGGCGCCATCTGCGGTTGCTGCACCAGCGGTGTCCCGCCGTTCGCTGTGATCACCTGCTCATCCGTGACGGCACGCCCGTCCATGCCCACCGGAATGCCATCCGGGGCAATCGCGTACTTCGGCCCGAGGTATTCCGCCGCGCTCTGCCGCAGCATCCCGGGCAGGATCTCCTTCTCCCACATCTGGAAGACCTTCAACTGCGCGTACTTCTTCTCGCCGTTGGGGACACCCATGTAGTCGGTGAAGTACTCAACGAGCGTGATGACGCCCTTCTCCAGCAGGATCAGCCCGGTCTCCATGAGTGACGCGCGCTCGAGGCTGCCGACTTCCTGGATGCTCACATCTGCGATGACGTTCTCCCAGTCCTTCGGCTTCATGCTCAGGACCTTCGTGCGGTCCAGCTTGCCCGTGTCGCCAATCTTGGCGTACCCGAACACTTCACCCGGGCCGTGCTCCTCATCCGCGAAGCAGCGAATCAGGTTGTTCACCATCACCTGGAGACACCGCGCGATCGAGCCGATGTAGCTCTTGGGCTCCATGTTCTCTTGGTCGCGCTCCTGCCGCGCCGACCACGGTTGTGTACTGGCGCCGAAGGTCGCGAAGCCAGTGCCCGGCTCCGCATCCTGCATGTCCTTCGCGGTGTACTCGTACAGCCGCTCAAACTGCGCATTCATCCCCTCGCCGCCAACCGTGATCAGCTCCAGCCCCGGCGGGATCTTTGCCGCACCACCTGCCGTGGCGGACATGTCGAGGTCCTGGTCGCCATCCTGCAACACGGGCATGACGCCCGCCTTCTGTTGCAGGAAGTGCTGGCGGATGGCGCCCTGCTCAATGCCCCAGTTCATGATCGACCGCACCCGGTCGAACTCGGGCTTTTCTTCCAGCATCGCATCGAGGGCGGGGAGGTACGCCCACGCGGGCGACGCTACGTCGTTGTACCGCGCAACGGCAAACGCGAAGGGCGGCATACCGTAGTGGTGCTCGCCCATGTCGAACACGTCTTCGTCGCCGTCGACCCACTCGTACCAGTAGCGCCGTGTCCAGTACTGGTACAGCGTGACCTCGCGCTCGTAGTCGCTGGCCTCGGGCATCCAGTGTTCGATAGTGCCCTGGATGTTCTGCGCCGGGGCGTCGCGCTCCCGTAGCGCCTCACGCTTCTCCAGCGCCGCCCGCTTCTCGTCCTTCCAATCGCCAAGCGAGATCACCCGCGCGACCATGAACTCCCGGAACTCCGAGAGCGTGGACTTGTCCTGGACCCAGTAGCACTGGCTCGGCTCCAGCGTCTCCAGGTACACCGGGAACCCGCACTCGGCCTTGTATCGGGCGATACGCTCCTTTACCGACTCGTCCGACTCGCGGTACTTCTTGCCCCTCTTGCGCCCGTCGACGTAGTCGTCCTCAACGTAGTCGCGGTTGCCGGTGTAGCCGCGGCCATTGCACTCGGGGCACTTCTCGCCATCCGCCTTACCGGTGCCCTCGCACATGTCGCATTCATCGAGTTCGTCGCGCTCGTCGTAATCCGGCATGTCGTCGTCCCAGACCGACGTGTCAATCCGCCAGTGCAGGATGCCGACCGCCTTCCACGCGAGCCCGTCGTAGAGGTTGCCCTGGATGTCGATGCCGGTCTGCTGCTGGATGTGGTCGAAGCCCTGCATCAACAGCGCCTCGGCATCGTTCGCCAACGAGCGACCCGCGATGGTGTCCTTGATCGGCGTGCATTCGACCTTCCACGGGTTCTCGCAGACCCTGGCCTTCAATCGCGCGTTGATCTGCTTGAGCCGCGTCTTCTGCACCGCAGACGCCTGCAGCGGGCCAGACCACTTACCTTCGTGGCCCATCACGCTCCCCGGCATCTGCGGGTCGACGCTGGGGTCAAGGAACATGTGCTTCGTTCGCCAGCGCACGCGCTCGTGCAGCCCGCGCGGGTCTTCGAAGCGCTTGCGTAGCGCGTCCGCCTTGCGCTTGCAGTCCTCGAGGGTGAGTCGCCGTTCCTTCGGCAGGTTCATAGTCGTGCGCTCCTCGTCGTGGCGTACTTCATCGGCGTCACACCGCCCGTCCTGGTTGCCGGCACCGCCCGCAGAATCCCCACGGCCGCATACCGCCGCGCGTCCATCGCATCGGCGTGCGTCCACTCCGGCGTCCGCGTCGCATACGCCTCGCCCGTGCCATCGCGCTTCCGCGCCCAGCGGTAGTGGTCGAACTCGACAATGCTGTTCTTGCACTCCGGTGAGATGGTCAGCCGGCCGTTCCCGAGCAGCCATCGCACATGTTCGATGCCCTCTTCGCGCCGCATGTCCGCCTTCATCGCAGGGAAGCCGAGCTGCACGAGGGAGTTGGTCAACACGTTCCCGCCCGTCTCGCCCACAAACACGTAATCGACCGGTCCGAGTTTCGCCAGGTACTCCGCGATCATCTCAACGGTGACATCGCCGCGACGGTAGAACTCGCCGTACTGGTGGATGCGGTCGCCGTCCGGGCCGACGTACACGCCGAGGGGCACGATGGCTGTTGGGTCACCACCGCCCGGATCGATGCCGACCACGCGCCATCGGCAATCCGACCACGCGACCTTGGCCGGCACGATGGTGCGGTTCGGATCGAGGGTGTAGACCAGTTCGGAATCGGTCGCCTCGAAGTCGGCCAGGTATTCGGACGCAAACGCCTCAGCCGATAGGCCGCGCCGCGCCGACTCCAGTTCCGCAATCGCCAACGCTTCGTCGGGCTCACCGGACGCATTGAGCGCGAGGTACGGGTTGTTAGTGCCGATGACTTCAGTCTTCGCGGTCCCATCGCGCGTGATAGCGGTCGGGATGCGCTGCGACTGCCAGTCATCTTCGCCCGTCTGCCCGAGCCGAAAGAAATACTCGAAGTCGCCACCACGCTTCGGTGTGCCAAGAAACCATGCGTCGCCCTGGTAGTCCGTCAGCGTGGCACGCATGACCTTTTCCCAGATATGCCGCAATCCCGGTACTTCCTGCGCTTCGTCGGGGACGATGCGGTGGTACTTCTGGCCACGCATGCGGTTACCGCCGTTCTCCAGGCTCCAGAAGTCGATGAAGCCGCCGCCTACTAGTTCCAGCCGGCGATTCGCCTCACGCCGCACAACGAGGGCACCGAGGTCAGCATCGAGCTCGCGGTAGAACTGGTGGGCCATCGGATAGATAGGCGGCGCATACGCCGTGCGCTTGCCCTGCAACGCGGGCTCGGCGAGCAGACGCTTCGCGAGTGTGGACTTCCCGATACGCCGCCCGCAGACGCCAACGTTGAAGCGTCCCGCTTCCGCGAGTAGTCGTCTTTGTGCCGCATGTGGTGCGTCGAAGGTGCTAGGGAGTCTTCGGGCTGTGTTACCGAAGAACTCTACGGGTTGAACATCTACACGGCCGAGTGGGTATTCCCGCAGATCATCGGAGGACGTTTCGTGCGATCTCGTGGGCGAAGGCCGCACGTCGGTCGGAGTTGTCATCGTGCAACTCCGCCTCTTCCAGCTCTAGCGCCCGTTCGATGATGCGTGCCTTTCGCTCGTTCAGTTCGGCCAACCATTCCCGGTTCGACCGCTTCACTGCGTCCTGAAACTCCGGCAACTGCAACCAGTTCCAGAGCGTAGTACGTGACTCGATCTCCAACATCGCCATGATCTGCTTTCGAGGCATGCAGCGGCCAAGCATATAGGCCGCCGACGACTGAGCCTCGGTAAGGCACGTCTCTACGATAGGTGTCAGTGCGCGGTTTTCGGAATGTTCACGATTGTCCAATGTGGTTCACATTGTACCGGAATCACGCATACCAGTAGCCAACCTTGTGCTCGCGTTCGCGGACCAGCGTTGCGACCTCGGGGGCGAGCACGTCCAGGAGTTCGAGGAGAATGCGGTCGCGTTCGCCATGTTCGCTCTCACGATCTGTGGCGCTGGCGAACAGTTGGCGCAGTTCCGTTTCAGCGCGGCGGATGCCCAGAATCGGCCCGGGTACGCCGATGTAGGTGAAGTTATCTTCCGTGTCCATTGCGCTCATTGTACCTCCGTGCCCCGACATACCAGCCGGGGCGTTTTCGCGCCCAGAATCGCACTACAGCGCGTCACAGGGCAGGTTTCCGCTTCTCCAGCGACCGCCAGCTCTGCGCCGCATCCTCCAGGTGGACGTTCGAGAACACGCGTTCGGCGCCGCATGTGCGGCATCGCCCGGTGGAGGTTGGCCCCGCCGGCGGGTCGATGCGCCAGTGATG
>CAYZBB010000332.1:0-4351 GCA_964476495.1 uncultured Actinomycetes bacterium | reverse complement strand
ACCGAGCGCCGCCATCGCCTCAGCGACCTGCTGCGGGCTGGTATGCAGGTAGTGCCGCTCCGTGACCTTGGGTCGGGGTGACCGGATTTGAACCGGCGACGTCCGGCACCCAAAGCCGGTGCGCTACCAAGCTGCGCCACACCCCGCCCGCAGCACTCTACCCCGGTACGAATCGGGCACAACCACAACCATGCAGTTCGCTGCATTACGCCTAGTCGATTCTTTACCCGGTAGAACCGCCGAGACCCCTCGACGAAACTCGGATGCTCCCACATTCGCTCAACCGTTCCCACCGTTGGGCTCGTTGAACCCGCTTGCCGGGGGGTGATTTGAAGCGTGACGCCTAGTCAAATAGCGGTCCCGGGGCTGGTGGGCGCTCCGGATGCGATCTCCTGCTCCCAAAGCAGGCATAATGCCTAGTCACAGCGTGCCGGTACGATATGGGTAAGAGTCAGGATTGCTCGACGTTCTGCCACCGGTCACCTGAGAGCACTCGGGAGATCGTCGCTGCGGTCACACCGTACCGGTCGGCAAGTACTTTCAGTGGGACCTTCCCCCGGCGATTCTTCACCCACGGCCCATAGGCTTCCCGAATCTCCCTAACGCGCTGGGGCGTCAGGAACCCCTTGACCTGCTGGGGTGGCGTCAGGCGGCGTCCGTAAGTCTCGGTCTGCGTGTGGCAGTTGGGGCAGAGAAACCGCAGGTTCTGCAAGCGGGAGTCGAGCGCGTTGCCGTCTATGTGATCCACCTGCAAGGTGAGTTCGAGACCCTGCCAGACGGGGGCCTGCCCGCAGAGTGCGCAGAGATAGGGGATGCCCTCGGAGCGCATCGCGTCCCTGAGTTGCTTGGCGCGGGCTCGGCCCGCCGTACGTACAGCCAGGACAGGGTTAGGCTGGGTCACAGCCCCTCCTTCGGTTCAGTCGAAGTCGAGCGGGTCAGCCCTCGGGTGGTGTTGTGAGCACCGCCTGGGGGCGCTTCTAGTCTACCTACACCAGCGCATCCAGACGGCCCGCCACGTCATCAATGCCCTGGTCGAACAGGTGGCTGTACACATCCAGCGTCATCGCCGCCGCCGCGTGCCCGAGCTGCCGCTGCACATCTTTGACGCTCGCCCCCGACCGGATCATCAGCGACGCCGCCGTATGCCGCAGGTCATGCGGTCGCAGGCCCTCCGGGCCCACCTTCTCCACTGCCTTCGTGAACACCCGCGCCCGCCACACGTCCTTGTGCACCCAGCCACCCATCGGCGCAGTGAACAGCGGCACGCCGCCGGGCCGCTTCAGATCCAGCATGGCCAGCACCTTCGCCGGGATCGCCACGTCCCGTACGCCCGCCTTCGTCTTCGCCCGCCCGATCCTTGCCCGGCCACGAGAAGCATCCACGTCCCCCACGGTCAGCGCGCACGCCTCCCCGATCCGAACCCCGGTCGTCGCCAGGAACCACAACATCGGCCCCCCGCCGGCATCCGCCAACGCCCGCACCTGATCGACGGTCAGGTACATACCCTCGCGCCGCTTCTCCGCTGCCACCCGTACTTCGTCCACCGGGTTGCGCTCGATGGCCCCGACCCTGATGCCGATCCGGCACGCACCCCGCAACGCCAGCCGCACCTTGTGCTTCCACGACGCCGACCGCTCCACACCGGCCAGCCACGCCTGCAAGCCGTGCGAGGTCAGATCAGCGACGAACCACTCCCCCCACTCGTCCTTGACATGCTTCGCGGCATTCCCGGCCGCCTCGTAGCCCTTGGCGGACAAGTCCGCCTTCCCCTCCAGCCACAGATCGACAAGCTGCCCGACCGTGGTTGTGTCCTGCGGACGCCGGGCCGGCTCGGTGCGCATCCGCAACTCGGCAGCCTCCGCAGCCCGCTTCGTCCGGTACGACTCGGAACGGCCCTGCCACGAGGCGCGCCAGCGCATCCCCCGCCCGGCCCGCAGCGACGGCGACCCGTCTCGCCGCGTCCACAGATCCGTAACGGCCATCACGCCACCCCTTTTCTGTCAGCCCCCACCCCTACCGTTGTCAGCATCTTGCGAACGGGGGGAGCGGGAAATGTTCGGTTACGGCTGAGGGCGCCTTGAAGCCTCGGCCAGCAGGTCGAACGTGTCGGTGAACCCAAACCGCTCAGCGATGAGTTCAAGCTCGCGGGTGTCCCACGCCGACACGCCCGAGACCCGCTCCGAGACGTAACTCTGCGATCGCGGCCCACGGTGGTCCGCGACGACGCGGCGCATGTCGTGCTGGGTGAGTCCACGCTCGGCCATCAACCCTCTGACCGCAGCTGCTATCCGTAGCGCGGTCGGCCCCAGCGGGGTGCGCTCGTCCCTCTTCGTCATGCCCTAGAGAGTATCGCGTCAGCGATACAGATACCCAGATACTTGAACGGATCAACGCATATGCGATACAGTCTTCACATGAGCGATATTCAGACCGCGATGGCGGCGGCGATCCGGGTCCGGCTCACCCGGCTCGGGATGACCCAGGAGGCGCTCGCGCAGCGTGTCGGCATGTCCACCGGCGCGCTCTCCGCGCGGCTCAACAGCCGCACTCTGCTCGACTCTGACGACTTCGACACATTCGCGGCTGCTCTCGACTTGCCGGACGGCTGGGCGCTGATTGACCTGGCGCGAGTTGAGCACCGGAGCGCCGCAGCATGATCGGCGACCGGCTCACCCCTGCCGAGGTGGCGGAGCGGTTGCGCTGCTCAACCCGCCGCGTCCGCATCCTGTGCGCCACCCATGAACTCGGCCACGAGTACGACGGCCGGCGCTACTGGATCACCGAAGCCCAGATCGAGGCGTACCGGCGCAAATGCCAGCGGAGGGCAGCAGCATGACTCTCCCCGCGAACTTCACCGCCAGAACGCTCGTGATGCCGACCCCGTGCATCGTCTGGATGGGCGCCCTCAACGCCAAGGGCTACGGGTGCTTCGGCTTGGACGGCGACACCAAGCTGGCGCACCGAGTGGCGTACGAGTTTGAGAACGGCCCCATCCCGGACGGCCTGACGATCGACCACCTGTGCCGCGTGAAGCGCTGCGTCAACCCGGCCCACCTTGAGGCCGTCACCGGGCGGGAGAACACCCGGCGGGCGGTAGAGCAGGACCGGCCCACCGAATGCGCACAGGGACACCCGTACAGCGCAGAGAACACCGGAATCAAGCCCCGCCGAAACGGCGGCCAGCAGATGTTCTGCCGGACCTGCCAGAGGTCGTGGAGCAAGACGTGGCGGGACAGCCAGCGTGAGCCAGCGACTCCCGACCCAGCCAAGTGCGGCACGGCAACTAACTACCGGCGCGGGTGTCGTTGCGACGCCTGCCGTGAAGCCAAGCGCAACTCGCGAGCCACAGCATGACCGGCCTTGCTTGGTCCGATCTGGCCTGCCTTGCCGCCGGCCTCGCCACCTTCACCCTGTGGGCGCCCCTTGCATGCGCCCCCCGGAACCTCCTCGGACGCCGGCGCCGCCCGAGGCAGTGAAAAGGGTGGCGGGCCATCCCCCCGGCCCGCCACCCGCCAAGGACGCAAGGAGCCCCGTCCGCCTGGAAGCACACCGGGGCCGAGAACGAATCTCAAGAAGGAGTGTATCCCGATGCCGGAAGAATCCACGAGATGCGGCTTTGGTGGCTGTGACGCTGCCGCCGATCTGCACATGGCGATGCTCAACGCGGAGGGTCGCCCGTACATCGAGCGGGACGTCTGCCGCGACCACTACGGCATGGAGCTGACAGCCCTCCGTCCTGGCAGGACCCTCACCGTGAGGCTGGTGTCGGCATGACCGTCTCTCCTGAGGTTCAGGCTCACGCCGACCGTGAGCAGCGCCGCAAGCTGACCCGCGCCGCCCGGGCCTGGATGGCGGCATTCGCCCTCGGTGCCCTGCTCTGGGCCGGACTGATCTTCGCCGGACTCAAGGCTGCGGAGTGGCTCCGATGAGCACCAATCTCGCCCGCGCTACCAAGGTCATCGACCGCACCGCGGAGAAGGTCGGCACCCGTGCACCTCTGCTGGCTCAGGCGCTCGAGCGGGCGCATCTGCTGGTGCCGGACACCCCGAACCCCGTCGAGCACGGGATGACCATCGACGGGGGGCGCCGGCAGGACGCCCGCGCCATCGCAGCCATCGACGCGGCGATCGCCGCGAACGGGTCGCAGACCGTCACCGGCCTGAACTGGAACAGCGTCGTCACCGGCGGGACAAGGGCCGATTGCGTGTCGGTGTCCCTGCTCCGCGACTCGGTGGCCCTGGTCGCCATCGACGACATGCACGGTGCCCGCGTCCTGCTCTCGGCCGATGAGGCCCACGAACTGGGCGGCTGGCTCCTGGCCGCCGCAACCTCCCTCACCGCAAAGGAATCC
>CAYZBB010000331.1:0-4361 GCA_964476495.1 uncultured Actinomycetes bacterium | reverse complement strand
GTGTACGTCACCGACCGCCAGGGCAGCGCGTAGACGATGGCCTGCCAGCCGAGCACGGCGCCAGCCGTCGAAGAGTCGTAGACCGCTTGGCTCTGCGTCTCCCGCGACCGGCGGCCGTAGCGTCGCACGCTGCGCTCGGCGATGAGGCTGGCCTGCTGCGCGTCGTCGTCGGCTGCGATGTCGGGCGCCGCCACAAGGGCCGTGCGACGCAGGTAGCTGTTAGCGGCGTTGCGGTAGGCCCACGAGAGGCGCAGGTCGTTGGCGATGTCCGCGAGCGACGAGTAGCTGACGGACCCGTCTCGGGTGACACCCTGGCCCTCGGTGAGGTGTTCCACCGCGTCGCCGGTGGTGGCGAGGTACGGCCACAGCACAGGCCCGACCGCGTCGCCGGTGAACACCAGCTCCGCCGGCAACAGGGGCAGGATGTGCTCCACCGCCCACTCCCACAGGTCACACGGCTCCTCGATGCAGACGCCGACCTTGTAGGCGTTCAGCAGCCCGGCGATCGCCTGGAACGCGCCCTCGTCGACCTCCCGACCGCTGGTGCGCATGGCCCACGCCAGCACGTCGCCAGCGCCGCTCATGGTGCCACCGCGCGGGCCGATGATGCCGCCGCCGTCCGAGGCGCGCCATCCCACGTGGTAGCTCGTCGCCGTGCGCACACCCGCCGCAAGCCCGCTGATGTCCATGACGGACACGAGCCGCCCGAGCGCGTCGGTGTCGGTCGTGATGGCCACCGCCCCGGCCGACACGCCGTCGTAGAACAGCACCGCCTGGGTCGCCATCACGCGCCCATCCGCCACCAGCACCGTGTCGGCGTTGGCCCCGGTGTACTGGACCGCGTAGGCCGGACTGCCGCTTGTGGTCGACGACGACGGGGCCGTTTCGTACTGCCCGGGGCAGCCGATGATCACGGGGTAGCAGTTGCCGAGCGCGGCGCTGCCGGCCTCGGGCCACGTGGTCTCGGTGATCGTCGCCTCGGCTGGCGGGTACAGCGTCTCCGCCGCCCACGGCAGAGCCGACAGGGAGAAGCGCACCGGCTCCTCGGTGTCGCCGTACTCGGGCTCCTCGACCACGCCGCGCAGGTACACCCGGCGGTCCTCGTGAGCGCTGCCGTCGACCCACAAGGCGAGTTCGCCCGTGCAGCCCGCGAGCGGCCGGCCCACCTCTGCGTCCGCCGCCAGGTCGACGCCGGGCGGCTGGTAGACCTCGAAGGGCAGCGAGGGCAGCGAGGGCTCGCCGCCGGGGCCCTGGATCGCACGCTCGACCTCTGGCGCGTCAAGGCCGCCGTCATAGGGCCGGTTCCGCCCGTCGGTGTCGACCGTGTAGGCGGTGCGCGAGGACCACCGCAGCTCGCGGCCGTGGTGGTCGATGGTGAGCAGCCACACCAGCTCCGTGCCCACCAGCTCATCGCGAGACCAGCGCCTCACGTCAGTTCCTCCAGCGTGATGGTCGCCACCCTCACGACCTCGTTGTAGTCCTCGCTGCCCTGCACCGACTCCCGGCGGATCGGGGAGGTCAGGCGGCAAAGGATGGGCCCCTGCTCGCGCCGGTTGACGATCCGCGTGTCGGCGCCTGTGTCGCCCTTGTCGACCTGCATCACCAGCGCCAGCGGGATGCGTGCGCCGTAGTGCCGTCGCAGGATGCCCTCCAGCGTCAGCGGTGTGCCCGGCACCGAGGCCGCGATCCCCGATCCGCCGGTGGCGCTGGTGCGCACGTAGCTGGCCGTCGGAGCCGTCCCGGTGACGCCGGTAAGGTCGACGCCGTCCGACCACGCAAGGCTCACCACCCGGCGCACCGGCCCCGCCGTGCGCACCCGGTCTGTGCGGTCGCGAAACTCCGCGCGCTCATAGGCGGGCTCGTGCTCCAGCACGCGGCCCCAGGCGTACTCGAAGCCGAACGGCACGAACCACCCGACCACCACGGTGCCCGTCTCGATGTAGCCGGCGCTGGTGTACTGGCTGTCGATGATGAGCTGCACCGCTCGCCATGCCGTCGTGTCGACCTCGACCACGACCGCGAAGTCCGCCGGCCAGATGGCGCAGGTCCCGGTGGTGGCCTCGGTGTCGTCGAGGTCGGAGAGGTACAGCACGCACCGCTTGTCGGCTGAGCCGCCGAAGAAGCCCTCGGTGTTGTCGCGGATCTGACGCACCTCGCCCGAAGCCAGCGCGATCCGCCAGCCCTTGCACTCGCTCTCGTGGAAGTAGGGCGGCGACACGTTGCCCGCGTTGCCGTAGACCGCCGAACCCGCACGGGTGAACGCCAGTCCGGTCATGCCCGCCGCCGCGTCGATGGTGGCGATGGTGGAGTAGGCGCCCGCCGTGTTCCGCCGCCGGATGCTGCCCGTGCGCCAGTTGGCCCCGTGCACGGACAGGGCGATGGTGCTCCCTGGCGGCCTGGAGGCGGTCGTAAAGTCGGCGTCCACCTGCCACGTGATCGTCTGCTGTGCGACGATGGTTCCCGGGTCGCTCCCGGTGCTGCGCCAGGAGTGCCGCGGGCTCGGGTAGTCGGCCACCTCGATCCGCTCAATGCCGTAGCTGTACCGCGTGGCGACGGTGAACTCCTCGGCGATGTAGCCGGGGCCGTCCTTGGCGGCGATCTTGAGACCGCTGTCCACGTAGACGGCGGAGGTCCCGAGGTGCCGGGCCTGGAGGTCCAGCGGGTAGCTCTGCGACAGGATGTGCAGCCCCAGCCACTCGTCGTCATCCCACGAGACGCGGAACCAGTTGCTCTCCGCAGTGCTGATGCGGTGGCCCCACACCACCGAGCCGTTGGCAGCCGGCGCTGCGTAGGTGGCCGCATCGGTCAGCGTGTCGCTCTGCGCCGCCTCCGTCCACTCCCGATCCGAGGAGAAGGACCGCGCGCGCACCCATGCCTTCATGCTGGCGCTGCTCATGTCGAGCAGGATGCAGACGCCGCCCGTGGTGTCGATGGCCACCGAGTCGATGAGCGCACCCGCCCCGGCGGTGTCGTGGTCGTCCCAGAAGTCGACGGCGGCGGTGCCGATGCGCGCGGTGACGCGGTACTCCTCGACGCCATCCGCGATGATGACGGTGAGCACCACGGCCTCGGTGATGACGGCAGAGGTCACCGGTGCGACCTCGACCTCCACCGTCATGCCCTCCGCGACGGTGCCGCTGACGGCGTAGGTGTAGGTCTTGGCGGCGACGGCGGTGCTGATGTTCAGCCGCTCGCCGTCCAGAGTCGCCGTGCCGGCGCCGGCCGCCGTCCACTCCGCGGTGTTGTCGGGCAGCTCAACTGGAATCCAGCACCGCCCCAGCGTCACGCGGTACACGCTCGCGTACCCGGCCACGTCGGTCGCCAGCGTGCGCACCACCGAGGACCAGCCACCCAGCACGAACATGCCGATGGACGCGCCCACCGTCGCAACCACCGCGTCCGACTGGTGCGCGATGAGCATCCGCCCGCGCTGCCAGGTGGCGGACAGGCGCCAGGGATAGGCGGTGTTGCCGCTGTCCACGACGCACCAGCCCCAGGCCCCGGGGCTGCCCCGCCCCAGCGACTCCCACACCCCTTGCGTGGCGTTGTACCGTGCGGTGCTGATGGCGCTGTCGGCGTTGGGCTGCCGGATGATGACGTAGGGAATGCCGGCGTCGTCGGTGGTCATGGTCATGTCCCACGCCTCGGCCTCGCCACCGGACACGGCCGACGCGATGTACCACGCCGCCGCCGCGGTCGAGGCGTCGGGCTTGGCGACCAGTCGCGTGCGGCCTACGTAGGGCTCCCACACGCTCCCGAGCTGCACCACGCCTGGGAACGCGCCCTTCGGCAGCGTGCCGACCGACAGGCTGTAGCGCGCCCACCCCAGGTGAATCACACCGTTGGCGACCGTCGCGGCGGGCGCGCATCCGAGGTAGTCGGCGTGGTCGCCGTTGGTGTAGTCCGCCGTGACGATCTCACGGAAATTCGCGCCCAGCGTCGCGCTGGCGCACTGCACCAGCACTTCGCGGGGGTACTCCAGGCCGAGGTTGGTGTTCGCCCGCCGGATGCAGTACCACAGCCCGATCCCGGTGGGGTGGTAGTACGCGACCATGCCGCGGGTCGCGTCGTAGCCATCCGTTCCGCTGCCGGCGGCGTTGTGGTTCATCTGGTAGGGCGCGCACGTGCGGCTGCCGGTCGTCCAGGTCGCACCCTCGTCGTCGCTGTACGACATGAAGATCATGATCTGTTCCTCGGTGAGGCCCCAGATCGTGGTCTCGGAGTAGACGAAGTAGAACACCAGCACGCGGCCAGACGGAAGCTGCACGGGCGCAGGGTGTGCGTGCACGTTCGCCGGGTAGTTGCCGGCTGCGGTGAACACGGTGACGGCGGCGGAGACAGCGCCCGTCGTCTTGTTGATC
>CAYZBB010000330.1:0-4372 GCA_964476495.1 uncultured Actinomycetes bacterium | reverse complement strand
CGGCTGCAGGAGCTCCAGGCGAAGATCACGTCCGACCCGTACCTCGCACAGCACGTCAAGACGCTCTTCACCACCGCCCCCGCCGGCACCACCACCTCACTGCTCAAGGAAACCGAACTCCCATCCGAGCTGTTCATCGGGAACCCCGGCGCATGGGACCACCTCCCCGAGCAGTTCAAGCTCCGCGTCGCTGTCGACGCCCCCGACGGCGAGTTCACCGCCACCGTTTACAACATCGCCGCGAACGTCAACGAACGCTGGATCCTCGACGAACTCGCCCCCCTCCTCGACGTCGACCGGCGCCTCACCGCCCCCCTCGTCGCCCGCAACCCGCTCTCCACATACGCCAACCCCGACGAACTCCGCAAGGCCCTGCAGGAAGAGCTGCGCCGCTCCCTCACCGGCGCCAACCGCGATATCCCGCCCGAGCTGATGCCGATCATCAACTCGAACATGCGGATGCAGGTCCACGGCACCAGCGGCGCCCGCGCCATGGTCCCCCCGTCGGAGAACCACCGGTCGTTCTACGGGCTGCTCGGCGACGAACAGTCCCTGCAGTGGCTCCGCAACCGCCTGTCCCAGCCCGACCGCATCGACTTCATCCGCAAGATCGCCACCGATGGCGAACTGCTCCCCGGGGACGTGAAGGCGATCTCGATGTACCTGCAGCAGTGGACGACCGAACGCCAAGCGCTTGCCGTCGCCGGCCGCGACATCTCCCACGCCGGCCCGATGCTGCCGATGTCCACCCTCGCGTTCGAGGACGGCGACCAGGTCGACCGGCTCGCCCGCGTCCTCACCCGCCACTCCGACCCCGGCGTCAACTTCGTGCCGGGTTTCAACCACGACCGCATCCCCCGCTACCTCGACGGCCTCGGCCCGAAAGCCGCCGAACACGTCCGCCCCCTCACCAACACCGGACTCATGGAAGTCGGCCCCCAGCACGCCGTCCACCTCGAGCCGTACTCGGGGATGGGGATGCACCGCCTCGACTCCGTCACCGGCCCCCGCTGGGTCGACGCCCCGTCCACGAAGGAAGCGAACGTCGAGGACTTCGCGACCCGTCTGTCCGGGTTGCTCACCGACTCGATGATCTCCCCCGACGGGTACGTCAACCACGCGTTGCTCGTCCCGATGCTCGACCACGAACTCACCCTGTCGCACATCCAGAACGTGTCGACCGACTGGCTACCCACCCACGTCATCGCCCCGAAGCTCGTCATGGAAGACCCGCAGGGCATGTGGACGAAGATGGTCCGCTACGGGTTCGACAAGGTCATCGGCCCCGCCATCTCCGCGACGGTCCGCCACCCCATGTTCCTCCTCGGTTTCGCTGACGGCCTCAAGGCCGCCGACCTGTCCACCGCGCTGATGCGCAACCCCGAGCTGTACGAGACAGCGACCCGCATGTGGGGCCGCAACACCGTGTCGAAGACCGGCGAACCGCTCGCCGACTTCCGGGACTTCTGGAACGGCCTCGACGAAGGCCGACGCCTCGGCTACTCGCACCTCGAAGCGTGGAAAGACCAGATCGTCGGCAAGATGAACAACCTCGACCGGGCCGACATCGTCTGGTTCCGCAAGCAGCTCCGCGACGCCAACGTGTTCAAGGACCCGGCGTTGCTCGACCCGAACAACGCCCGCTACATCGGCGACCAGCAGATCGAACACCTGCTGCGCTTCGGCCGCCACGACGAACACGTCGAACTGACAGCGATCCAGTTGGCGACGAAACGCGCGATCAACGACGTCGTCCCCTACATCGACGACCACCACGTCCGGTCGTTCTTCCAGGACTACGCCCGCAACCTCATGCCGTTCGAGTTCGCCCAGGAAGCGTTCCTCAAGCGGTGGGCGCGCACCCTCGTCCACTCCCCCGAAGCGATGCGCCGCGCCCAGCTCATCGCCCACGGGTTCACGTCCACGTCGCTTGTCCACAAGAACGAACGCGGCGAGTCGGTGTTCGTGATCCCCGGATCCGAGTCGTTGACGCAGATGATCGGCAACGCCCCGATCATCTCGTCGATCTGGGGTGGGCAGGCGTCGATCCCGGTCGGGGTGCCGCTCACGATGAACGTCGAGTCGATGCTGCCCGGCGTCCCCGGCGACTTCCAGCAGTTGCCGTCGGTCAGCCCGCTCGTGCAGCTCCCCGCCCAGTACCTGTCGAACCAGTTCCCCGAGCTCCGCCCGATCGGCACGGCCCTCGCCCCCGAAGGCCGCCTCGACCGGAACCCGATCCAGCAGATCTTCCCGGCGTGGGCGGCCCGCATGTTCAACGCGGTGACGAACCACCCCGACGGGCAGAAGGAGATCAACTCGGCGGCGATCGGCGCGATGCAGATGATGGAAGCCGAAGCGATCCGTCTGCGGTCCGCCGCGGACGACACCGACAACGCCGAGGAACGCCAGCGTCTGCTCGACCGGGCCGCCGAACTGTCGCTCGGCGAGTCACCGACACCGGAACAGCAGGAGCACTACATCGACAACGTCAAGCAGTGGTCCCGCACCCTGCTCCTGTCCAGGGCCGTGCTCGGGTTCTTCACGCCGGCGACCCCGACCCCCGAGTTCGAGGGCGCCGCCCTGCAGCCCGAACTGGCCCGCCTCCTCGAGCACATGCCGTACGACGAGGCGCTGGCCGTGTTCCTCGCGCAGAACCCCGACGCGCAGCCGTGGACGGTGTACGCCACCACGAAGGATTCCGGTGCGGCGCTCCCACCGACCGAAGAGGCGTTGCGGTGGATGGACAACAACCGGGACTTCCTCGACCAGTTCACGTTGGCGGCGCCGTGGCTGATGCCCCAGGTGCGTGACGCCGACGAGTTCTCCGCGAAGGCGTACAACGAGCAGATCGCGTACGGGATGCGGCACCGCAAGGCCCCCGAGGAGTGGTACAAGGACATGAAGTTCGCGGGGGCGGCGTCGGTGTACTTCTCGTCGAAGGACCGCTACGACCAGGAGTACGCGGCGCTCCGAGCCCGAGGCGCGGACGACAAGGCGTCGGCGTTGCGGAAGCAGTGGTTGACGTGGGCGGACGCCTACAAGAACCAGCATCCGTTGTTCGCTCAGCAGCTCACCGGCCAGGACCGGGCCCGACGCGACGCCACCCTCGACGAGCTCCGCACGGTCCTGTTCGAGCCGAACGCCCCGGCGATCCCCGCCGGTGTCGACCACGCCGACAAGATGCGCACGATGATCGAGTCGTACGACGCGTACGAGCGGCGCCTGAACGAGCTGTCGGTGAAACGCGGCCAGGACGCCGTCCAAGCGAAGGCCCGGCTCCGCCAGCAGTTCGCGCTGTGGGGGCAGACGTACATCGCGGAGAACCCCGAGGTCGGGGGGCTGTGGCGTACGCTGATCGAACCGGCGGCCGGTGTCCGGTCCGTCGCTGTTGGTGTGGAGGCCGGCTGATGGCAGATCCGAAGGTCCAGGGCTTCGACCCAGGAAGCGAGGTCGAGGACGAGACGCCCGACAACCCGTGGCTGCAGATCCGCAACCCGTTCTCCGACCAGTCGCAGGGCTACCTGCCGCCGTGGCTCGGCCAGCGGATGCCGTTCCAGCAGATGGTGTACGCCCCGTACCGGGCGCAGCCGGGTGAGCAGCGGGACCTGCAGATGATGCTGTGGCTCGCCGGCTACTACGGCGACGACGCCATCGCGAAGTCCGACTCGCCGATGTGGGGCCGCTGGGATGCCCGCGACGACGAGGCGTGGAAAGCGTTCATGGGCGAGGTGCAGTCCTACCAGGGGATCGTCGTCGACGGTCAGGGCAACGTGTCACGGCTCGACACCGGCAACGTGCGCACCGCCGACCAGATCATCGCCAGCCGGATCGCCCGCACGAAGCCGCTGCACGACATGGCCGCCACCGGGCAGCTCTCCCCGTTGTCGCAGGAAGTCATCCAGCCCGTCGACCAAGCGTCCGTCGAGTTCGCCGCCCGAGGCTACGCACAGAACATCCTGGGCCGTGACCTGACCGGCGCCGAAGCGGGCGCCATCGGCGGCCAGGTCGTCGCCGAGGACACCGCGAACAAGATGGCCATCGCGCAGGCCCGCACCCGCGGCGAGCAGGCGCTGTGGGAACGCGGCCAGGCCCGCCTCAACGCCGGCATGGCTGGCGACCTCGACCTGCAGGTCATCACCGGCGGCCAGTCGAACGACACCACCGCCCTGCAGACCGGCCGGGAGATCGCCAACGCGTTCGGGCTGACCGAAGTGCAGGGGTACGTGCCGCCCGGCTCGGACGTGTACGAGCAGATCGGCGCGCTCCGCGAAGGCCGCGGCATCGTCCTCACCGCGAACGACCCGTCGCAGATCGAGGCGTTGCAGCGGTGGGCGGAGCAGCAGCAGGGCCAGGGCAAGCTCCTGCAGGACCT
>CAYZBB010000329.1:0-4380 GCA_964476495.1 uncultured Actinomycetes bacterium | reverse complement strand
TCGTCCCTGATCCGTGTCCTCAACGACACCGGGACGAACCTCGAGCAAGGCCAGATCGTGGGGCTGGAAGAACCGATCTTTGTACCGGAGGAAACGTCCGTCGAGGCGTTTCTCCGCGAGGTCGCGTTCATCGGTGTCACGCCGACCACCGATCACATCGGCAAATTTGCAGTTCTGATGGAGCCAGCGCCTCCCGATGTCGTGGTCCGCGCGTGGGTTGCGGGTGCCTGCGTGGCCCGCGTCAACGTCGTCGACGAGACGCACACGTACGCCGATGTCGAGGATGGTGAGACCGGAGCCCTGAAGTCGTCCTTCGACGGATCAGCCCAGATCCTTTGGAAAGAAAGCGACATCCCGTACGGCTACTACGGCGGTGGTGAGCAGTGGGCGATCGTGCGGTTGGGCACAAGTGGGCTTGCGACAGGCGTGGCCAAGGTTTCGACCGAGATCAGCAAGGCGACCAGCAACACTCAGCCGGGCAAAGGTGCCATCAAGCTCTACACGACACTTGACATGACCACGAATCCGCCGACATATGGCGGGCTCACGACCGACACGTATGAGTGCCTGAGCATCAACCGCGACAAGAGGATCGCGGTCAACAGCGTGGTCAACGTCATGAAAGTGCTGGGGGTGTGGCACGCGGTCAACGTTGACAAGTGCGACAACCTGCTTTCATGATCGTCGCCCTCTGGCTTCTTTCCCTGGCGGTGCTCGCGACTCCGGCCGGGTTCTGGTGGTGCTGCTGTGGGGCGCCCTACACCATCTGCGTTTACCTTGCGCCCTATGGCTGCAACGGCACGGCCGATTACGTCCCCGACCTCACAATCACTGTGACCGGCCCGTACGGCTATTCGGCCACACAGACGTCGAGCACATCGCCGACTCAGTTCTGTGGGCTCGGGCCAGGCACGTTCAGCTACTCAGTTTCTGGGCACTCACGGTTCGACACGAAGACGGGCACGTTCGTCGTGGCCAGCCCGTCCGACAACAACATGACCGTCACGATGGGGCTTACCCCGGCAGACGGCTATCAGTGCTTTTGCTCGGGTCTCACCTACCCGGCTGCGGAAACGCTGTACATCTCCGGCCCCGGCATCAGCGGAACGCACACCCTGACCTGGGACGGCGTGAAATGGACGGGGGGCGGCACGTTCACCTATGAGGGCGACGGTTGTTGCGGCCTTCCTTCCGGCGGCACGATGGGCGTCACCTGGTATGTCTGCCGTGGGTCGGACCGACTCGAAGTCGAGTATCAAGCCATCTCTCTCAACGGATGCCCGGGCGCATCGCGCACTCTGACCGACGGCCGGACCACCTGGTCGTCGGCCACGGAAACGCCCGCATTCACGGTCACGCGCACGTTCGAAGACCCATTCGGCGGCGGCACGCTGTTCGACGGGCTCGGCACCGGCGCGTGCAACGCAACGGTCACCTACACGATCACCGAATGACCCCTCTGGAGCAGATGCTTCGAGGGTGGCTCGATTCGCCCGACGCAACCCCGGACCAGAAACACCATGCTCGCGTCCGTCTCGGCTTGCCCCTGCCCCCACGGGAAACGCCGCCCGCCATTCGCACCCAGCATCACGAGAACCGCGTGATCCGTAGTTGCCTCTACCGCGACCCCCATTGCGGCTGCGACCTCCCAACCTGTTACGCGGGCTACGGCGATCACGACGGCGGCGAAAAGGCGAGCCGTGAGCACTGCCTGGCTTGTCTCCGGACGACATGGGGGCTAATATGAGCACGCACGGCACACCACAAGACGGGGCCAAGTCCTGATGCACCCGACCGTCAATCGCATGGTCGCCCCCGGCCAGAAACGCCCCCGAATCATGAGGGGCGGGATCATCCAGATTCAGATCACGCGGGCGTGCGACAAGGCCTGTCACCACTGCACGCAGGGGAGCAACCTGGCGGGCAAGCCCGCGATGATGACGGTTGAGGAGTTCGACACGGCGTGCGCCAGCCTGGAAGGCTATCAGGGCGTTGTCGGCGTCTTCGGCGGGAATCCGGCCCTGCACCCGCACTTCGACGAAATCTGCCGCATCATGCGAGCCCGGTTCCCGCTCGATCAACGCGGACTCTGGTGCAACAACCTCAACGGCAAGGGCTCGCACGCTCGCGTCACGTTTCAGCCGCGACATAGCAACCTCAACGTGCATCTCGACAGCGAGGCGCATGCCGAGTTCTGTCGCGACTGGCCCGAGTCGATCCCCTATCTCAAGGGGCTCGAACAGGACAGCATCCACGGCTCACCCTGGGTCGCCATGCGCGACGTGATCCCCGACGAGGAGCAGCGCTGGAACCTGATCGCAGAGTGCGACGTCAACCGGTTTTGGTCGGCAGCGATCGGCGTGGTTCCGGGCCGTGGGTTGCGTGCGTATTTCTGTGAGATCGCTTACGCGCAGGCCGCTCTCCACGCCGTGGCTCCGGACGCTGACGACTGGCCCGACACCGGCCTTCCCGTGACGCACGGCTGGTGGCGCAAGCCGATGGCCGACTTCGAGGCGCAGGTCAACCTGCACTGTCACGCCTGCGGCATCCCCCTTCGCCGTCCCGGGCAGCTCGCGATCGGCGGCGAGTACGAGGAGTTCAGCGAGACCCACCGCGCCATCGCCCGTCCCAAGGCCAAGGGACGCCCCGTCCAGATCGTGGAGTCGATCGGCGTGGTCGAGCGACCCGAGCGACCGAGCACGGAGTACCTGCCCAATACCACACCGAGGCAACGGGCATGATCCGTCAAGCCTCCCACAATCACGTCGTCACGGTCGACGGTCGGCATCTTGCATACGTCTGTGGATGCGTCAACGAGGTTGATCCCGGGTGCGGTGCCCTGCGGTCGGTGTCGAAGTGCGACGATCACATCCGGGAGCGAAGCGAGGCGGCCGAACTCGGTGAAGCGTACTACCGGAGCAACGGGGCACTGGATCGCGACGCGCCGGCACGGTACTCGGCCGAGCTGGCGGAAGCGCTGGGGATGTTCCCGTCGCCTCGGTGGCCGCACCTGGAGGCGCTGGAAATCGGCTGCGGGGCGAGCCCCTACGTGCTGGCGTTGCAGCGGGCGGGCTGGGCCTATCGCGGGCTGGACACGTCCGCGTGGGCCAGGCGATGGCTCAAGGCCCGACACGGCGTTTGCACCATCGCGGCCGACTTCGAGGCGTGGGAGCCCGACTGCCAGCCCGGCCTGATCCTCGCGGCCCACGTGTTCGAGCACATGGTCGACGCTCCCGCCGCGATCGAGAAGTGTACCAAGATTCTCGCGCCCGGCGGTGAGCTGTGGCTGATCGTGCCCGACGATTCCGATCCGCTCAACCCTGATCATGTGTGGTTCTTCGACGAGCACTCCCTGCGTACCGTCGTGACAGGTGCGGGGCTCGATCCCGTCACAATCAGCACATACCAACGGATTGAGCGTGAGCGATTCATCTACCTGAGGGCGATCAAGCCGCAATGAGCTTCGCCGTCGAGCCGTCTCCCGAGATCAGCACGCGCCATGACTTCCCCCTGCTCTGCAACGCGAGGGGCTACAAGGATGCCGTCGAGATCGGCACCGATCAGGGTGTGTTCGCCCGCCAGTTCCTCGATCGCTTCAACGGACACTGGCTCCTCTGTGTCGATCCGTACCGGCCGCACCATGAATTCCCCTACGACCGGACGATCGACGCAATGGTTGCCGTGCAGGCCCTGGCTCCGCACCTGGGGCGGTTCCGGTTCGTGCGCATGAAGTCGATCGAGGCCGTGCCGGTGGTCAGGTCGTTTGTCTCGCCCGAGTTCGTGTACATCGACGGGTCGCACGAAGAGGACGACGTGACGGCGGATCTGACCGCGTGGTGGGACGTGCTCCCACCTCACGGCATGATCGCGGGCC
Source organism: uncultured Actinomycetes bacterium (assembly GCA_964476495.1). Taxonomy (GTDB): domain Bacteria; phylum Actinomycetota; class Actinomycetes; order Mycobacteriales; family Nakamurellaceae; genus Nakamurella. The sequence continues at coordinate 506 of CAYZBB010000329.1, read as the reverse complement.
ACGACTACGACCCGGCCCACCCTGGAGTCGTCGCCGCCGTCGATCGGTTCGCACGTGAGCGGGATTGTGTCGTGCGGCTGACCCACGAGACCGACTTCCCGCCATCGTGGTACATCTACCGCACCGAGCCCGACACGCTCATGATCCGGCTGTTTCGTTCGGCCGCCGAGCCCAACCCGCGAGTGGAGATCCAGGATCGTGCCTGAGATTCGCGGCATCACGATCGCCTGCGGTGAGTGGTACGCCTCGACGCTGGAAACGTGCCTCTGGCGCAATATGCGGCACTTCGCCGAGTGCTGGGTGGTCACGAGCCCACAGGATGACGCCGTGCAGGCCGTCGCCTCGCGAATCCCCGGAGTGAAGCTGTGCGTCACGGATGCGATGTATCAGCATGGGGCTATGTTCAACAAGGGGCTCGCGTTCGAGGTCGGTTTTGACGCGATGGGTCGCGACGGCTGGATCTGCATCCACGACGCCGACGTGATCTTCCCCGACGTGCTCCCGGT
>CAYZBB010000328.1:0-4417 GCA_964476495.1 uncultured Actinomycetes bacterium | reverse complement strand
CATCGCGGCACCGCCAGCGCCACAGAACAGGTCCAACAGTCTCGGGCGGCTCACGACTGCTCACCGCCTTGGTCGAGGTAGCGCTGCTGTAGATATCTGAACTCGATGCGGGTGACGATGTCGTTGGGATGCATGCCTTGGGCGTCGATGAAGTACTTCTGCACGAAGTCGCTCGGGTCCATGCCGGGAAGGCCTTCCATTGCGACCTCGCGATCGCCGTAGGGTCGGATGAGCAGCGTCGACAGAGCCTCACGCCGGACATGGGTGACCTTGACCTCGGCGAGCCGGTCGAGTGGCTCCCCGGGCTTGCGGCCCTGGACTTTGCGGCACAGGGTGAGCCGGTCGCCGGGTTTGAGCATCAGCCAGCCTTTGCGGCGAGTGACGGTCTTCTGCCTGGCAATCACTGCGTCGGCTGTCATCGCAACGCTCATCAAGCGCGGCATCACTGCTCACCGCCCGAGGTCCGCTCCTGATATCCCCCACAGGTGCACCAGTGCGTGATGATCCGGTTGCCCATGAAGGTGGCTCCCATCGCCTGCCAGGTGTGGCGGCAGGACGCCGTGCGGTGGTGTGACTTCGGGTGCCTGCATTCGGCGCACAGCTTCGCTCGGGGCATCAGTGCTCACCGCCCGGGTATTCGTCCCAGGTTTGGCCGTCGAGTTCACGGCCGGCTGCCTTCTTTCCGACGCGCAGCATCGGTTCGCCTGGTTGGCCGTGGGATGGACCTCCGTCGAGGGCGAAGTTCTCGACCTTGGCGCGGCCATTGGGGTGGTTCTGCACGGCGACGCCGCCGTGCTGGGTTCGGTAGAAGACGGGTGCCCATTCGCCCCACTGATTGAAGAAGTAGGGCACGCCGGCCGTCGTGCATTGGTCGCGGAGTGCCCGCGCCCAGTCCGGGTGCATGGGTCGGGCGTTGGGTCCGGATTCGCCGCCGCAGATCACCCAGTGCAGGTGCCGGTTGATCTGCACCGGACGGCCATCGGCCCAAGTGCGTAGCCCAGTCGCCAGGTCGACCGGCCCCAGCATCGGTTCGACGGACAGGAATCGGATGGCGGCCGGGGTGTCGAGCAGGGCTGGGATGCGATTGTCGGCCCACTGTTGGTTCTCGACGGTGACGCCCAGCCACACGCAATCGAGAATGGCGCGCTCACCAGGCTCGTAAGCGATGGAGTCCAAAGACGCCCACTGGTCTCCTCGCGCGATGTTGCGAATCTGGGTGTCGCTCACCGGGAAGTCGGAAGCGATCGCATAGGCGGACTCGCCAGCGTCAAGACGCTCACGGATCGCGCGAACTTCCTCCTCGTTGAGCTTGGCGTAGGAGCGTCCGTGTCCTTGGGCGCGCCTATCATCCCAGTTCTCACTCTGGGTTCCCCATCGAAGGTTCGAGAGGCGATTGTCGCTTGCGTCTCCGTTCAAGTGTCGGACTTGCTCGCCCGGGGCACCCTTCCCGACGAAGGCCTCAAGGACTAACCGGTGGATGAGCGCCCGCTCACCAGAGCGCGGTGATCCTTCGCGGTGCAGCGTGACCCGGAGGTGCCCCTGCTTGCCAGCCTCGGGACGGAGACCATCGACGGTATCTGCCCGCTTCCCGGTGACGACCCCGCGCGTGCTCACCCGATACCCAGGGAAGCCTGGCACGTCGGCCCATCGCTCCGGCTCGGCGATCTCTCCCGCGTACCACCTGCGCACCCATGAGCGCATGCGAGCGTGACGCTTGGTGAGTACCTGATAGGTGTGCTGCGGAGCGGCCCCCATCGCCTGCCACACGCGGGCGATGTACTCGTCCGGCACGTCGTCGTGGAACAGGTCGCTCAGCGAGTTGACGAAGATGCGGCGCGGCTTCTTCCAGCGCAGCGGTTGGTCGAGCCGTTCCGGGTGGAGCCGGACGTCTGTGGCGGAGCCGATCTTGTGGGATCGTTCGCCGTCACGGTCGGTGAAGCGTCGGCCTTCGATGCGGAACGGCGGCGCCAGTTCGATGTAGCAGTTCTCGCAGCCGGGGGAGACGCGGGTGCATCCGGTGATCGGGTTCCAAGTGCTGTCGGTCCAACCGATTTCGGTCTTGTAGCCCATCAGGCTGCCCGCCTTTCGTTCTCTCGTGCGTGGTGGCAGGCGCTGCACACCGGCTGGACATGTTCGTGGTGCTCGCCGATCCGCGCAGCGGCTGATGCACGGCCGCGGGTGCTGTCGGTCCACTGGATGTGCGTTCGGTCAGCCATGCTGCTCACCGCCGTCCAGGGCGCGGAGGATGGCGCCTGTGGCGTCGGTGTAGGCGCGACCGTCGTAGTGCTGAGCCAGTTCACGCACCCGCTGAATGGTCTGCTCGGCAGCCTCAGCGCGGGCGGTGAGAGCATCCACCTCGGCCAGGAGTTCGGCCAGCCACTCGGGGGCGTGGGCTACCAACTCGGCGTTGGCGCGGTCGGTGTCCCAGTCTTGATAGCCGAAGCGAGCGATGCGGCTCCGCACCTTGGCGCGGACGCCAGTCGCTCCGGGGTCGGGGGCGCCAGTCACTACGAAGCCCTCGGAGCCCAGCGGGTTTGCATCCCACGGCCCCGGCGTCGCCCTACCTAGGGCCTCCCTGATGTGCTCATGCGACATGTCGGAAAACCTTTCGCTGAAGGACGCGCAAGATGGTTCGCTGACTCACGCCGTACTGAGAGGCGAGTGCCCTTTGCGTCTCGGAACTCGTCCGGATTACCGAAATGTCGGAATCCGCCAGCCGTGCGTTCGGGCTTTTCTCACCGCGGACTGTCCGACCATGGCGATCGCGATCTTGCGCGTTTTCCTTTGCCGAGCCGTACCGCAGGTTGAGGGCACGGTTATCGAGACGGTCCCCGTTGAGGTGGCGGACCTGGGTGCCGGGTGGCCGCTCGCCCAAGAATGCCTCTGCCACGATCCGATGGACTGCTCTGTTTATGCGCCTACCGCTGGCCAGGCTAAGCCTCACCTTGAGGTATCCATCCTTGCCAGCAATGGGGACTATTTGCCGGAGCCCCTGTCCGCGCCAGTTCCTCTCCGACCAGACCGAACCGTCTGCCCGGACCATGTATCCGGGTGCTTCAATGATCGTTGCCGCTTGCAGTGCGGCCCTGATGTCGTCGTGGCTCATGACTCGCTCCCCTCTTGGAGTACTTCGATGTGGCGCACGCAATGAACGCCGGTGTGGGTGTAGACGCGGAAGGCGTCATCGGGGGCGGCCAGCACGGCTTGGGCCTCGGCCAGGGCAGCCCGGGCATACGTCCGGTAGAGGGTGATCATCTCGGCGGGCGTCTTGCGCCCGTGGTCTCTCATGCCGCCGATGGTCCCGAGCCTGATTGACGTCATGCGCTCACTCACTGGGAACCACCCTCAATGGCGTCGGCACGGTCGTGGAGCCACTGCGCTACGTGCTCTCGGTTGATCCACGCGCTATTCCCGTGGAGATGGGTCGCGAGATATGCCTCAGCTGCTCCGCGCAACTCCTTGACCCGCGCTCCCTGATCCCGCCCGGCTTCGACGTCGGCCAGCTTGGCCTTCAGGTAGGCGATCTCGACGGTCGGGTCAGGCTCAGCGAGGAAGCGGTGGACGCCGTCGGCCAGCGCCAGCAGGTGCGAGTAGCGGCCGGTCTGCTTGTACCGGTCGTGCAGGTGCTGCAGTTCTTCGCGGGTCATGCCGCCACCTCCATCGGGATCAGCGGCCAGGAGGTGTTCGGTGCCGGCTCGACGTGTCCGTTGCCGAGCCGCCGATGATGAGCGGCCAGCGTCTGCGCCTCGTACCAGGCGGCCTGTTTGGCGTGCAGGTCAGACGGATGCACGATCGGCAGCAAGTCGTTCTCGCCGGCCAGGATGTGCAGCAGTTTGAGCGCGGCCAGAGCGTCGGCGGCAGCGTTGTGTGCAGGGAAGGTGATGCCGTTGCGGTAGGCGAGCTGCTCCAGCGAGCGGGAACCGGTCGCGTGGTCGAAGCGGCGGAACAGGACCAGCACGTCGATCACGATCAGGTCGTCCGGCACGCTCAGGTTGCAGTGGCGTCGGAGTTCGCGGTCGATAAGGGTCAGGTCGTAGACCAGATTGAAGCCAACGACCGGCACGCGACGTTCTGCGGCCTGCGTCAGGATCTCGTGCACCGACTCCAGCACCTCAGCAGGCTCGGCACCCTTGGCTACGTGCTCGTCTCGGATGCCGTGGACCTTGGCCGCCGCGACCGGGATAGCGACGCCCGGGTTGATCAGCGAGTCCTCGATGAGCGTCCAGTCGCCCGACCCTGCTGAGCGTCCGATGGCGATGGTGATGATCCGATCCTCATCGACGTTCAAGCCCGTGCTCTCTACGTCGAGAGCCAGCAACGGGGCATCCAACCAGTTCACTTCTCCCACCCCTCCGGCTCGGCGAGGGTCGGGGCGGGGGCAGTGACGTTCGGGCCGCCGGTCAACTCGGCAGCCGTC
>CAYZBB010000327.1:0-4452 GCA_964476495.1 uncultured Actinomycetes bacterium | reverse complement strand
CGGGTCCGGGGACGTTTGCGCGTCGCCCGGACCACTTGTTTCCGGCCCACGATAGTCGCGAATGACATCGGTGTCATTCGTTCGGAAACCCCCCGTTGTTCACGCTGCGGCCGCCTGTCGGGTGGTGGGGAATGCGGGGTGATGACGGCCGAGTGGTGGGCGTGTCTGCTCCCACCAGTCGGTGACGGCCTGGTGGTGGGCGCGGGTGCGGCGTGCGTGTGTGCCGTTGCGTATGTCGGCGTCGATCTGTGCGGGGTCCCAGGTTCGGCGCGGATAGGGGGTCCAGGTCACGGGCGTGCGTCTCTGATGCGCTGCTCGAGCCGGTCGATGTGGGCGAGCTCGTTGGCGCACCACCGGCGTGCCCGGTCGCGGCGCCGGTCGAGCTCGGCGGCGACGAGCGCCGGGTTCGCTTTGGTGAGTGCGGCGGGTGGTGGTTGGTCCCATCGGTTCCATGCGTCGGTGATGAGGTCGCGGACGCGGTCGGCGGTGGTCATGCGACTTTGGTGGCGCGGCACGTCGGGCACGGGTCGCCGGCCTTCAAGCGGGCGTGATGGACCCAGTGGCGTCGGTCGCATTGCGGGCAGACAGCGACACCCCATTGCCGGTGTGGTTCGCCCCATCCTCCAGCACGGTTGCCTCGTTCGACGGGGGTTGTGCCGCCCCAGACGCCGCGGGGTTCGTTGGCGCCGGCGGCGGCGCACTGGTCGATGACAGGGCAGCGTGCGCACACGAGCTTTGCGGCGCCGGCGTTGTGGCCGACGGTGGGGAAGAAGATGCGTGTAGGGAGCCCTTTGCACGCGGCCCGGTCGGTCCAGCTCATCGTGTTCTCCGGGTGATGCGGGTCAGGGCGTTGAGGACCCGTCGGCGGCGGTTGACGGCGGCCCGGTCGCGGCGGTGGGTGGGGCGGGGCGGGACCGGTCGGGGCGGGACGGGTCGGCCGTCGTGGATGGCGAGGAGCCGTTCCACCGCCGGACGGAAGTCGTGGTCGCCGTTCACGGTGCGACCCTCGGTGCGGTGGGGAACGCGAGGGTGACGTTGTGGAGCGGCCGGGTGACGTGCTTGCCGGACGGGAGCACGATGATGGCGTTGCCCCGTCGGATGGCGATGAGCCTGCCGGTGATGGTGGTGCCGGGAAGGTGGCCGGGTGCCGTCACGAGCGCCCGTTCCTTTGCGTGGAGGACGTTCGGCCGGCCGGTCATGTGTCTGGCCAGGTGTTTGGCTGCCAGGCTTCGGCGGTGGCGAGGGCCTCAGCGTGGGTGGGGGCGTACCCCCATGCGAGGGACTGCCCGTCGATGATCCCGTTGTGTGCGTTGCAGCCGCACCGGCCGCGGACGGTCCACGCGAACGTTCCGTGGTTGTCGGGTTCGTCGGCAACGCTGATGCTGGTGATCACGTCGACGTTCCTGCGCACTCGGCCGGTCACGACACCGGCTCGAGGTCGAACAGCGTGGGCATGGACAACTCGCGTTCGGCGGCCTCGAGGTACTTCACCCCGTCTAGAAAGTACTGCGGGTTCAACTCGGCGGCGCGGCCCCGGCGTCCCAGGTGCATGGCCCGGTAGGGGACGGTGAACAGTCCGCCGAACGGGTCGAACACGAGATCCCCGGGGTTCGAGTACCGGCCGATGAGCCGGTCGACGATGTCGAACTGGAGCGGGCACACATGGAGCGCCTGGGCTTTTTGTGACTGTGACGTGTTGAGCGTGAGCATCCTGTTCACGTCGTGCCACACCTCGGGGTGCCACGACGCCGGCGCCAGTTGCATGAAGGTGGCGGGGAGCCGGTGCGCCTCGTCCAGCGCGTCACCGATCCTGACGTGCGACTGCCAGTCGTAGACCTCAGCCAGGGTCATCGCCTCGAACGTCTTGGCGATGTCCGACGCGCCCATCGACAGCCACTCTTCGGGGAGCAGTGGCCGGTCGCCGGACGACCGCCAGAAAGCGTGGGCGTCCACCTGCCACCCGGAGCGTGTGTAGTCGGCCTTGTCCTTTGTGACCGGGACATCGGCGTAGCCTTTGGTGCGGTCGGTCTGCGGCGCCCGGAACAACAGGATGTACTCCGGTGACCCGCACCCCATCTTCGTCGAGTCTTTGGCGTTCTCGGACCATCCGAGCCGGTAGCTCTGGTTGTTCTCACGCACGACGTCGGTGACGACGGTGATCATGCCGAGATAGTCGAACCCGTGTCGTATGCCGTGCATGAGCGCCTCGGCGTGGAACGGCGAAACCGTCGGGTTGCCTTTCCCTGTGACGTTGCCGAAGAGGATGCGGTCCTTGACGTGACAGGCGTAGATCCGTCCGGGCCGCAGCACCCGGAGAAGTTGCGGGGTGAGGTAGTCCATCTGCGCCCAGAAATGTTCGTTTGAGTCGGTGTGCCCGAAGTCGTTGTAGCTGGGCGTGTATTCGTAGTGGTTCGCGAAGGGGATGGACGTGACGATGAGGTCAACGCTGTCGGTGTCCATCCCTTCGGTTTCGACCACGCAGTCGTTATTGGCGACGGTCCACCCTTCGCCGGAAACCTCGACCCGCTCGACGCCGAGGGAGCGCAGCAGTTGTTCGTTGACGCCGATCTGGTTGAGCCCGTGCTCACGAATCAGGTTGGACATGATTCCGGTCATCTCCTTGTGTCGGTCCCACTTCTCGCGGATCACGGTCACGATGGGCCGCTCCGTGTCCGAGTGGATGATGTGTGTGAAGCACTGGCGGGTTTGGCCGAACCGGTAGATCCGGTGGGTCGCCTGGATGATGTCGTTGAACTTGTAGGTGAGCCCGAGGAAGATGGCCCGGTTGCATTGCTGGAGGTTGAGGCCTTGGCCGAGCATCACCGGTTTTCCGATGAGAGCGCACGTCTCCCTGTTCTTCCACTGCTCGATGCGCCGTTCGGTTTCGTCGATGTCGAGCGCCCCGTAGACCGACGAGTAGCTGATCCCGGCGGCGTCGAGCGCCTTCTCGATGGCCCGCTGCTCATCGTTCAGGTCGCACCAGATGACCACCTGATCGGCGTCGTCACCGATGTCGTGGGCGGCGATGATGTCCATCATCTGCACGGTGCGATCGTCGAGCGTGGCCCGCTTCTCGGCGGCGACGGTGGACACCCCGAGCGCGCCGCCCTGGACGAGCTGGCCTTGCCCCCAGTTGTCGAAGGTGATGGCCCTGTTGGGGTCGGTTTCGACCTCGTGGTATTCGACGGTCAGATCGGGCAGGTCGTACCCGGTGGCGTCGTATCCGAGGTCGGCCGGCGTCTGCAGGAACACGGCCCACGAGGAGAGCCACAACCAGAACTCGGCCTCTTTGTGTGGGTAGAGGGTGAGGTTGTTCGCCTTCGTCGAGTCCCGCTGGAAGAACCGGGTGAGTGCCTGTCCGGTGTCCATCACGCCGAGGAACCCGGCGTAGTGAATGAGTTCCTTGTAACGGTTGGGCGAGGGGGTGGCGGTCGCCACGAACCGGTAGGGCACCTGATCGAAGAGCGACAAGAACGTGATGAACGTCTTTGACCCGTAGGACCGGAGCACGCTCGCTTCGTCGAGTGAGACGGCGGTGAAGAGGGACACGTCAAGCTTGCCGTCGCGGACCGATTCGTAGTTGGTGAGGTAGATCCCGGGCCCGTTGACCTCTTCGGTGCGGCGCACGAAGGTGGTTTCGGTGCCGAGCATGTGGGCGTCGTGTCGGAACTCGTTGCGGACGCCGAGCGGGCAGATGACGAGTGCCCGCTGGTCGGGCGGGGTGACGAGGCGGAGCGTTTCGAGTTGCATGATGGACTTCCCGAGTCCGAACGCGGCGAAGATGGCGCGCCGCCCGCCTTTCACGGCCCATTCGACGATGGCCCGCTGGTGCGGGAAGAGGAGCGGGTTCACGTCGCCGGTGGCGAGGTCGTCGCGCCCGTAGTCGACGGTGGCGGGGGCCTTCCCTTTGAGGAAGGCCGTGTAGCTGCTGTCGGTCATGGGGTCCTCGGTGGTGGGTTGACGGCGGCGTGCAGGTCGTGGCCGCCGGCGGGGGTTTCGAGCCGGGCGGTGATGGTGGTGGCGTGGTGGCGGGCGTCGCCCCACGCCTCAGCCTCCGTCGTGGCGAACCCGGTGACCGGGGTGCCGGGACCTGGCCCGTCAACAGTCCACATCCACGGGGCCAACCAGTCGGCGCACGGGCCGGACACGGACAGGGTGACAATCGTCAACCGGATCGGGGTCATGGTGTGCCCCCGATGAGTGCCAGCCAGTCGTCGAGTTCGAGCACCACGAACGACCGTCCGACGTCGCCTATCCCGTTGCGCTTCAACACGGCAACAGGGAACGCGGAGCCGGCGTTGTGAGCCTCTATCTTGGCCTGGTCGACCGCCTCAGCGACGGCGTATCCGCGACGGTTCTTCGCCTCGATGCAGTGCATGTCGCCGTCGGTGTCGGTGACGTGGATGTCGCCTGTGTCGTGGGCGCCGGTGAGCGCGACCCGGCGGGCGTCGA
>CAYZBB010000326.1:0-4453 GCA_964476495.1 uncultured Actinomycetes bacterium | reverse complement strand
AATGTTTGATCGAATCCGTCGCTGTGCATGTGTCGCTCTCGCCGTGCTCGTGGTCCAGGCCGCCGCCGGTCAGGCCGAGGCTCAGACATGCCGGTGGAGTTGCCGCACGCCACGATTCGCCTACCGCGTGGCGAGCCGGCCTTACGTCGTTTCGACACAGGTTGCAACCGTCGTCGTCGCGAGCCCGACCGTCGTCCAGCCTCAACCCCAGTCCACCCAGCCGGCCGTCTCGCAAGTCCAGTCGAGCGGCGGCGACTTCGGCTCGTGGCTGAACGGCGTCCGCGCTCAGTACAACCTGCCAGCCGTGGCCCACGACGCCAACCTCGACGCATGGGCGCAGCAGAACAATCTAGCGCAAGTGGCTCGCGGGCTCGGGCATTTCGTGATGGGCCCGGCCCGGCGCCAGAACTCGGCGATGGGGAATTATGCGTCGATCGGCGTGATGTGGCTCAACTCGCCGGGACACCGTTCAGCGTTGCTGGACCCATCCATTACGCGGTTCGGGCTCGCCGGTATGGGGATGTGGTGGACGTTCAACGCGCAGTAAGGAGCGCCCATGACCGGGACGGCGACCAATGATGAGGACGTACTCAGACTCTCTCCCGACGAGTTGACCGAGCGTATCGTCGACTGCGAGGCCAGACTCAAGCTCCTCCGTCGAGCGCTCAAACTCGCCAAGGAGTACGAGGATTTGCGACTGACCGCCGAGAAATAACCAGGAGCCAGGGCCTCGCCAAGTCCCAAGGTCCGAGTGGGCGGCGAGGCTGGGGCGGGGGCGTCGTTTCACCCCCGTCCCGCCCGGCTGAACGGGCCGTAACCGGGCCAGTCGCGGTCGCGACCTGTTGCGCGGCGACGCGATGCTGAAGGGGCGGCCCCCGGCTTCACCGTCGGGGGCCGCCTGTCAGCCATGCGAAACGATCAAAGCGAAAGGATTTCATCATGCTTGTACTCTCCCGCCGCATCGACGAATCCATAGTGATTGATGGAAGCATCATCGTCACGATTATTGACATTCGCAACGGAAAAGTCCGCTTGGGAATCTCGGCAGATCCGAGCATTCCCGTTCATCGGCTCGAAGTTCAGGAAGCGATTGACCGCGAGGAGGCAAAGCGAAAGCGTCTGGACAATGGCTGAAATCGCCGAGAAATACCGGTCGGTATCGTGACATCAAGAACGGATTCTGATATGATGTGTGGGCCGGCTGAGATGCTACCAACACCCCAGCCGACCACTTCACAACCACCACCCTGCTAGGAGGAGTGGCCATGCACCAAGAGTCTACCACCACGTCCGTTACCTACAAAGATGTCCCCGGCTTTCCCGGCTATCGCGTCGGAGACGACGGGAGCGTTTGGACCTGCCTGAAGGTCAAAGGCCTGGGCAGGCCGACGAGCGGGTTCGTTTCCGTGCAGACCGACGATTGGCGGCGAAAGTCGCCGGTCAACACGACTGATTGTTACTGGCAGGTCAGCCTCAGACGGGCTTTGCCAGATGGCAAGCGAAAGCAGTTCAGCCGACCGGTCCACCTGATTGTGCTACGTGCGTTCTGCGGTGAGAGGCCAGAAGGCATGGTGGCCCGACATCTCAACGGCGACCGCAAGGATAATCGTCTGAGCAACCTAGCCTGGGGCACGCCAGAAGAGAATTGCCGAGACCGCGACCGGCATGGCACCACGGCGAGAGGCGAAAAGAGCGGGAACTCGCGATTGAGCCGCACTGATGTCGAGCGGATTCGCATGCTGCGAGGTTTCGGCGTACCGCTGGCGAAGCTCGGAAAGGTTTTCGGCATAAGCAAGCGGCAAGTCTTCCGGATCGTGCACGGCCTGTCTTGGGCGCACCAGGGCGAAGTGGAAGGAGGTGCAGCGTGAGCGAGCAATGGACCTACGAAGACGACGACAACACAGATGCCGCTCACTACGTCAGGGACGCGGAAACAGGCGAAGTCGTGCTGATCGTTCCGTTCGACCCTGACGACGACGAGAGCTTCGAGGCGGCAAAGCGGCGAGCCGTCAGGGCATCGGCATTGCCTGACCTTGAGGAGGCCTGCCAGAAAGCTCTGGACGTGTTCGGCGACAAGGTGTTGCCCAGCCAGCCAACCGAGCAGGAGGCGAGAGAGTTTGAAGCTGTGCTGTGCTTAACCGCAGCCATCGCCAAGGCGAAAGGAGAACCGGCGTGATCCGCGTCGAGATCCGCGAACTGCGAACGTCCGACCTCGGTGATGTGCTGTCCATCGAGCACAGCAGCTTCGATCAGCCGTGGGGTGCCGCGCGGTTCCGCCGTTACCTGCGTGCTTGCGGGGGCCTCGCGATCGTTGCGTCGCACGCGGGCTATCTCGTGGGCTACGCGGTGTGCCGGCGCACCGGCCCTGAGCTGCGAATCCAGCGGCTGGCCGTGCTGGAGATCGTCCGTCGAGAGCAGGTCGGCCGAGCCCTGATCACCAAGCTCGTCGCCCAATGCGGCAACACGGCCAATCTCGTGATCGACGTGTCCGAGTGGGACGACGAGGCCCACCTGTTCCTGCGGGCGACCGGGTTCGTCGCGACCGGGACGCATCGCGACGACAAAGGCAACCACGTGTACGAGTTCACGCATAAATTCGCATCAATGGCGCGGACGCCGATGGACTGCGGCAATCAGGTGCCGTGAGCCGCGTGCGTGAGTGGCCGAAGCTGACAGGGGGAGGTGAGCGATGATGTACCGAAATCTGAAGCCGGAAGAGACCACGATTCAAAAGGGCGACGTGGGTGCGCGCGAATTTCATCCGACGGCCGTGGGCGAGCCCGTGAGAACCGTGATAGGCGGCACCACCTTCGTCCTTCGCCCCATCCCCGACGAGCCGGAGGACGTGGTGAGGATCGAGGGGGAGGTCTGTGCTGTTTTGCGCTCTCGTGGCGTTATCGATCAGCTGAACGTGACGCTAGCTCGTACTCCAGTGCCGCTTGATGTCACGCTCAACCAGTGCGTCACACTCCTGATCCCCCGCCCTGAGCCGCCGGTGCCGAAGTGCCCCTACTGCGGGATTGAGATGGATATCAAGCGCAACGATGCGGGTTACTGGGCACAGTGCAGCCACTCCAATTGCAGCGCTGTGGTCCGAGGCAAGCCCAGCCCCACCCGCCGCGAGGCGATCGAGGCGATGACGCCGAAAGGCGGTGGGCAGTGAGCGAAACCGAGGAGCGGGAAGGGTTCGAGCGATGGGCGTCGTCGCCCCCGATCGAGGCGTCAATCGAAAGGCTCGACGAGGACAGTATGTGGGCCGGCCAGTACAGCGACTATCCGGTCCAACTGGCGTGGGAGGCGTGGCTTGAGAGGTCGAAGCACGGTCGACCGAAAGGAGGCAGGAAATGACCGCCACCCGCGAGCGAGCCATCAACCTCCGCGATTGGGAGGTGAGAGCGATTCAGGCAGGGCGGCTCAAGATGCTGGTCAGGCCGGTGAAGCCGCAGCCGAACAACCCCGAAGTGTTCGGCGTCAGCCCGATCTGGGGTAGCTGTGTCCCAACCGAGGACACGCCGGGCGTCCGGTCAGGCTCGATCCCGGCCGAGTGCATCGGGCGATACTCGATCCACGCCGCGACCAACGAAAACGGACGGCGGGTTGACCGCTGGATCGCTTGCCCCTACGGCCAGCCTGGCGACCGGCTGCGAGGGCGAGAGGCGTGGCAGTCGGTGCCGTTCGGCCCGCATCGAGACTGGCCAGGTTGCCCCGACCTTCGCCCTCGCAAGACGTGTGAACTGAACCGGGCGACGGTCGTCATTTGGCGTGCCGATGGCGAGATGCCCGGTCCGGAAATTTGGCGACCATCAATCCACATGCCCCGCTGGGCCGTCCGCAACTGGCTCGAGATCACCGAGGTCCGCTGCGGGCGGGTGCGGGAGATGAGCGAGTACGACGGTTGGGATTGCGGCATACAAGTTATGGAGCAATCGGCAGGGCAAAGCGTTTACAGGTGGTACGGGATTGATCGGCCATTGGCGGCGAACGTGCTATCGGCGGTTGCAACGCTCTATGAGACGGACCACGGCGAAGGGTCGTGGGAGAGGGACTGGGTGTGGGTGATTGAGTTCAAGCGGATCGAGGGAGGGGTGTGAGCATGGCCGAGACAGACGCGAAATCAGCGATGGTCGGACCCGAGGAGATGGCGGCGTTCTTCAGTCGCTCGGTCAAGACCTGGCGGCGATGGGTGCGAACCGGACGTGCTCCGCTACCAGACCAGGTGATTGGAGCGGCGTGGTACTACCCCGGAGCGTGGGCGATGATGAGCGTGTCGGCGAGGGAGTCGTGACCATGCCCCCCATCCAGGCCACATGGGCCGCGCGGGTGCTGAATCGCCACCGCCACAACGAGGTCGGGTGCTGGCAGGCGTACGACAATCGGGTCGTCCAGGTGTACCAGGGGGCCGAAGTGACCGTGCTCACGATCGCCGAGGCGGTCCGGATCGCGAGGGGGTACG
>CAYZBB010000325.1:0-4458 GCA_964476495.1 uncultured Actinomycetes bacterium | reverse complement strand
TACTGGCGGACTCTCTTACTCGAACGCTGTGAATGCTCTGCTTGGGGGGGCAGGTGGTGGGCGACGGGGGGTCCTCGTGGGTGGCTGTGGCGTCAGCGAGCTGGGGGCTGTCGCCGTGCGGGGTAGGCGCTCCAGCGGGCTCCGGCTGCTGCGCTCCACTGTTCGGCGGTGCCGGGGTGGAGTCCGAGCAGGTCGGCCAGGACGGGTGTTGGGGTGACGGTGACGAGTTGTAGCAGCGCGGTGTTTCGGGCGGCTCGCGCTTTGATGCCGTGTTGTCGGAGCCGGCGGGCGATGGTGCTGGGGTGGGCGTGCTGGCCGGGTCTGTCGCCCGGGAACAGCCAGTCGGTGTCGTCGGTGATGGCGGCGGCGAGCCCGCGCCGTCGAGGCTCGGGTAGGTCGAGCAGCAGCTGCGCCAGTGGTCCGGGGAGGGTGAGGGGGTCGGTGCCGAGCCTCAGACGGATCTCGCCGTCGTCGGTGAAGACGTGTTGACGGGTGAGTGCGGCGATCTGGTTAGGGGTTTGGGCGTAGAGCAGGTTCAGCGCGGCGGCGACGCGGTCGCTGGTGGTCCAGGTGTTGTCGTTGAGCGCCTGACGGGCCAGGGTCCAGCGTTGGTCGTCGGTGCCGACCACGGTCGGATAGCTGCCACGGACGATCGTCAGGTCGAGTCGAGGCGCCCGACCGTTCTTGGCTGCCCAGGCCAGGAACGTCTTGATGGTGCCGAGGTTGCCGGGGTGCTGGGCGGCCCACTGGTCGACCTGGGTTTGGGTGGTGTGGGTCAGGGTGATGTCGTGGTGGCGGAGCCAGGTCAGGAAGTCGATGATCTGTCGCAGCCGGGTGTGGGCGGCGTCAGCCCGGCCGCCGGTGTAGCGGCCAGCGTGGGAGGCGCGTCGGACGCCGGCGATGAGCCGCCACCGGGTGTAGAGGCGGAGGGCTTGCCGGTCGTCGGGGTGGGCTCGGGTGATCAGCTGGTCGAGGCGGCGCTCAAGGCGGGCGAGGTGGTTGTCCCGTTCGGGGAGCAGGTTCACCCCGACCAGGATTCCGCGGAGGTGCTCGATGCTGGTCCGACGCCGGTCGCCGACGGCTTGGTCGAGGGTGTGGTGGTCGATCGGTGCGGTCCCGGCGCCCATGGCCTGCAGGACGGCCACGGCGGGGCTGCGTCGGAGCCATCCGAGGGTGGTGCGCGGGTGTCCTACCTGTCCGATCGCTGTCCGGAGGGGGTCCCACACGGGGTCGATGCTGCCATCAGGGCTGATGAGGAGTTCGTCGACGCGGTTGGCGACCAGGCAGTGCAGGCACCACCAGGGGGCGGCCCCGTCGGGGCTGGCGCGGCACACGGCGTGTCGTCCGCAGCGGCTACATTCCTCGATGCGGCCGCGGTAGCAGTACCGACACACGACGGTGCCTCCGTGGCGGGAGCTGACCGGGGCGTGGCGGCCGCATAGGTCGCAGGTGGCGTGGGGGGCGGTGTAGCAGGTCTTGCACACGGCGGCACCCTCGCCGTTGCGCGCGTTGACTCGTCGGTGAGCGCCGCAGCCCGAGCAGGTGTCCCACCCGGTGGGGTCGTGACTGGCGCAGGTGGAGCAGCGGGCGGTGCCGTCGGCAGCGCGGCGGGCAACTTGTTTGACGCGGCCGCACTCGCCACAGGCTTGGGCGGCTGCCCGGCTGTGGCAGCGGGCACAGCGGGCGGTGCCGTCAGGGTGTCGTGCGGCCACGGGGCGTTCCCGACCGCAGCCGCCGCAGGCCTCGACGTGCCGCCGCTGGTAGCAGGCCCCACAGATCCGCAGCCCTTCTTCGGCGGTGTGGACCAGGTCGGCCGGGCGGCCGCAGGCGGCGCACCGGGGGGTGACCAGACCGGCGAGGCCGAGGGCGTCGAGGGCGGCGATCAGGTGCCCGACCGCCTTGGGGGAACTGGAGGCCCCCGAGGTCAACGCGTCCGGGTGTGCGGCCAGGTACTCGGCGAGCCGAGCCCGCTTGATCGGCGCCGGCGCTACACGACGGATCGCTTCCTCGATCATGCTTCTGGGGGCGTCGGGGACCACCGCCTGGACGGCGGCGACGATCACCGCGGTGCGGTCGGCCTGCCGTGCGTGGGCGTTGCCCCCCGGGGCGGCGCGCAGGGTCCGGCAGGGTCCACACCGCTGGCCCGTCGGGGTGATCGTGGTGACCGTGTCGAGGTGGCAGTCGACGCAGGCATGGACACCGGCGCCGCGACGCAGGCAGCGGGCACACAAGGGCCTGCCGTCGGGGAGGTGGCCGCGGACGTGCCGCAGTTGGCCGCACCCGGCGCAGTCTTGGACGTCGGCCCGCTCGAGCCTCAGGCACAGGTCGCAGCACCCGTGCCCGTCGTCGGTGTGGTGGGTGACCCGCCGGGTCTTGCCGCAGCGTGCGCAGCGGCTGAGGTGGTTGGCGTCGTAGCAGCGCTTGCAGATCTGTTCGTCGCCGATGCGTTGGTTCATCCGGACGTTGCCGCGTCCGCACTGGGCGCAACGGGGGCTGACCAAACCGTGGCCGCCGGCAGCGGTGAGCTTGGCGATCAGGTCGGCGACCATGCCCGGGACCCCGGATCGGCCGCTGGTCAGGTCGTCGGGCGAATCACGTAGGTGGGCGGCGACCCGGTACACCAGCACCTTGTTGTGGGCGACGGTGACGACGATGTCGCGGACCAGGGCCGCGTCGAGGGTGGGGTCGACCTGCCGGATGGTGTCGACGATGAACCCGATGCGGGTTTGGACGCGTTCGGCGTCCGTGGTGCCCTCCCAGCAGACCCTTGGGCGGGTCACCGCGCCACGACACCGATCAGGGTCGGGCCGGTCACGGTGCGGGTGGCACGATCTGAGCGCGTCTTGGTCGCTTCGGGACCGTCGGCGCCACGGCGTCCGGGTCGGGGGTCCCGGCGGTTCTTCGGCGTCGTCCGGTGGCGGTGACCTCGTAGCGTTCGATGAGGTCTTCGCTGCTGCACTCCAACGCGTCACACAACGCCACCAGGATGGGCAAGCTGAGTCGTTCGGGGACCTGGGTGACGAGCCGGTGGACCTGCGCCGGGGACAGTTCGATGCCCCGCTCGGCCAGCAGCGGCGCCAGCTGAGTGGTCGCGAACAGGCCGCGGTTGGCCATCACCTGCCGCAGATGCCAGTGGTACTTGATCGTCTTCACGTGCCCTCCTCCTTGCTGAACGCCTGGTCCAGTGCTGCCCGCAACATCGTGTTCTTGTAGTCGCTGGACACGCCGGCGTACAGGGCGGTCGTGGACCCCCACGCGTGGCCCACCTGTTGTTGCACGAAGAAGCTGTCCCAGCCGTCCTCGATCAGGTGCGTCACATACGAGTGCCGCAGGCAGTGCGGGTGGAGCTCGGGTGGCAGGCCCAGCTCGTCGGCGTATTCGCGGAACCGTGCGTTCACGTACCCGACCGACAATCGGCCCCCGCGCTCAGTCGGCCACAACAGGGTCCGCTGCCCCGGCTGGTAGGAGGGCCGAACGTCGTCGACGTAATCGGCGAGCACGTCGGTGATCCAGCCGAAGACCGACAACACCGATCGACGCCGTGGTGGGGAACCCTTCACCGCTTTGCCGTAGCGGACGGTGCACAGGCCGTAGCGGCCGAACTCGGGGGCCTTGGCGTTGCGGTGGAAATCGGTCACGTCCAACATGGCCACCTCGCGGCGACGCAACCCGAACGCGTAGGCGACCTTGAACAAGGTGGCGTCACGGTAGGCGGCCTGCCAGCCCTTGCGCCCCAGAGTGCGGGCCCGGTCGACCCGCTCGTCGCAGTGGTCGAAGAAGCGCTGCAACTCCTGGCGGGTGAACGGACGCACCCGCGGGTCGGCTTCGAACTCGCTGACATGCCGGGCCGTGTTCCACTCGTGGCAGATTTGGACCGGATGGGTGCCGAACCGGCCGAAACACTCCTCCCCCCACCCGTACCGCGGATCGACCAGGTAGTCGCAGAACAGGGCGACAGCGTTCTGGTAGCCCCGCAGCGTCGAGTGCGCCCGCGCCCCGCCGGCCCGTAGCGACGCCGTCCACTCCTCGACATCGGCCGGCTGCCACCGCCAGGGATACTCGCCGGTGAACGTCATGAACCGGGCCACCACCTTCAGCCGGCCCTCGATCGTCGCCGGGTTCAGGAGCCGACCGCCCTGCTGCAACTCCCAACCCCGGACCATTGCCCGCCACACCGCCTCCTGGGGATCCAGATGCGTCACCGACGACGACAACACGCTCAGGACACTCCCCGGGATCGTGGCCGATGCCCGCTCACCCATTCGACACCCCACAGCCCCTCTCACCCGATAAGAGATTCTCTCATCCAATGAGAGGTCGCCGTCAAACCACGAAGTCGAACGGCAGTAGCCAGCTATGCTCACCAAGCGCCAGCGGTGCCCGCGAACCTCGATGTGGCTAGCCGCGGGCCATACGCCAGATGAGCGAATCTCTCATCTGATCGAACTATGTTGCTAA
>CAYZBB010000324.1:0-4498 GCA_964476495.1 uncultured Actinomycetes bacterium | reverse complement strand
AACGGAGTCGAAGCTACGCGCGGCAATCCAGTCCGGTGACGCGGCGAAAGCGGTCAGTGGGCTGCTGGCGTACATGCGCCAGGCCATCGAAGACACAGAAGTCCCCGGCAAGGTCAAGGCTCTTACCGAGGCAGAGAAGAAGAAACAACAGTCGGCACAGGAAGTTGCGCGGTTGCAGAAACCGGGCGCTGCTGGTCCGGCAAAAGGCGGCAGTCCCGCGGGTGTACCGCGCGACTATGCCGCAGTCATTGCGGACCCTGCCGCGTCTCGTGAAGCAAAGCGAGAGGCGTACCAGAAGTTGCACGGGTTCGCGCCCAACTTCTAACAAGGGGAGAAGGACATGCCGTCCGGAAATACCACCACTGGCTCCCTCGGTGATAGCCAGCAACTGATCATCGATTCGGCCCGCATCGTGCGCGAGTACGAAGGCCGCTGGAGCACCTGCACGGATGTGCAGCGACTGTCCGAAAACACGGGTCTGTCCTGGGAGGAAATCTCCCTCGCGCAGTTGAGTGCGCAGGCAGTCACCGAAACGACTGAACTCGACAACCCCCAGCAGATCGGGGATGCCCTGTTCACCATCACGCCGACCGTCTCCGGTATCCACCTGGTCGTGACCGACCGCGTATACCGCCGGATGCCGAAGAGCGTCATCGCCAAGATGGGCGCCCTCGGCCAGAACGCCATCGACCGGAAGAAGGACGAGGACTACCTGTCCGTCTTCGCCGGCGCGACCACCACGCTCGCGGGCACCGGCACCACGCTCGCCTCGGGCGTCATCGACGCGGCCAAGTCGCGCATCTCTTCGAACACGACCGAGCCCGCCATGGGAACGATTGTGACCGTCCTTCATGGGTTCCAGATTAAGGACATCCAGGACGAAGTGAAGGCTGGCGTCGGCACGTACACCATCCCGAACGGCATGACCGAAGAGGTCTTCCGCAAGGGGTTTATGGGCACGATTGGCGGCACCAACCTCTACGAGGACGGGAACATCACCGTCAACAGCACCCCGGACGCCCGCGGCGCGGTCCACGCTCGCGAGGCCATCGTCATGGTGCAGGGGCATTCTCCGCGCACGGAGAAGCGGCGTCGGCCGCAGACCGGCGGCGGTGCGGATGAAGTCTTCATGTACGACGAGTACGCCCTGGGCGAACGCTCGGCGGGCAATTGGCTCTACGGCGTCCTGAGCGATGCCACGGTGCCTACGTCCTAACAGTCTCAGTCTCCCGGAGGTTCGCCGGGTAGAGGAATCCTGAGGAGGAAAACGAAAATGGCTGGTTCAATCGGTCGTATCTCTTACGGCTCGGACTTCGGAGCGATCTACGACTCTCTCGCCTGGGGCGCTGCGTCCCCGGTCGCGGGTGAAATCTCGGGGCAGATTGGTTTCGTCTCCGTCAATGAAGGCTCGTTCGCGAGCACCATCGACGAAGACGGCGGCATTCTCGCCATCACCACCGACACGGCGGACAACGACAACGCCGTCCTCATCGGCCCGCGGTGCAAGCCCGCGAGCGGGGGCGCATGGGTCGAGGCCCGCTTCAAGTACAGCAACGTGGACTGCGCGGTGTTCGTCGGCTTCTCGGAGACGATGGCCCTGGATACCCCGGTCATGCCGGCTGAGTTCGCCACGGCGACCATGACGTACAACGGCACGGGCGGAATGCTCGGGCTCCAGTACGACGTGGACGGCACCACGGACGACTGGCGGGCGGTCATGGGCGATGGCGGCGCCGCAGTCGCTTCGTCCGGGAACGGCACGCGTGCCAACGCCACCGTGACGGCTGACCGCTGGGTCATCGCCCGCGTGGTCCTGGAACCGGACGGCGCCGGTGAATGCTGGCTCGGGGAAATCGGCCATGCCGACTCGGCCAACATCCCGACCATGCGCCTCATCAAGAAGTTCGACGCCGGACTCACCTCGACCGACCTGTTCTACCCGGTCGTGATGATCGAGAACCGCTCGGGTGCGGCACGCGTGCTCGAAGTGGACTACATGTTCGGTGAGAGCGGCCGCGACTGGGCCTGCGACTAAGCGGAAGGGGGTGAGGGCTAACCCCCTCACCTTTTCGCCTTATCACGTCCCGGCGTTCCGGGTAGGGAGAAACAACAATGGCAACCTCCAGCACTCATAAGGGATGGCTCAACGACCGCGCAAACTCGCGGCTCGCGGCTGTCTACAACGGCACGGAAGCCTTCGACTTCGACGCCGACGACATGGCGATCGCACTCGCGTTGACCACCGCCCTGGGGCAGACCGCAACTACCGGCAACATCACCGCCACGGCGGGCGATGTGCGGGTCACGGCGGGTAACGTGCGCCTCGGCGCCGTGTCGGCCTTCGCCACGACCGAGCCGACCTCGGCCATCGTGTTCAAACAGGGCACGGAGTTTGCCGGCGCGATTGCAACCTCTGGCGGACTCATGTCGAGCGCCACGGTTGTCCGCAAGGTAATTGCCGCCGGAACCGTCTCGAACGTAGAGACTTAGGCCGAAATGCACACGCTTACCTGCATCGATTGCGGCGAAGAAGTGTCGGGGCCGGATGCTGATTCGGTGACCGAGACGATGGCTCGCCACAAGGCCAAGAAACACGCGAAGGCTGCGAAGTGACCAGTGTTATCGACCGGGATGCTGTTGCCGTCGTAGAGGCGCTAGGCGTGCTTCCAGAGGTGTTCTGGAATCACGAGGACGACGCCTGCGATTGCACCTTTCAGCGTATCGGGATGTGGAAGAACCCCTACATCGGCGAGACGCTGGAAGTGCGGATGTGCTGCATCTGGGCAGAGCTGTACAAGCTCTTTCCACAGCATGTCCGGGTGACTCCCGGCTACCTGGTGGATGACGCCGGTTGGGACACGTCTATCCGCGAGTGGGACGGCGAAGGCGACATGCCTCGTTCGATCTTCTACCGCCAGCTGGCGCGGAAGAACGGCATCTCACTCGCGGAAGCGCGGCAGCGATACGCGCATCTTGAACCACCGAAGGGCACGCCGCGCCCTGAAGTCGAGGGCGGGCCGTCACTGGTCACGCTGCTCTACGCACAGGTGGTGAACCTGAAACGCCGCCTTGAAGCACTGGAGGCGAAATGAAGCCTGTCACCATCGCCGTCCACGAAGACGAGAAGGCATGGGCGCTACGGGAATTGAACCTCGTACGCCCGCCGACTCGGCAATGGCACCGCTGGCAAATCGTGACGGTCATTCGCAACGACGAGTTGACGGAATGGTGGCACGACCTCGGGCCGATGAAGCGGTTCACGGCTCCCCAGATTGAAATCCCCGGCTTGCTCGAGCACACCGTTGCGGAGATCCGCGACATCGCCGAGCAGTACCGCCTGGGAGACGACTACTGGACGAAGCGGGCGGAAGAACTGGCCGCCGAGTCCACCATCATTCCCGACCTCCTGAACCAGCGGGAAGAGCAACGCAGAGTCATCCACAACCGCTCGTCGTTCGGGCCGGGTGTGAGGACGCAGAGGAACGGATTCCCGCTAAAGGCGGTACTGGAAAGGAAAGCGATATGAGCAACAGCGCAGTCTTTGAGGACGCACTGGTAGAAGCCCGCATCGATGAGATCAAGACCACGCGAGATCACGGGTTCGTCCTGCCGGCCGATTCCGAAGTGGACGCCCACCTGGCGGCGCCGATGTCGATGACGTCGACCGCGGCAGACCGGGCCATCATCTACGACCAGCGCACGGGCGAACCGCGCGAAGTCCTGGTGAACATGCTCGCCAAGACGCTCAAGAAGAAAGACAACGGGAAGCGCGTCTTCGACGTGTCCCCGCCAGCGGGAGTGAAGTACACGCAGGGCACCATTCCCTGCTGGTTCAACCCGGCCAGTGAGAAGTTCGCGGAGATCCAGGCCATCCCCGGGCTCGCCGGGTTCGAGTGCCCCGCCGCGCATCTCGCCTCCGAGTTCGACGCCGAACTGCACGCGAAGCACCGCCATGACCGCCGCTACGCGCGGGTGAAGGACTACATGGACCGCAAGGAGCGCGACGAAGAACGCGCCATCCAGCGGGCCAGTGTGGAAGCGATGCTGAAGCTCGCGGGCGGTGCTTCCGGGAACGCTGCGCCGGCCATCTTCGCTTGCCGCATGGACGGCTGCGCCCGGTTCTTCGACTCCGAGGACGGCCGGAAGATCCACGAAAGCAAGCCACACAACTAAAGGGGGCGGCACATGGGCCAGCTAGCGACCATCTTTCGGAACTACCAGGACGCGCTCGGCTTCCTCTCTGAGGAGGGGATGGTCTATCGCCTCGGTGAGGCCGCGCTCAATACGACCATCACCGGCCCGACCAGCTTCGCCACTACCACCCCGACCCTTGGGGTGTTCGTGGACGCTGGCGCCAACTACATCGTGATCCCGCTTGAGCTTCAGATGATGCAGGCGGGTACGGTGGCTGGCGGCGCGATTACCGTCCTCATGGAGGTGGACAACGCGGACCGCTACAGCTCAGGCGGGACGGCGCTGACGGTGCTTCGGACAGACA
>CAYZBB010000323.1:0-4498 GCA_964476495.1 uncultured Actinomycetes bacterium | reverse complement strand
CCCTGCCGGATGCGGAGCGCAAGCAGAAGATCCTCGCGGCCAGCTTCGGCGACCTACAGGAGTCGATCGGCGAGAAGCTCCAGCCGGCCATGCTCGGGCTGGTGGACGCCGGTCAGGGCATGCTCGACTGGCTGGAGCAGAACCCCGAGCTGGTGGAGGGTGTCGCTACGGCGTTCTCAGGGCTCGGCGGAATGCTGCGCTGGTTCTGGAACAAGGCGCTGATGCCACTGGTCAAGTGGTGGGTTCCGGCGAATGCCAAGGTCGCCGAAGGCATCGGGACCATTCTCGAAGCGACCGGACGTCTGACGGGCAACAAGGATCTGGAGAAGTTCGGGGCAGGAATCAGGCAGGCTGCCGAGGCCACGACGGAATGGGCGGAGGGCCTGAAGGAGATCCCCGAAGAGGTCGCTCCGAGAATCGACACCGGGGCGGAGGTCGCCAAGGTCGAGGTGAAGCAGCTCAACTCCGAAATCAAGGGCCTGAAGGGGAAGGTCGTCGAGGCTCGGGCCAAGGGCGACGACAAGGAAGTGAAGCGGCTGCAGGAGAAGATCGACAAGCTCCGCGACAAGAAGGTGACGGTGCGGGCCGACGTCCGCAAGACCGGCATCAATGGCATCCGGATCCGCGACATCGCCCGCGGCAACATCAAGATCTCCGCCTACGCCTCGGGTATCGCTTCGGCGCCGGGCGGTCCGGCGATCGTCGGCGAGAACGGCCCAGAGGCGCTGTTCCTGCCGGCCGGCTCGCGGCTGATGAGCAACGGGCAGACACGGGCGGCCGCGAACCAGGGACGGCTCGGCGGTGGCGGGGGTGCGCCGATGGTCTTCAACCAGTACAACACCATCTCGCCGGGGGCCGACCTGACGGAGTTCGGCAAGGTCACCGAGCGGGCGCTGGTGCAGGTGCAGCGGTCCCGTGCCGGTCGCCCGTTCGACTTCAAGACCAAGTGAGAGGTGGCTGCCGTGATTCCGTTGCCGAAGGTGGAGGTCAGGTTCGACGGCTCCACATGGACGGACGTCACCGGCTGGGTCTCCGGACCGCACGGCGGGATCTCGATCAGCCGTGGCCGTGCCAGCGAGGTCGACGACCCCATGTCGGTCGGCACGTGCACCTTCGTGCTGGAGAATGACGACGGCAGGTTCTCCCCGGGGTTGTCGTCGTCGCCCTACTACCCCTACGTCGTGCAGGGCGTGGCGGTGCGGGTCTCGATGTGGGCGAATGGCGCCTACCGGCCGCGGTTCTACGGCACCGTGCAGAGCTGGACTGTGTCCTGGCCGGCCTCGGTCGCCGAGCGGGCGATCGCGACGGTGATGGCGTCGGATTCGCTGGGCACGCTCCCGTCGTACACGCTGAGGCAGGCGGCGGACGAGGTGGTGCGCAGCGCGGCCGGCGTGCGCTTCCATTGGCCGCTGCGTGACAGCTCCGCGCCGATCGTGGCAACCATCGGTGCGGGCACGCTGACCGACAACGGGAACGAGGGGCTCGGGCTGGGCACGGTACTGCTGCCGATGGAGGAGGGTGCGGACCAGCATCCGCTCTTCAACTCGGCCTCCACCGGCCTGACGCTGACTGTGCTCGGGCTGCCAGGCGTTGCCGACGCCGACCCGTGGCGGCTCCGCTTCATCCTCCTCGCTGCGCCTTCCGCCACCTGTGACATGGTCACGATGCGCGGGCCTAGCGGGGCGCTCACGCTCGGGTGGTCCTCGTCCACCGGGCTCCGATGCGGACCGATGACCGGGATGGGTTCCCCGTCGTCCTACCCGGCGGTCGTGGAGGTGGGAAGCTACGACCCTCCCGGCAACCAGTCGCAGATGCGATTCGCCACCGCGGACGGCACAGTGACGAGCGCCAATGTCAACGTCGGGTACATCTATCGGGCTCCAACCAAGCTGACGGTCAACCCGACCCTGTCGGGAGGCTCGGCATGGTCGGTGGGGCACCTGATCCTCATGTCGGGAGACAGTGACGCCACAGAACTGGGCGACTTCGCAGCCGCGATCCTCGCCCCCCGGATCTCGGGGACCACTCCGGCGCCGAGTCAGGTCCTCGGATTCGCCGGTAGTGAAGTCACGATTACCGGCGCGACCACCGGCGCGACCACCCTGCCGCCGCTCGAAGGACGCGACCTGGCCGACGTGATGGGGGCTCTCGCCACCGGCACCGGGGCACGCATCCGCGACGACCTCGACGGCACCCTCACCTGGATAGAGTTCCCGCCCGACGGGACGCCGATCACGCTTCCCGAAGGCGAGATCGACCCGGGCATGACATGGGGGACCTCGAACCTCGGGCAGGTGTCCGATGTCACCGTTACTTGGCCGGACGGCACCGCCTACACGGCTACCCGTCCCGACGGCCGCCGGATGAGTGACTCGATCGAGGGCGTCCATGCCACCCGGCTCCAGGACCGCACCTATGCCGACTGGCTGGTCCACTCCAGCTTGGCGGGTGCACGGATCAGCTCCGCGCCCTTCAGCCTCCTGACCCTGCCCGAGGCGACGGTCGAGACGCTGTGCTCGGTGACTGTCGGGTCGCGGGTCACCCTGACCGGGCTTCCGGACCAGATGCCCGACGAACTCACCCTGATCGTCGAAGGGCTGGACGAGGTCATCACCGAGTCGACCTGGACGCTCGACTTCAAGCCCAGCCCGGACATCTACTCGCGGCTCGGCATCTACGGCACCGACACCTACGACTCCGGCGCCATCTGGGCGCCGTAGGGGGGACTCATGGCTATCGCATCGGGCGAGATCATCTCGGCCTCAGACATCCTTGCCCTGCTGGATCTGTCCAGCCGGACAACTTTCACGACCAGCCCGGCAGGCTCGGGCTGGTACCAGACGTGGGGCGGGATGGGCATCGTCCACTTCGCCACCACCTCCACCATTGCGGCCGGCTCGTCGTCGACGATCTACACCCTGCCCGCCGAGATGCGCCCGGACTACCCGATCCCGCTTGCTGCTGCGACCGGGTCGACGATCACCCGGGAGGCGAACGGAGTCGTGAATACGGACGGCACGATCGTGGTCCGCAACAACTACAGCTCGGCCGACACGGTCACGGGCTACGCGATCTATCCGCTGTCCTGAGCCGAAGGAGTCTGATGCCCCCCACCCCCGAAGGCGTCTCCTGGGTCGTCTGGCTGGTCGCGATCATCGCCACCCCGCTGCTGGGGGCGGCGGCCTCGATCGCGGTGGCACTGATCACCCGCCGCGACACCAAGCGCGAGCTTGGCGATCAGCGGGCCGAGCTGGTCGAGATCAAGCAGCACGCCTCCCGGTCGCTGGACCAGCTGGAGAACACGCACACCACGAACCTGCGCGACGACCTGGACAAGCTGACCGAGATCCTGCGGGACGGCATGGCGGCGATCCGGACCGACGTCGGCGGGCTGCATTCGGAGACCCGGGACCTGCGCCAGGACGTGGCGGGCATCCGGGCTGATGGCCGTCATGACCGGCGCAAGCTGGCCCAGCAGGAGAAGGCGCTCGACGATCATCTGTCCGAGGTGCCGCAGCTCGTCGAGCAGGTCCTCGCCTCGCACATCGGGGACTGTCCGCTGCGGCAGCAGCACGGCTCCTGACCACCCGCTCTCTACCTCCCGAGGAGGTCGCTTCACCATGCTCGCAACCGTCCGCGCTTGTGCCTACTGGCTGTCTCTCGGGTCGGGCTGGAACCGCCAGTGGCGCCGTCGCGCCGGATGGAGGGGTCATGCCGTCTAACATCGAGGTCCTGACCAGGACCCTCGCCATGCTTGCCGCTCACGGCGTCGAGGTCGTGGAGGTCCCCGGCTGGCAGGCCCGCACCGGCTCCCGGTCGCGCGCCCTGGTCCCCGAGGCGGTCGTGGTCCACCACACCGGCGACCCCTCGACCCCGCTGAGCCTGATCCGCGACGGCCGGTCGAACCTTCCCGGGCCGCTGGCGAACTTCCTCGTCGGACAGTCCGGACGGGTGTACCTCGTCGCCGCCGGCTACAGCAACAACGCCGGCTACGGCGGGCAGATGAACTTCGCCAACGCGAGGGCCGGGAAGCTGACGGACGAGGTTGCGCCGCTCGGCTCGGACGGCTCGTGGTCGGCGAACGGGCACGCCTGGTCGATCGAGGGCGACGGGGTCGGCGACTGGCCGGCCATCGTCCGGGAGAACGTGGTCCGGGTCGCGGCGGCGCTGCACCTGGCGCACGGCTGGACGTCGTCGCGGGTGATCGCGCACAAGGAGCTGACCCGCCGCAAGCCGGGCGATCCGGGCGACGACATGGGCGGGGTGCGGGCCGACGTGCTCGCGCTGGTCCGGGAGTGGTCCGATCCGAAGGAGGAGCCGGTGCCGACGACCTCACTGGACTTCACCGCCGGCCAGTACAACGTCCAGGCGAAGCGGTGGGGGGGCGGGAAGTACCTGCTGGACGCGAAGTTCGTCCGGCACCAGCTCCAGCCGGCGGTGCTCTTCACGCAGGAGTCCGACGAGACGGCCCGGACGGCCATCGTGGAGCGCACCGGAA
>CAYZBB010000322.1:0-4511 GCA_964476495.1 uncultured Actinomycetes bacterium | reverse complement strand
CGACCCGGAATCGACCTCTTCGACGTACACGCCCGGTGAGAGGTAGGTCGGCATGTTGCCTCCTTGCTAGGACACACGAGAGTGATGTGATCGTGCGCCCTTCCAGAGGCGGGCGGGACGTGCGGACGGACGGGGGCGAGGGCAGGGTTTGCTGCCCTTTCGGGCACGCAGTGGTCCAAGGCGTGGACGACTGCGCGCACAACGGCGCGGATGTCTGCGCACATGGCGGATGTTTCACCCGGCCGCCGGAACGTAGCCTTCGTTCTGTCAGTACAAGCACCCGAAAGGCCGCCCCGTGATCGAGACCTTCGTTCGACTGTTCGTGTTCGGTTACTTCCTGTCCATGCCGCTGATCGGCCTGGTGGTCGCGGCGGTGCAGGTGCTTCGGCTGCCACGGCCGCGGCAGGCGGCGCGAGTGGTCGAGATCTGCACCCGGCAGTTCATGTTCTGGGTCGTCGGCATGGCGTTCCTGTGCAACTTCGTGTTCCACAGCTTCTTCGGTGAGCTCGCCTCGTCCCTGATCGGCTGGGACGACAGCCCGTTCCAGGCCGAGGTCGGCTACGCCTCGCTCGGGTTCGCGTTGCTGGGCTTCCTCGCCACCTTCTCGACCTTCTCGGTGCGCATCGGCGCGGTGCTCGCCATCACCCCGTTCATGTGGGGTGCGGCGGCCACGCACATTGTCGATATCGTGCAGAGCGGCAACTTCACGCCCGGCAATGCCGGCTTCATCCTCTGGCTGGACATCCTGCTGCCGGTGATCGGGATGGTGCTGCTGTGGCTGTCGCACCGGCATCCGGCACCCCGCGCCACCGGGGCCGTCACGTCCGCGCAGTCGTCGGAGATCGCCGCCTGACCATCGGCCGCACCACTGTCACTCATCGTCGAGCAGGTCGAGTCGCCTTGCGGTCGGTCACTGGCGGAGCTGGTGCAGGGTGTTGCGGCGGGGTCGGCGGTCGGGGTCGATCCATGCGGGTGGGATGACTTCGGGGTGCCCGTCTTTCGCCATCTGGATGTGCCAGTCACCGCCATGGATGAGGGTGTGGTGGTGGCCGCAGAGAACGGCGGCGTTGACCAGGCTGGTGGGTCCACCGTCTGCCCAGAACCAGATGTGGTGCAGGTCGGCCCATCGGGCGGGTCGGTCGCAGCCGGGGAACACGCATCCGCCATCGCGCAGGATGGCGGCGCGGCGGATGCTGGTGGGCCAGATCCGGGTGGCCCGCCCGATATCCAACGGTTCACTGTTGGAGCCCAGGACGGCGGGGATGATGTTGCAGTCGCACAGGATGCGGCGGGCGAGGGCCGGTGGGACGGGGGTGCCGGTGGCGTCCAGGGTGGCGCCGCCGAGCTGACCGTTGATGGTGTCGTAGTCGACGGTCATGGTGACGTGCGGTCGTTCGCCGCCCTGGATCGGGCCGTCGCCCAGGGTCAGATAGGCATCCAGGATGTCGCCGAGGGCGTGGGCGAGGCGGGTGGCGGCGGGGCGGTGGTCTTTGATGCCGTCGGTTTCGGGGCGGGGTTTGGCCAGGGGATCGGTGGCGGCGATGAACGCGGCGACGGTCTGGTCGTCGAGCCGGCCGCGGATCGGGGTGAGCCCGGTGCGGGCGTCGCGGGTGCCGAGGGCGAGTTCGGCCCGGTCGGTGGGGTCGCGGGGTTCGAAGTCGCCGTCGGGGTCAAGGGTGGCCAGGAGCTTGTCGGCGACCTTGCCCAGGTGGATGGGGTCCATGTCCCGGGCGTGGTCGACCAGGGTGTGTTCGGCCTGTTCCCGGACGGGCGGAGCAACGTCGGCCGGGATGCGGGCCATGGTCTTGACCACGATCGAGGTCTGTTCCGCGCCCAGGGCGCCGTCGCGGAGGGCGTGGCCGAGTTCGGGGAGCCGGGGTGGGATCTCGCCGCCGCTGATGGCGTCCTGGGGCAGGATCTGCTGGGCGGCGCGGACCCGAGCCTTGGCGTCGCCGGGGCTGATGCTCAGGGCGTTGCGGAGCAGGGCGGCGGTGCAGGGTTGTCCGTGGGTTTGTGCCAGGCGGGCCAGGTCGATCTCACCGGCGACGGCGACTTGGATGGTGTAGGTCAGGCGGGCGAGTTTCTCCACGGTCCGCGCGGTGTCCAGCAGGTCGTCGCCGGGGAACTTCCACCATTCCGCATCCAGCAGTCGGGTCAGACCGGCGCGCACTTGCTCGGCGACGCTCTCGGCGTCGGCCCGGGTAGTGACGGTGCCGGTCATGACATGACTCTCGCACACGGGTACGACAGTGCCGCCCTGGCCAGGTGTCGTCCGGTGCACCAACGTAGTCCCGTGATGATCCGAGACGGGTCATCGGGCGAAGAGGTACCTCTCCACCGCGGGCACGACATACTCTCGTAGGTAAGCGGCGCGCGCAGATTCGCTGCCTCTCGCACCAGCTCCCTGCACGGCCTCTGCCAGCAGTCGGGCCTCGAACGCGGTCCAGTCCTCCTCGCCTGGCGCCGAACGCTCCAACGGGTCGGAATCGGTGAGCAGCCCAGGCAACAACTCGTGGACATCGGTGGTGGCCAGTCCTTTGGCCAGCGCAACCGCGACGGCGAGCAGGATGGTCTCCTCCCGACCCGGCCGGTTGTACGGCTCGACGACCATCAGATTCACGAACTGGGCGGCGAGTGTCTCGTCGGCAACCAGGGCCAGGTCCGGTTGTGCCGTCTGCGCGAGGAACCGAATGACCTGCTGAACCTCCAAGTGACGGTTCGGCCCGATGAACAGGCCGAGAAAGAGCCGACCAAGCCTGTCGGTGTCGTCGATCGACCCGTCCGTCCAGTCCCGGTCGTCCGCTGCGGTGGCGACGATCCCCCGGCGCCGGTCGACGCGCAGCTGGAACTGCAGGAACGGCAGCCGCCCAGAACCGTCGAGCGCCGCCGCGTACGCGGAGCGGGCGGCGACCAGCCCGCCGCGGATTCTCTCGAGTGTGTCGGGCATGCCGGCGCTCCGATCTCAGCCGAGTGGACGGGTACGGCTATTGAGGAAGGCAATCATGTTCAGCTTGACCTGCTGCTTGCCGAGTTCTTTCACCAGCTCCGAGAGCGGGCTCTTCATCTCTTGCTCGTAGTCTCGTCGCACCAGTGCGATCTCCTGGTCGGTGACCTTCGTCGGCGGCAGCGCCCGGCTTCCTGGCACAGCGGACAATGCGGGGTCGCGTGACTTCTCGTCGGTGTCGGTGCCGCCACCGGTCATCGGTGCCTGACTCGCGAACGACCCGGTCCCACCCCGGGTGAGGATCAGCAGGTTGGTGACGTGGGCGTTCGGATTGCGCCGAGCCTCGCCGATCATCGCCGCGGCGAACAATGCCCCCGCGCCGGCCGGGATCGATCGCCCGTTCGCCACTTGCTCCGCATAGGTCTTGTACTGCCCGACGGATCCGCCGCCATACCGGTACTTGTCGACGATCGCGGCGCGCCCCTTGTCACTCCCAAGCGAACCTTCGCTGGCGACTCGCGGGGTGCTGGACACGTACACCCGCCCGCTCAGGCTGCCGCGCAGCGTACCGACCTCGTCGTTCGGCACGATGTACTGGTGCTCGGCGTCGACGAAGTACTGATGACCACCGAATGGAAACACATTTCCGCGGAATGAGGCGACATTGCCCGTCCCAACCGTCGCCTGGCATGCGGCATCGTACTGAGCCGCTGCCTGCCGGATGATCCGGTCGAAGGTGGTCTGCAGTTCCTCGCCCGGCTGCGGAGTGTTGCCGGTAGCCTCGCGGCGGCGATCGACCATGCCGCGGACGATGTTGAGCACCTCGTAGACCATCTGATTGAGTTCCACCACGGACATGCCAATGGCGCTGTGGCTGCCGATCGTTCCCAACCGGTGCTTCTGCCCGATGGCGACGAGGTCGGCGCCCATCTCTCGCGCGAGCTGGTCTTTGGCGATCGCCATGTTCTCCGGGCTTTTCCCGCTGGCATCGATCGCGGCGATTCGGCCCTCGGAGGTCGAGATGAAGGCGGTCAGCTCTGGAACCGCGACGCTGCTTCCAGCGTCCTGCTGAGCCTTGAGGGCGGTCTTGGCCTTGGTGAGGACCTCCCGGGGATCGATGCCGAGCTTGATCACGCCCTTGGTCGGGACGTCGGTCGTCTGCTCTATCCGCTGTACCTCGCCGCGCACGGCCCACTTCTCACCGCGCTCGACGGGCTCGAGAAGGCCAGCGCCGTAACGCATTCGGATAGCGGACAGCAACGGACTGAGCACCCGCGAGCCCACCGGCTTGCCGGCAAACCGGTTCGCCGCCGAGACACCGGCTTTCATCGCCTTGTCCAGCCGCTTCTGCTTCCCCTCCGGCGAGTCGTCCCCACCCAGCACCTTTGCCTTGACTTTCGCCCCGATGCCCTTGATCCCCTTGATCAACGGCCCGGCCAGCTTCAGCGCGCCCTTGATCACCGCGTCCAGCGCCTTGTTGATGGGCGCCTGCACGGCCTTGAGGATCGACTTGATCTTGTCCGAGATCCCGCCCAGGCCCAGCAGGTTCGCCAGGAAGGCGATCACC
>CAYZBB010000321.1:2210-4519 GCA_964476495.1 uncultured Actinomycetes bacterium | reverse complement strand
ACACCTCCCGACGCCCCCGCGACCACCGCGGCTGGCCCGGCAGAACCCACGACGGCCGCAGGGCCGCACACAGGGGCCGACACCGCACCTACCGCCAGTGAGCGCGCCGATGATCCCGCGTCGGCAGACGCTCCTGGCGATGTCACCACGGGCGAGGTGGCTCCCCCTGCCTCGCCCGTGGTGGCCACCCCTCAACAGCAGGTTGAGGCCGTGCGTGCACGCCCCGCCGACGAAGGAGTAGCCGTGGACGACCCGACATTCGACGTGTTGCAGCGCGCCTACCAGGCTCTCGCCGCCGAGGGACGGGCGTGGATCGCATCCCTCACCGAGCAGGCCACCCGCGGGCTGGTGCCGTTCCACACCCGTGGCCACCGCACCGCCCGCCGCTTCGAGATCGTGCGCGCGCTCGTGCTACTCGCCCAGCGCGGTGACCACGACGACGAGACGGTGCGCGGGCTGCTGGAGCCGATCATCGGCGACTGCGCCCAGTTCCCGAGCGTGCCCGTCGGGCACCTCGTCGGCTCGCTCTCGGCCACCGAGGCCGCCCAGTTCTCCGGCCTCGTCGACGGCCGGTACTCGATCTCGTGCGACGACCGCACGGGCAAACCCGTTCTCGCCCCCGTGGCCTGAACGCCACACGGCCCCAGGGCCCACGACAACCACCAGGAGAACCATCATGGCAATCGCCACCAGTCAATCCGCCGGCATCCCCTTCGCCAAGCTCACCGAGCTGGGCGACACGCTGATCGGCGCGCTCGCATCCGACCCGAGCAAGTGCATCCGCGAGGCGCGCGAGTTCGGCAAGGAGACCGCCAAGCTCAAGGCCGACGGCAAACCGGCCAAGGAGGAAGTGCTCTACCTCGTCGCCATGCCTGGCACCACCGCCACCATCGGTCGCGACGACGACCGCCAGGCCGTCGAGCCGCTCGCCACCGTGCGCATCGCCCTGTCGGGCTTCAAGTGGGGCCAGGCCATCCAGGCCCGCAAGGAGCTGCCCGCCGCCAACGGGTTCCGCACCGGCCAGTCGGCGTCGGGTGACGTGTACGCGATCACCCTCGTCGGCTGGTCCGCCGAGACCGACAAGGTCGAGGCGGCGCAGAAGGCGGGGTTCACCGTCGTCGACGGCCGGATCGTGCTGCGCTCGCAGGAGGACAAGGACCGCTACGTGCTCGCGCAGTCGCGCAACGGCGGCAACACCAACCCGGCCAAGGACTTCGATCTGACCATCCGCCGCCCGACGACCGGCGAGAAGGCCTACGAGCAGGAGGCCGACCGGGTGTTCCTGACCAAGCCGTGGGAGTTCGCCCCCACCAACGCTGCCGGCGCTGCCGCCGAGGGCGAGCAGACGTGGAGCGAGGAGCCGTTCTGATGGGTCCGAACGCAGGCGAGCTGGTGAAGGGCGCCGACGGGCGCTTCTACATCGTCATGGGCAGGCCCGGCGAGTACGAGCTGTACGTCTGCGCCCTGCGTCACGTCGGCCGGTACAAGCGCAAGTGGGAGGCCGTCAACGCCGCCCACGACGGGCGCGACGTCGCCTGAAGATCCCGGGGAGGGGTCCGTTTCCGCCCCTGTTGCAGTAGGTGAACGCCGCCGAAGTGCCCCGGTGAACGGCGTGACAGGTCGGAGAGACGGCCCCCAACGGTGAGGCACGCACGCACGGCAAATGCTGCCCCGGTTCGACTCCGGGCGTTGGGCCAACGACAACACAAGGGAGAGGCAAGCATGGGATTCGAGGAACTGG
The DNA here is from genome assembly GCA_964476495.1 of uncultured Actinomycetes bacterium. GTDB lineage: Bacteria > Actinomycetota > Actinomycetes > Mycobacteriales > Nakamurellaceae > Nakamurella. The sequence continues at coordinate 2,778 of CAYZBB010000321.1, read as the reverse complement.
TCGAGCAGCTCAAGGGCGCTCGCGGGGTGCTGGTGCGCGACCGCGAGCGCATCGATGACGAGATCAATCGTGTTGACGCTGCGATCCGGGTGCTCGATGGCGCCCCGGCCACAGAGGTGGCGACAATCGCGTTCGAGCACAACGTCGACGTAATGGTGCCACGGACGACGAAGGGTGAGCACAAGAAGCCGACGGCGCAGCGTAAGCCGGGCAACTCGCCGGAGCAGGCGCGCGCCCGGTGGACCGAGGTGTTCGAGTGGGTCAAGGCCGCCAAGGCGGACGGCACCTACAGCATCCACCGCCTCAACGAGCGGTTCGGCTCGTGGGCCAACAACTGGCGGGTCACCTGCGCCAAGTACGGCATGACGCTCGACGGCCCCACCGCCGCGCCACCCGCGAAGGCCGACGAGGCCCCCGCCAAGCCCACGGGCAAGCCCGTGCTGCGCTGCGCCGACTGCGGGTGGGAGTGCGGCACCGACAAGGCGGCCAACCTCGACCTGCACTGCCGGGGCACCCACCGTCGCCCGGCGACCACCGCCGAGCGCACCCCGGTGGCAGCGGCATGAGC
>CAYZBB010000321.1:315-2110 GCA_964476495.1 uncultured Actinomycetes bacterium | reverse complement strand
GGCCCTCGGCTTCACCCGTGAGCCGTGGGTGGCCAGCGCCGCCTGCCGCGGGGCCGACACCGCCGTGTTCTTCACCGAACAGGGTGAGGCCACCCGCCCCGCCAAGGAGGTCTGCGCCGGGTGCCCGGTGCGCGAGGAGTGCCTCGACTACGCCCTGCGCAACGGCGAGAAGTTCGGCATCTGGGGCGGCAAGTCGGGGCGCGAGCGTCGCCGGATGCGCCGCGAGCAGGGGCTGACCGGCCGCAGTGGCGGCACCAACGGTGGCCGCCCGGTCGTCTACGACAGCGCCGTCGTTGCCCGCACCGCCTGCGCCGCCCATGCTCAAGGGCTGCCCATCGCCAGCGCCGTGGCCGAAGTGCTCGGCATCGCGCGACCGAACGCCGCCGCCCTGATCAGCCGTGCCCGCCAGCGTGGACACGAGATTCCCTACGACTACCGGGCATCGGCATGACGCCCATCGAGTTCGAGGTGCTTGGCCTGCCCGCGCCACAAGGCAGCAAGACCAGGATGCCCAACGGGGCGATGGTCGAGGCCGGCAGCGCATCGGGCCGACTCCGCCACAAGGACTGGCGCACAGCGGTGGCCGACGCCGCCCGCGAGGTGGCCGAGCACGACGACGTGGCCGCCCCGCTCGACGGGCCACTCGGGCTGTCCGTCGAGTTCCGCTTCCCGATGGCACAGAGCCGCCCCAAGGCCGTGCGCGCCCTCGGCCGCGCCTGGAAGGTGTCCAAGCCCGACACCGACAAGCTGCTGCGCTCCGTCGGCGATGCGCTGACCGTCGGCGGGCTGATCGTCGACGACGCCCGGTTCGTGGCCGTCGAGGCCGTCAAGGTCGAGGTCACCGGGTGGACCGGGGCCATCATCCGCATCACCCGAGAGGACGGCGCGGCGTGACTGCCACTCACACCCACGACGACTCCCGCACGCTGACATGGGGCTGCCCTGCGTGCGTCGAGCGCGTGCGCCGGGACCAGGAGACCGCCCGCTGGCGCGACGCCCCAGTGCGGCGTTGTACGTGGTCGTTCGACGCCCGCGAGTACGGGGTGCTCAGCTTCACCACCGACGTGCGGGTGCCCAACGGCGCCAATGCCTGGCAGATCGAGGACTGGTACCCCGGGATCGTCGGCCAGGGGATCGTCGACGCCTTGATCCGCGTCGGCTGCCCCAGCGAGGACCAGCCCGACCACATGTACGCCAAGGTCCGCTGCACCATCGGCCCCGTCGTCGAGGACGTGGCAGCCATGCCCACCATCGACCACCCGAGCCTGTTCGGAGCCTCGTGACGCCCCTCGAATATGCCTTGGCATACAGTGCCCGCGGTTGGCGTGTGGCCCCAATCCCTCCCGGCCGGAAGCACCCCTCGATCAAGCAGTGGCAGAACGCCGCCACCACCGACGAGGCGCGCATCCGCCGCTACTACGGCCAGAACCCGACGCACGGGGTGTGCATCGCCACCGGCGCCGAGTCCGGGCTGTTCGCCGTCGACATCGACCCCGACGACGGTGGCGACGACTCGCTGCGCGCCCTGGAGGCCCGCTACGGCCCGCTGCCCGACACGGTGATGTCGCTCACCGGCGGCGGCGGCACGCACTACCTGCTGGCCTGGCCCACCGACGGCCGCGAGATCCGCAACAGCGCCAGCGGTGTGCTCGGCGTCGGCATCGACGTGCGTGGCACCGGCGGGCAGATCGTCGTCGCCCCGACCGTGCACCCCAACGGCATGCCCTACGCCTGGGAGGTCGAGCACGACCCGCTCGACGGCGTCGCCCTGGCCCCGGCGCCCGAATGGCTGCTC
>CAYZBB010000321.1:0-305 GCA_964476495.1 uncultured Actinomycetes bacterium | reverse complement strand
GCTCGACCTGCTCACGACGCCCCTCGGGGCCACCGAGCCATCACGCCGAGCACGCCCACGCCCGCTGGGTGACCCGCTGCCGGGCGACTGGTGGGAGAGTGGCACCACCTGGCCCGACGAGCTGGCCCGCTACGGCTGGGCGCTGCACAGCACCCACCACGACGCCGCCGGCGACTACTCCGAGCTGTGGACCCGGCCCGGCAAGACGATCCGCGACGGGGCCAGCGCCTCGCTCTACTACCGCGGGTCGGACGTGCTCAAGGTGTTCACCTCGAGCTGCCCGCCGCTGCACGCTGAGGAGACCT
>CAYZBB010000320.1:0-4519 GCA_964476495.1 uncultured Actinomycetes bacterium | reverse complement strand
GGATTTCTGCTCAACGATCCGATGCGGCGGCACTACCCGCTGCTGGACTCTGGCGTCACCGCTGGCCACAAAATCGCCATCCTTGACCGCTTCCGGCAGACGGCTGGCGCCAAGGAGGCCGTGTGGCTCAACAGCCGTGCGCGTGGCTACCTGACCTCGTATCTCGGGCTGTCCGTCAGCCAGCCGTGGGGCAACGGCTCGATCCAGCGGCCGGTCCCCGGCACCAGCGATTACTACCGGCACCCGGCGTTCAACGCCGACATCCCCGAGGGGACGCCGACGTGGCCTGCGCGCCAGCAGCTTCACGGCCCGGTGCTGAACAACGGCGTGTCCCATGGGTACGCCGGGCCAACGGCCCTCGGGGCGGGCATCCCTGACCCGAACATCGGCTCGCCGGTCTTCGACTTGGCCAATTTCTTCATCGCCACCGGGCACGTCAAGATTCGCTCGCTGAACGGCGAGGACGGCATCTATCAGGTGTGGGGCAACCTGTATCGCCAGCCGCCGAAACTACTCATCTCGCAGACCAACGCGAACTTCCGCGCCGACCGCGTGGAGAGCAAGAATGCCGACGACACGACCAGCGGTAACCTCGGCTACAACGGGATCAACCTGACGCCGTTCCAGACCGGGCTGCAGGCGGACCCCGGCCGCGCCACCATGAGTATCTGGTACCAGTACGCGCTGACCTCCCTCGGCGCGCCAATGCACCCCGGCCCTACGGGGCTGGTGGCGCTGCCCGGAGTGATTGATGCCTAGCACGACCTCGCCGCGCATTCGGTTCAGCATCGGCAAGGCCGCGCCGAGCGGCACGTCGCAGCTCGACCAGCTCATTGCCACGCTGACTCCTGGGTATGGCCCCGAGTCCTATGGAGACCTGAGCTTTTCATGGCCCGGAGACACTGGCGCGTTCCTCGCATGGTTCGTCCGCGGCCACTGGGTCGCTGGCACTGGCAAGCTCTACTGGTTCTGCAAAGAAGCCGGCAACGGCAAGCCTTATCGGCTTTTCGAGTACGACGAGGCCACCAACCAAGTCAACCGGCTGTTCTACGCGCCGGGGCCGATCCCCGGCACCTTCGGAACTGACGGCGGCCACGGCTATGACGTGTCGACGCTGCTCGACGACGAGCTGTACGTCATGCCAGTCTACTCGGAGGCCGCCGCTAAGTGGAACGGCTCGACGTTCGTGCAGGCGACCGGACAGTGGACCTCGGCCATCTCGTCAGTCCGAGCGCTCTGCTCGCACCCGAACCTCTACGGCGCCGGCCAGCCCGGCCTGGTGACCTGCTTCACGGGGCAGCTCAGAACGTGGAGGAAATCCGGGGGCACGGGCCTCCAGTGGGCCGGCCTCGGGCAGCTCAAGAATGGCACCACGAATATCAGCCCGGCCGACAGCCAAGCCTGCTATGCCCCGGCCTTCGACGAGGTGCTTTACACCGGCGGGACGACGGCGCCGAGCCTCGCTTGGTTCGTCGCTGGCGGCGCGACGCCGTCCTACTCGCTGGCGCAGGGCCTGCCGGTCCCGGTCCACGTCAACAGCTCGCCGATCAACCGGCTGGTGCGCACGCGCACCGGCACGCTGGCGATCCTGGAGTCCAACCAGACCGGCGTCGGCACGGGGCAGGTGTTCCGCATGAGCGAGAACGCGGCCCGCAACTGGACCCTGCTCCCGTGGAAGCACCCGCTCTCCGGCGGTACCGACACCGCGAACGGGGCCAACAACTTCCCGGTCACCTGGCTTGGCAGCAAAGGCGTCTTCCTGTCGCTGATCGAGCAGAACAACGGCAACAGCCCGCCGAAGCTCCGGGCGTGGATGCCGCCGCTGGACTTCTGACCGGCGGTCTACGCTACAATGCAGCATCGCGACGGTCGCTGACCGAGGGGACAGGATATGGCTTCAGGGACATTGTCGAGCAACACCAGCACGGCGGCCGTCTACGTCGGCTACCGGCAGGGCTCCGAGCCCAACATGCTCCTGCTCAGCGGCAGCTTCGGCAGCGGCACGATCACCGTCGAGGCGACGGTCGACGACTCCACCTGGGTCACCTGCTACGACGACGCGGGCGACGCCATCGCGTTCACCGCCGAAGGGGCCTACGGGCTCAACCTGCCGGCGGGGCCGCGCTACCGACTGACGATGAGCGGCGGCACCGGGCAGTCGGTGGCCTGGTCGCTGAGCTGAGATGCGCAAGGCGCTGAGAGGCAGCCTGCGCGGCAGCCTGCGGAATGGCCTGCGCGCGCCTGGCGTCGCGGGCTACGCCGGCCACAACACGGCCGTCTTCAACCAGGACTACCTGACCCGCTCCGGGTCTCTGGGAATCACCACGCCGTCCGGGTTTTTCTTCGCCGCGAAGTTCAACGCCGCCTCGCTCCCGTCCGCCGGATCGTGGGGCCTGTTCAACGTGGGGCGGAACGTGGCTGGCGCTGCCGCGTCCGTCCGGGTGGCGATTACGGACACCGGCGGCCTCGATCTTGTGTTTCGAGACACGGGGTCCAACGCCCCCTACCTCGCTGCGACCGCTCCGGGCGTGGTCGTGGCTGGCGTGGACACGGTGGTCCACGTCTCGGCGGATGCCACGCAGGCGGCGCAGGATTCCGAGGCCATCACGCCGCCGAACGGATACACCGCGACCTTCACCGGTCCCTACGTCACCGGCCTGTCAACTGTGACTGTGGATGGACTTACGGTCGTGGAGGGGGTGGACTTCACCGTCACGCAGGCGTCGCCCGCGGTGCTGAACTTCACCCTCGGCGGCGTTCCGTTTGACGGCGTGAGCAACCAAGCCACGCTGTACAGCGCCGCTGACACGATCAAGGTCTGGGTGAACGGCGAGCAGGTTCCGTTCATCATGTCCAACGAGTCTCTGACGGACTCGGTGTTCGACTTCACCTCCGGGACGACGGCGAACAACAACCGTTCCTGCATCGGCGTGCTGCACAACACGCCTGCCACTCCGAGCTACACCGCCTCCAGTGTCCTCGGCTATCAGGACGGCGGGGCCGGGGACGTGCAGGTGCTCGTGGACTTCATCCTGTTCGACGACGTGGCAAATCCCGATCCGTCCACGACCAGCAACAACGGCGCGGACATCGACCTTTCGGCGTTCGCGAGCGGCGGCGCGACCCCGGCGCTGGTGCTCCTCGGTGGCTCGCCCGACTACACCGCGGCGGACTGGAATGCGGGGACCAACCGCGGGACGGGCGGGAACTACACGATGGCCGGCGCGGTGGCCTGATGGCCGTCGCGGACGCATTCGATGCCGCCCGCCACTGCGCCGTGTTCTACAACTCGGACAGCGCGGACTCGACGGCCCTCGCCACGTTCTACTGCAACGAGCGCGGCATCCCCTACGCAAATCGCAAGGGCTTTGCGATGGGGTCCGCACAGGCATGGGGCGGGGAGGACTGGCTGGCGATCTTCACCGAGGCCGCCGAGCATTGCGACAGCATCGACGCCCAGCACATCGGGGTCTGCGCGGGTTCGCCGAACACCATCACCGTGCCCGACGACGGCGACGTGGACCGCCCGATCAGCCTGCTCGTGGCGTTCTCGCTGTGCAAGCGGATCAGGGACGCCGGCAAGGCGCTGCGGTCGCTCCCAGGCGGCTCCGGCGACAACAACATCGGCCTTGATCCCGGGACCGGCGGTGGCTCGGATGAACTGACCGGCGGCAGTCCCGAGACGGACTTCCCGAACGTGGTGGAGGCGTACTCCGACCCCGACTATCAGGCCGTGCTGGTCGGCGGGACGCACTCGCTGACTGAGACCTTTCTGCGCTTCAAGTCGGGGTTCCGCTGGCAGGACCAGGACAAGCTCCCCGGCGGTCTGATCGGCCTTCAGACGTGGCCCAACGCCTCGCACGACGCGAGCCTGCTGGCGAAGTCGAAGCTGATTATCCAGCGAGCGGTGCAGTCCGAGACCCCGATTGCGAGCGCCCGGAGCAAGCCCATCGTCGTCGGGATCACGGGGTACACCGCACTCAGCGGCTACTTCCCGCCGGCCCGGACGGCGCTGATCGTCAAGAAGTTCGCCAACGCGGGCTTCACGAACCTGATCTATTGGCGGCAGAATGGCACGGCCACGGACTCGGCCGAGACCGCACTGGCCCCCTCGCCGCAGTCGTGGAACAACCTGGACCTTGAGGCCGGGACCGTCACGCCCTTCGAGGGCTGGATGTTCTTCGGGCAGGGTTTCAAGAACTACGCGGACTGCGCCGAGGCGACCTGGCTGTCGCAGTGCCTGCCCCAGACCGGGGCCCTGCACATCGGCGGGTGGTCGGATCACGTCCTCTGGGCGGGGGCCCGGCAGGAACTCGCCAGCAACAGCAAAGGCGGCGTCGGCGGCATCGGCTCCCCGACCAACTGCGCGCACATCACGGCCTTCGAGGCCCTGCGCCAGACCGACTTTGCAATGGCCCTGCTCGCCGGCCGGACGCTGGCAGAAGCCGCGTTCCTCACCCATCCGCAGCGGCAGTACGCGGTGGGCGACCCGTTGTATAGGCCGATTCGACCGTCATGA
>CAYZBB010000319.1:0-4567 GCA_964476495.1 uncultured Actinomycetes bacterium | reverse complement strand
CTCATTACCGCCGACGGAGCCACAAGCGCCGCCACGATCGGGTCTGCGAGCCTCGACAGCTTGACGGTGACGACGAATGGGACTGGGGATGCTGAGGTGGTCCTCCCTAACGACGCGATCGGGTCAGCAGAGATTGCCGCGACGGCCGTCAGTGCGGGCTCGTACACGAATGCCAACATCACCGTGGACGCTGATGGGAGGCTAACGTCCGCTAGCAACGGGGCCACCCCAGTCTATTATCCGACGCCGACGCCCGTGCCGACGCCCGGGAGCGATCCGGGCCTCTCTGCCAAGCAGTGCAACCTTGCGCAAGACGGCATCGTGTGCGAAGGCACAACGGCAGACACCAACGAATTGCACCTCGCAATGGTCGATCCGACGGCCGATCGCACGCTCACGTTCCCCAACGAGACGGGTACGTTTTGTACGACGGGTTCAGTCTGCACGGGCTACATGGGCACAGGGACTGTCCTCGGCACGTCGCAGAACTCGACGATCCACGGGAACGATGACATTGACCGCTGCTACGGCACCGACACGGATTGGTGTGTCCGCTACGACGAAACGACGGATGATGGGCTCCGCTGGGGCGCCAATGCCAACGGAGCAGGCACGACGGCAAAGCCAATGTTCGGCATCCTCGGTGACTATGACACTGCAAACGGGACCAACATCACTGCGGACCAGATGGTGCTCGGCGTTGGCAAGGGCACACGGAGTAGTCCCGATTGGGTGCTGACCGTTGATGAAGATGGCGACACGGTGATTGACGGGACGCTGACGGGCAATGTCGATATGTCGGCGAAAGTTGCCTACGTGCCGGTCACGGCGGCGACGCCAGCGCCAACACCGACCGCGGCCGGCAACATCAAATTTAACACCTTCACCAAAACGCTGACGATTGGCGATGGAACCAACGCCGTTAAGGTCAACTCGTTCATCCACGGCGTGCAGGCCACCATCCTCGGTGGTGCGTCGACAACGGCCAACTACTATCCGCTCTTTGCCACGGGTGCGCAGAATCCCGGGACGACCGAAAGCCAACGTTCCGACGTCGCGCCCGTCGACGTCTGGTGTGACGAGATTCGCGTGTGCGGGGCCTCTACGGACGCAGCGGCCGAGGATGTGACGATTACCGTCCGTGACGACGGGGCAGATACCGCGCTCACGTGCTCAATGGACGGGGACAGCGCGACGGCCACCTGCACGGGGGCCAGCACGCAGAAGGGGTGCCGCGCCACGCTCGCTACGCCCGTCAACATCGCCCAGAACAGCATCACGGGCATCAAGATTCAATGCGCGGGGGCAAGTTGCCCGTCCACCAACCTCATTTGGTACATCACGCTGCGATGCTGGGTCGGGCAGTAGCCGTCGCGCTGCTCTGGCCGACGCTGGCCTGGGCCGCGCCGATCTTTGTCGCCGGCAACGACCTCGGCGTCACGAACACCGCGACGCAGTACTGGTCCGCCATCCAGGCGAGTCCGAACCTCGCGAGCACGACCGCCGACAGCACGACCGGCAACACGCATTCCATCGAAATCAGTGCCGCATCGGGCGCGGCGGAGTACGTGGCGGAAACGATCAGCAGCGCCAGCGACGTGTCGGCATCGTTTCGATTCTACGTCCCGACGAGCACAAGTCTTCCGAGCGTTCGCCGGAAAGTGCTCTCGTTTTACGATACCGGCGCCAGCAAGACCGGCTGCATGGTGACGATCGAGGCGGATGCATCCGACACGAGCAAGTATCGGCTCAAGGCCCTCTACGAGTCCGCCGACAACACCGGGGGCGAGTGTGCGGCCTCGGCCACGCAGGATGGGAAAGAGTGCACGACGTCGGCCGATTGCGACTACGTGAACCCTGGCGAGCAATCATGCGCGCCGGGTGTGTTCGCGACCACGCTCGCCCTCGACAAAGCCAGTTGGCATCTCGTCACCCTTCGTCAGCAGACCGGTACGGGGGAAGTGACGTGCTCGATGTGGGAAGGAACGGCAGGCACAACCCCTGTCGCCTACCAGCGCGGATCGCAAACACGTGACCAGGGTAAGTGCTCGGGCGGGTCGGTTGCAGGAAACGCCTGCGACGACAACGCCGATTGCACCGGAGGCGGCACGTGTACGACCACCGACGTCGTGACGATCGAGCAAGTGCGCTTCGGGACCGACGACACCGAGACGGGCGCGCTCACGTACAACCTCGACGATTTGGTGATCGACACCGGCACGCCGAACCCAAACTACCGGCTGCAAACGCTGCTCCCGACGTCAGATGGCACCAACATTCAGCTCACGACCAACGGATGCACCTCGGGCAGCGCCGAGTACGACTGCATCAACGACGCGACGCCGGACGATGACACGACTTACGTCACGTCGAACGTTGACGGCGAGATTCAGCAAGCGAACGTAACGGACATCACGCTGGCCGGCGGAGAAAGTGTGCTCGCGGTTGCAGCCGTGGCGCTCGTCCGCAGCACTGGCTCGTCGTCTCCGTTCCTGGTGGGGCTCACGACGACCGACGGCACCAGCAAGTCGACGTCATTCGACACGAATACGGTGGGCACGACGTACCACCTGATGACTCCGTATGTGCTAACCGATCCTCCAGGCGCGCCCACCAGTTGGACGGAGACGCTGGTGGACGGGCTCCAATGGTACGGGGAGATCGGAGTCGGCGGCGGCCAGGTGCGCGTGACGCAAGCGCGCGTAGAAGTGTTGATCGACCAATCCGACCCGGCGGTGCCGACCGTCATTCCCGACCGGAACCAGGACGGAGAAGACACCTTTTGCATCTTCGGGGACTCGACGCTGAACGATGCGGGTACGCACGATCTCGTCGTGAGCGGCCTCGTGGAAGCGACGAACATTCTGGAGTGCGCGCGGCCGGGTGGCACGGCGGGCGACGTGACCGAGAACATCAGTATTGCAGGCGCCAACAACGACTTACTGGACGGCGGCACGACGCAGTTCATGTCATGTCGGGCGCTCAAGGGAAGCGCGACTAAGGCGTGTGACGTCGCGTATCTCGAAATCGGCGTGAACACGCTCCACACCGACATCCTGGCCGACCCGACCAATGCGACGGCCGAGCATGGGGTGTCCGGGCAGCCTCCGGGCTTTTGTGACAACAAGGGCGGGTCGAACGACCAAGGGGCATGTACCTGCCCAACCGGCACCGGCTGGCGGCGATCCGATACGGCCAACGGCGCGACGCGCTACTGTCGGGTGAAGGGTGCCAACTGGCTGGCGGAATGCGACAGCGCCAGTGACTGCACGGTGGCCTCGGCGGCGGAATGCTGCACCGATTGCGCGGATACGTCCTGCGCGACGTGTACTAATACCGCGTCGTCCACGCTGCTCGGCGGCGGCACATACTGCGGATGCTCAGGGGCCTTTGGCTGCGTCGATGCGACGGCGAGTGGGTCCGCGACGGGCAGCAACTCCATGTGTGTGGCGGGGTGCCTCAACTCTCCGCAGTGTCCGGGCGGACTCTGCCTCGATCACGAGAACACTGCTGACGTGCTGGACGAAATCCGTCGCGTCGAGGTGGCTCGGAAAGCACGTCCGACGCCTGCCGCCACACCGCCGGTTGGAGGCTATCCGCTTATCGTCTACGGCCCACCGCCGCCCGGTCAGATCAAAGCAAACCTCGGTGCGTGGCAGGACATTGAGCGCGAAGTCGGGAACCTCCGCACGTCGCTGCTCGCCTGGGCGCGCACGAACAACGTGCCGTGGGTCGATATGTACGGCCGGTTTCTGAACGAATGCCCCGGCGGCGCGATCAGCGGGACGGCCTGCCGCACCGACGGGTGCACATTCAACGGCACGTCCTGCATCTACGATCGCGGCTGTTGTTTGCGGGATGAAATCCACTGGAACAACTTCGGCCAGCAGGTGGCTGGCAACGCGATCCTCGCCTGTCTCACCAACAACGGCGGCACAACTGATGGCGTCTGCACGGGCGTCACTTGTACGGCCGGCAAGGTGAACGAGGCGTGTAGTACGAACGCGGACTGTGCGACGTGGGTCTGCGACCTTGGGGTCCCGTGATGCCCTCCGCTCTCACCATTACGTCCAGCTCTTCAATGGCCAGTGATGTTATCATGTACATCTGTCTCGGCCGTTTCTAATCGACTGACAAAAGGAATCCATATGGCAATCCGCTTGACCTATCACAATCTCGTCACCGACAAGAAAATCTACAACTGGGTCCAGTTCAATCTCCCCAGTATCCTCACCGACGTACGTACCGATCGGAAGGACCTGGAGGATCGTTGGTACCACGAGTACAAAATTTGGTCGGCACAGCTTGATTCACAAGGGTACATGGGTCGAGTGCGCACTTACCTTCCTGCGGGCCGCACTGCCCTAGAAACTTGGGTCATGGCCCTTTTCTCTGGGCTATTCCCCTTCAGTAACTGGTTCGGTGTCCAGGCCGTCGAAGGCGTAGGCACGAAACGCTCAGCTCGCTCTTGGGAGAACATGCAACGCCACTTCTGCGAGAACACCCTCCAGGTCAAGCGTCATATGCCCCTCGCCCTCCGTCAATACGTCACGCTCGGCACCACAGT
>CAYZBB010000318.1:0-4613 GCA_964476495.1 uncultured Actinomycetes bacterium | reverse complement strand
GGCGATGGCGGGGGCGATGCGGTGCAGCACCGGCCGCCATTCGGCCAGGGCCGCGCTATGGATGGTGCCCAGCCGGGCGTCGAGATGGGCCTGCCAGCGGGTGGCGGCGAGGCCTTGGGCGCGGGGTCCGGTGGGTCGTTGATCGGCGGGTTCGACGCCGGTGGCGGCACGCCACACCGCGATGTCGGCGACCAGGTCCGTCGGTGGCCGTCCGGTGGTGCTGGCGATCCAGCCGGGCAGGTTCGGGGCGTGCAGGGTGGCGCGCCGCACCTGCCCGGTGAGGTCGGTCACGAGCTGGTGGCGGGCGGTGAGGTAGCCGCCCCACACGGGGTGTTGGGCCAGTTCGGCGGGGACGCCGGGGAGCCAGGGCAGCGGTCCGCGGTTGTGGGGCAGGTGGGTGTCGGCGACCCGCCAGGCCAGGACTGAGCAGGGGTCGTGGGCGGTGGACAGGGGCTCGGCGCACGCGGCGGCGAGCGCGTCGATCGGGTCTCGGCCGTCGGCTTGGACGAGCAGGAGTTGGGCGCGCAGCGCGGGCCAGGTGTCGGCGTCGGTGATCCGCGGCAGGACATCGTCCACCGCCCGTTCGAGGGCTCTGAGCCCGATGTCGCCGGCGTGGTGGGCGGCGGCGAAGGTGATCGCGTCGTTGTAGCGGGCCACGGCGGCGCCGAGTTGGCGGGCGGGGTCGGCGGCGTGGCGGAGTTGGGTGGTCGCCGAGACGGGGGACTCGTCGCGGGCCAGAATCTGTTCGAGCAGGTCGGTGGGGGAGGCGGGGTTGATGGTCTGGGGACGGATCAGCGAGTGCGGGTCGCCGTCCCCGACGACGACCACGTAGGCGTGGTTCGCGTTCCGGCCGCGGGTGAGCATGGTGTAGGCCTGTTGGCGGGATTCGCCGCCGGTGAGCAGGCCGTGCATGGTGTCGGCGGTGACGCCTTGGGCGGTGTGGGTGGTGCACGCGTAGCCGAGTTCGACCGACTCGGTGACGTAGTCGGCGGGCAGCTGCACGCGGCGTCCGGTTTGGGTGTGCCGAGCGCCGATGGCACCGGATCGGTCGATCGCGGTGACGACCCACCGGTCGCCGTTCTTGACCCAATCGGTGGCCGTGGTCCGCAACCGCCGGTTGTTGCTGCGGGTGATGATCACGTCGCCGACGCTGCCCTGGTTGCCGTCCGCCAGAGCGATCTGGGCGCCCGGTTGCTGCCCGGCGATCCGCTGGTCGCGGGCGCGCCGGTTGAGTTCGGTGACCAGGTCGCGGGTCGGGGCGAGCATGATCGAGTCCACCCCGCTGGCCCGGTCGGTCGACCAGGCGGCGAACAGATCCTCGGCCATCGTCGTCTCGTCCCCCACGTGGATACGGCGCTGGTCGAGGTAGAACCCCAGGGCTGCGGGCTGGCCCTCGCGCAGCGCCAGCGAGGCTGATCCCTCGGCGCGGTCGGTGAACCGGACCAGTTCGGCCAGCCGCAGGGCGCCGTGTTCGGTTTGGATGTCGCGCAGCACGCCACCGGCGCTGATCGCGGCCAGCTGTTGGTCGTCGCCGATCAGGCGGACGCTGCCGCCGCGGGCCAGGACGTGGCCGACGACGGTGTCCAGCGACAGGGTGTCGGCCATCCCGGCTTCGTCGATGACGACCAGGGTGCGGGGCCCGATCTGGGCCATCCAGTCGGGTGTTTGGTCGTGCTGCAGCGACCACACCAGTTTGGCCAGCGTGTCGGTGTGCGCGTCCATCTGCTCACCCAGCGCGGCCGCTGCGGCGGCGGAGGGCGCCAGCCCGATCACGGTGCCGCCGGCCTCGGCCCACGCCCGGGACAGGGCGTTCATCGCGGTGGTCTTGCCTGATCCGGCCGGGGCGATCGCCAGCTGCAGCCGGGCCCCGCTGGCCGCCATTTCGCGTACCAACAGCACTTGGCCGGGGTTCAGCGTGACCCCGTTGGCCTGGCCTTCCAGCAACGCCAAATCAACCGCCGCGGCTGGGACGACCATGCCGTCGCGCTGACCGGCGGCGGCGACCAGCCGGGCTTCGGCGGCCAGGATCGCGGTCGAGGTGTACAGCTGTGACCCGGCCACGGTGTACACGCTGGCGCCGTCGCTGCGCCGCAGTTCGGCGGGCTCGGTTGGCTCTCCCGGTGTGGGCCGGTCCAGCGCCTGGCAGCGTCCCACCGCCCGCGCCACCACGAGGTCGACCACCCGGTCGAGGTGGCCGGACGGCACGTCAGCGGCCCGGGCCGCGCGGAGGGCTTCGGCCCGCAGATGCCAGACCTGCCAGGTGGAACGGTCCTGTTGGACGCGTGCCACCACCAGCGTGGCGGCCCGGTCCACCCACCCCTGATCGATGCCTGGGCTGGGGGGCGGGCCGGCGTTCAGGGCGGCCTGGATCATGGCCTGGATGTCGGCGTCACCGCCAAGGACATGCCGGGCCTGGGTCCGCCAGGTCGCGCGCTGCTCGGGCAACGACCGCGGCTCATGCTTGGCCTCGCGGGTCTCCAACGTGGCCTGTTGCGCCAACGCGATCGCCTCTACCGGGGTCGGTGGCCGGCCGTGGTCGCGCTGGAACTGCGCGGCCAGGTGCCGGCGGCGGGCCTCGATGTTGTGCCGGCGTGAGGACCACCGTTGGTTCAGCGCCGGGTCGACACCCACCACTTCGCGGACCGGTCGCTTCCGGGGATCCGTCCCGGGACGGGCGGCGAACCGGAGCCCGACCGACTCGCCGAGGTGGCGCTCCAGGGCGGTGTTGTAGGTTTCGGAGGCGGCGACGGTGGCCTTGAACAGCACCCGGCCGTCGATGGACAACCAGCGGCCGTCTGCGACGGTTTGCACCTTGTTCGCGACCGCGACGTGGGTGTGCAGATCGGGGTCCCCGGCGCGCGAGTCCCGGTGGGTGAACCCGGCCGCGACCAGCCCGCGGACCTCGACTTGGCGTACCCCGTCGGTGCCCGTGCGGGTGAACAGGGCGTGCTGTTCCAGGAACGACAACGCTGCGGCGACCGCCTGGTGGTGGGCGCGTTCGATCGCGGCCGCCAGCGCCGGGTCGGCCAACGCCCACAAGGTCGACACCGATTTGACCGGGGAGAACGTCAGGTCGAAACCGGCCACCGCCGTGGTCTGCTGACGAGACACCTTGGCGATGTGCCCGGCCAGCTCGCGGGCATCGAGCGGGTTGCGGCCGTGCTCGGCGCGGAACATCTCCGCCGCCACCTGGCTTCGGATCCGGGCCCGGTTCTCGATCGCGGTCGCCGCCGCGCGAGGCAGCCCGCGGGACCTGTTCAGCTGTTCTAGGCGGCGGGCGACCTCGATCCGGAACGGGCTCACGTCGTGGTCGTAGACCTTGAACGGCTGGCCCAGCCGGGTGATCTCGACGTAGTCCTTCTCGGTCAATCCCGGACCGGCCAGATCACGCTTACGCTGCTCGGCCAACGGATGGTGGCCCGACCCGAACAGGGCCAGCATCTGCTCGGCCGTCACCACATCGCCGGCGTTCAGGCCGTCGATCCCGGCCATCCCCGACCCCAACCACACCCCCGGGGTCTCACCCTTCTCGGTGTAGTACGAGGCCAGCCCCGTATGACCCTTTTCGGTGGAGTCCATGGCCGCCACCTGGCGGGTCAGGTAGTCATACCCCGACCCCGCCGTGATCCGGTGCAGGCTCATGGTCACACCCCCTTAAGCCTGCGAACCGGGACGATTCGGACACCGTCGGGGACCTTCCGCGCGCTCGTTTTCGTCCGGTCTCGCATCAGATGCGAGATCACGACGCTGGCAAGGCCAAACGCCGGCCAGGTTGCGCTATTCGCGTCGGTCTACCCCTGGATGCAAGAGGTGTGTCGGGCTTCGTGACATGCGTCTTCCGGGGTGGGGACGTCGGGCTAGGGGACGCTGGGGACGCAGGTCGGGGCGTCCGAGTTCGCGATGGTCGGAGGATCTGAGGACGTCGAGTAGCGGAATCTGGGTGGTGGGTGTCCGAATCGGGCTGGCTCGCGGGCTTAAGGAGGTGAGTAGACCCGAGTGGAAGGGGACCCGGCGATGGCGAATCAGGCGTTGAGGCAGGACGCGCGACGGAGGGTGGCCGAGGCTTTGGCCTCCAAGCAGAAGGAACGCCTCGAGCGGGAGAAGCGGCACGCCGGCCTGGCCGTCGAGGTCCTCACCGCGATCGCCGAACGTGACGAGACGATCGCGCGCACCGAGAGGGCAGCCGGCGATGCCATCCGCACCCTGCTCGGCGAGCGCCTGAGCCTCCTCGACATCGCAGACTTGTGCGGCGGTCAGCTCCAGGTCAAGGAGCTCCAGCGACTATCTCGCCAGGCCGCGGGCACCAACAAGACCGCCTCGAGCAAGGGCTGAGCGATGACCGGGTGGCGTTGGAGTTGGTTTCGGGCGCAGATCACCGGCGTCCTGTTCAGCACCCTGGTGTGGATCGTGGTGTGGGGCACCTCGCTGCCCGCCATCGCGGGCGCGATCGCCATCGGCGTGCTGCACGTGACAGTCCGTAACACCGCGATCGGACTGTGGTGGCGCTACGGCGCCCGGCCCGCCACCGCACTTGAACGAACCCGCGTCCTGGCCACGCTCGTGCCCATCGCCTCCCTCCGCGGACGCAGACAGCCCACCCTCTGGATCGGGAC
>CAYZBB010000317.1:0-4621 GCA_964476495.1 uncultured Actinomycetes bacterium | reverse complement strand
GTCCAGTTGACGACCGCGCTCCGCGGGAAGATCGAGCGGGGCGAATGGAAGCCGGACCAGAAGATCCCGTCGGAGAACGAACTCCACCGGATGTACGGGATCAGTCGGGTGACGGCCCGGCACGTGCTGGCACAACTGGTGAACGAGGAATTGCTGCTCCGCGTGCCGGGCAAGGGGACCTTCGTCGCGCACCGCAAGATCGGCACGACGTCGCCGGCCTACCTGGGGATCCGCGAGCAGCTCGAGCGGATGGGTGATCCCACCAGCACCACGGTGCTGTCGAGCCAAACCGTGCCGGCGGACGTGGGAGTGGCTGAACATCTGGCGATGTCGCCGGATGACTTGGTCTATCGGCTGAGTCGGGTCAGCCTCGTCGACGGTGAGCCGATCAGCCTGCACACCTCGTTCGTGCCGGTGCGGCTGGCTCCCGAACTGGCGGTCGACGACCTGCCGCACCGTCAGCTCGGCGGGATTCTCCAGGATCGATACAGCCTGCGGATGAGCCGGATCACCGAGAGCCTGGAATCGACCCGGCCATCGCCGGAGGAAGCGACACTGCTCCGAATCCGGCGGACGATGCCGCTGTTGCTGCTGCGGCAGGAGATCTCCGACGCATCCGGCCAGCGGTTCGAGTACTCCCGGATCCTGTTTCGCGGGGACAAGATCAGACTCGAGTTCCGGTACGAGGTGTAGCAGCACGGCGCGGATCCGGTTCAGCCGGCGGTCATCCGGTTGGTCTCGGAGTGCGTGGCCATCCGGGCGGTGAGCAGGGACCCGACCATCCAGGCGGCGGCGTAGCCGAACGCCACGGTGGGGGACAGCAACGACCACAGCACCCCGGCGACGAGGGTGGCGCCCAGGTCGCCGAACGCCTGGGTCAGGCCCAGCACCCCGAACCCGTTGCTGCGCAGACGGTCCGGTAGGGCCCGGGCGACCAGGGTGGATTCCGCGGTCTCGGCGAACCCGATACCCACCCCGCACAGGACGAACCCGAACAGCAGCAGCGGCCAGGCCGTCGGGCCGACCGCGAACACCAGGTAGCCGCCGATGTACACGGCCCCGCCGGCCATGAACACGTGCCGGGCGGAGAACCGGTCGGCCAGGTGCCCGCCGCCGATCGCGGCCAGGCTGGCCGCGGCGTTGTGCGCCGCGTAGAGCAGGATCGCCAGGCTGGTCGCCGCAGTGGCGTCCCGGCCGCCGGCCTGCAGCAGGTCGCTGGCGCGCAGGATCAGCAGGGTGGTGGCGACGTTGCCCAGTTCGAACATCGCGACCGGGGTCAGCGCACGGACCAGGCCGGCGCGGCGCAGTTCGCCCAGGTGCAGGGTCAGGGTCCGGCGCCCCGCCGCCGGTGTGAGGGTGCGGCGGACCCGCCGGGCGGCGACGGTGATCGCGACCGCGGCCAGCACACCGGGAATGATGGACAGCAGCATGGTTTCCCGGATCCCGATGACCGCGACCAGGACGGCAGCCAGCAAGGGTCCCAGGATGGCGCCGGCGTTGTCCCCGGCGCGTTCCACCCCGAACGCCCGCCCGTAAGCGTCCCGGGCGGCCAGATCGGTCAGCAGCATGTCCCGGGCCGGGGACCGCACCCCGCGGGAAACCCAGGCGATCGCCCGGAGCAGCGCGACCTGCCAGACCGCGACGGTCAACCCGATCGCCGCGGTGGCCACCGCGGTGCCCAGGTATCCGCCGGCGGCGAGCCGGCCGCGGCGCTGCGGATCGTTCGCCAACGGGCCGCCGGCGAGCTTGCTGATCCCGGTCAAGGCGTCGGCGACCCCGTCGATCGCACCAAGGGCGGCCGGCCCGGCACCCAGGGTGGAGGTCAGGAACGCCGGCAGCAGGCTGGTCACCATTTCGTGGCTGGCATCGCTGCACAGCGAGGCCGCACCGACCCCGACCACCCCGGCGTTGAGCCACCCGTCCTTATGCTGCGCCGTGACCGGGGTCGGATCGGCCGGCCGCGCCGGCGGGTCCTGCCCGGTCGGCGGCGGGCCGGTCACCGGGCCACCGCCACCGGCGCCGGTTTCTGGTCCACCTGCAGCACCCGCCACGTGCCCGTGTCGTGCACGAGTTCGTTGAAACAGGCGGTGCGCTGCCCGATCCAGTCCGCCGGCCCCAACTCGGGGTCCAGCGTGGCCAACAGCTCCCGGATGACGATGTCGTGGGACACCAGCACGACCGGCCGGCCGCTCAGGTAAGGCAGCTGCTGGTCCAGGGTGATGCCGGCCCGGTACCGCAGCAAACGGACCGCTTCGACGTCGGGGGCGCCGCCCAGGCTCCCGAACCGGTTGATCACCTCGGCGGCCGGGTGTCCGGCCCACCGCCCGTAGTCGCGGTCGATCAGCCCCGGTTCGACGATCACCGGCACCCCGACCCGCCGACCGATCGCGGTCGCGGTCTGCACGGCCCGCCGCAACGGGCTGGACACGATCCGCCCCGGCTGCCATTGGGCCAACGCTTCGGCCAGCGCCTGCGCCTCCGCCCGGCCGACCTCGTCCAAGTCCGGGTCCAGATGGCCACGCAACAGGCCCTCGGCGTTCAACGCCGTCCTGGCGTGCCGCACCAGCAGCACCCTCGATCCCGTCACCAGTGCACGCATCGTCCCGCCCTCCGTGGAAGGTCAGGGACCGTTGGCGATCATCGCGGATGTCGGCGAGCCCCACCGCCGTACGACAATCCAGGACGGTACGCGAGCGCGCCGGGACCGCGCAATCGTCCAGACAAGCCCCATTTCGGCGGCGCCCACCCCACCCGACCGGGCTTCATCGGCGGGTTGCCCTGTGACCAGTGAGTTGTTGCGGACCGGCAAACTTCCGCTACGGTGGTGATCAAGACGGCGGAGGGGCTCGCCGCCAACCGCGGATTAATCGCCGCCAACGGTCCCTACCTCACATTTGGAGGTAGGCGACGTGTGCCCACATCACCCGGCTCGACCGCAGCCGAAAACGGCTGACCACGCGACCCGAACCCACCGACGGACCCGGCATCCCGGCATCGTTCGCGTTTTGCCCGCGCCGCGGCCCCCCGGCGGGAAACGGAACAGTCGCGGCTCACCACCCCGCGGCCCACCCGGCGACCCCAAGATTTATCGACCCATTCCCGAATTACGGACACACCCGGCGAAATCTCCGATTCACCCCTGAAGGGCATCCCGATGCACTCGGACGATGATCGGCTCGAACGGCTCGAGCAACGCGTTGACCAACTCACCCAACGACTGGCCGACCTGGAGATCAGCGTCTCCGGCACCGACGCGGCCGACCCGCAACCACCCGGCATCCATCCCCCGAGTAAGGAGTTCAGTTGGCCTCGCCGCCGCTAACCCGGGCGCCCCTGCCCACAGGTGGCGGCCCGCCGGACGCAGGCGCCGGGGATCGTCCGCCGCCGGGTCATCACCCACCGATCGACCGGCCGGCGAGAACCACTATGTCCGACCGCCCACGACCACCCGCTCTCGAATCCTTGCTGCAGGATCTGACCGAGGTGGTGGATCCGGCATCGGCCCGCACGGTGCGGAACCTGGTGGAGCGCTGGGCCCGAGGCCGGGTGCGGGTGCTGCTGCTGGGCGAGGCGAAACGGGGAAAGTCCACGGTCGGCAACGCGTTGCTCCGGCGGAAGATACTACCGGCCGGCGTGGTACCGCTGACCGCGGTGACAACGATCGTGCGGTCGGGCTCACCCGAACGGGTCCAGGCGCGGCTGTGGGATGGAACCACCCGCATCGGTGAGATCACCGACCTGGCGCAATTTGTCACCGAGGGCGGTAACCCGGGGAACCGGCTGGGCGTGCACGAGGTCATCGTGACGGTGGCGTCCGCGTTGCCGCACGGATCGGTTGAGCTGATCGACACCCCGGGGGTGGGTTCGGTGCTGACCCACAACACCGCTGAGGCCGAGATCGCGATGCAGAGCATGGATGTGGCGGTGCTCGTGCTCACGGCCGACCCGCCGATCAGTGCGGCCGAGCGGGACCTTCTATCTCGGGTGCATTCCCGGGCCGCGCGGACCTTCGTGGTGCTGAACAAAATCGATCAGCTCGATCCGGCCGAGCGTGCAGTGGCCGAGGGATTCACTCGTCGAGTGATCGCCGAGGCGCTCGACGGGGCGGCCGTGCCGCTGATCACCGTGTCGGCGCGGGACGCGGTCCGTGCCGCGGTCACCAGCGACGAGACGCTCTGGCGCGACAGCGGGCTGGACGCCCTGACCACCGTGCTTGCGCGGCAGCTGGACCGGACCTGGCGCGCGGATCTGACCGTCAGCATCGCCGGTGACGCACACCTGCTGGTGACCGAGCTGATCGACCAGGCCATGCTGGCCCGGCGATCGCGTGACCTGCTGGCCACCAGGCAGGCCGACCGGGTCACCGCGTTCCGGGACCGCCTGGATCGATTGACCACCCGCGGTGAGGACGCCGCCGCGGCCTCGGCGGCCCATCTCGCCCGCTGCCGGGCCGCGCTGGACCAGGACGCGGCGCAGTGCCTGCCGCCGTTGACCGCGGCGATCCACCAATCGTTGGACGGCCGGCTCCGGGAGCTGTCAAGTTCATCGCCGGCGGCCCTGGAATCGGCCGGCTGGTCCGCGATCACCGATCTGGTGGTCGATGCCGTCACCACCTGGCGCA
>CAYZBB010000316.1:0-4669 GCA_964476495.1 uncultured Actinomycetes bacterium | reverse complement strand
CCCCTCAACTCCGGAAAGTCCCGCACGAACAGCCAGAACGACCGGCGGTGATCCAGCCCCATTCTTGGGCTCTGCGCCGCCCCGGGCTCGTCCATCCTCCACGCGGGCAGGAATCTCGCCACCCCACCCCACCACGTCTGCCAGCCCCGGATCGCGGAATCCGAAGGCACCGACACGGGGTAGATGGTCGGGGCGTCAGGCACGGCCTGCTCCTGCCATCGCCGCCCGCGCCGGCTGCTGCATCGGGCTCGGCGCGCCCGGCCGTGCCCGTCCGGGCATGTTACCGCCCGGACCCGGGGGAAGCGAGCCCGCGATCGCCGGTCCGACGCGCATTTGCCCACCGCCGCCCGGCTGCTGGGGCATCTTCATCGGCTGGGCACCTACCTGCGGGGCCACCATCGCCCCCATCTGCGCCGCCATCTCGAAGTCGATCGATTCGGCGAGGTTGGGGTCATTGAACGCATCCCCGATGCTCGCCAGTTCGTCCTGCCACCGCACGAAGGGGAACGCCTGGATCATCGGGGCCACCGCGCCGATCAACTGGATCCGCTGCATCGCCTGCTGCTGGGCTACGGCCTCGCTCGTGAACTCCATCGACCGCGGGGCGATATCGATGTCCAGGTCGTCGAAACTCGTTACCGGCTGCTTGTTCTCGCGGAGCTTGGCGTCGATCCTGCGCTCGTTCTCGTCCTTTCCGCCCTTCCACAGCCCTCCCATCGCGGCCTGCCCCCGGTCCCGGCCCGGGCGCACCATCTGGCGGCTGCGGTCGTCGTTCTTGAGATACCACGCCAGATTCGTGGTCTCCCGCTTGGCCGCGTTGGCGTGCTGCTTCTTCAAGAACGACACCCGGGCGCTCGTGCTCTCGGCCGCGATCATGTTCTCCCGGGCGGTCCCGTCCCCGGTCACCACTCCGCGCTGGGCGTCGTGCATCGCCAGCATCCGGTCGAACCGCTCGCGGGTGAGCCCGTAGTGCTTAAGCATCTGGTCGGTCACGCCTCCGATCTCGACCGCGAGAACGTCGGTGTCCTTGGGCATGTCGCACGGCATGACCAGATCGTGCGGGGAGTTCTTCAACTGCTCGACCAGATCGGTGTTGTTCTTGTCGACGAACACGCACCGCTTGTAGTCCATCGCCCCCTTGGACAGCGCCCGCGCGTGGGCCTGTTGCTCCAATGCCTGCTGCCGGGTCGCCATCAGGGGCGAAAGCGGGATCGGGCTTCCGGGCACCCAGTACGCGCCGTACACCGTGTGCGGGCCCCAGCGGGGACCGAAGAACGGGCGCGGCGCCCGCACCCATGCTTTCATGTCCTTAGCCTTGCCGGTGTTGCCCATCGAACTGACGATCGAGAACACCGTGCCGTTGAATCCCTCGTCGGGTCCCGGCTCGTCGTCCAACTGGTGCTCGGGCACGTGCATCGACCAGACCACGACCTCCTTTCGGGTCGGGGTGTCGCGGTCGGTGCCCTCGCGCTGTCGCGTCGCGTCGACGTCCATGTCCTCGGCGATCGCCTCCACCATTTCGGCGTTCCACCCGCCCTTGCCCTCCCTGGCGAGGTCCCGGAGCGTGTCGATGTCCCAGTACCGGGCGCTGGCCGTCCACCGGCCACAGAGCCAGTGATACGCCGACGGGTCGATCAGGAACCGGCCCGGTCCCACGTACTCGACGCGCGGGCGGCGAGCGTCCTCCATGCCTCCGTATCCGGGCTGGCCCGCTTGGATCGTCAGGGACGCCCCGAACAGGAACGCCATGTCGTACGCGCACCGCTGGGTGTGGGTGCGATAGTCGGTGTCGATGCACAGATCGGTGGTGGCGTACCCAAGGATCCGCGCGTCCTCGCCGGTGAGCATGGGCCGCCTGCTCTTGGCGATCACGCGGGGGTTCTCGTGGGCGACGCTGGGGACGAACAGGCCGATATACTCGTAGGCGGGGTTGTCGGGGCATCGCTTGCCCCCCTCGGCTCCGTCCTCGATCGAGGTCTCATACTCGCGGATCATCGCCAAGCGCTGTTGCAGCTTGGGCTCCATCATCTCCTTGGAGCGGTCGATCTCGTCGGTGAGGTTGGCGAGGGAGCAGTCAAAGGACATGGGTCACTTCCTTGCGCCCGGCACTTTGTGCCCCAGCATTTGCCCGATGGTCCCGGCAGGATACGCATGTTTCGCCTCGCGCGGCGTGAAGTCGTGGCGGTCGACCAGCCGTGTCAGGTAGCGCAGACCGTCGCACCCGTGGTCGTCCTGCTTCGGCGCCGGCTCCTCCTTGATCCACCGCCCGTCCGGGCTCTTGGCGTAGACGTAGCTCGGGATCTCCTCCTGCACGCACGTCGGACGGCTGGCCTCGCGGAGTGAAACGTCGGCCTGGGCCAAGCTGTCGTCCAGAACATAGATGCCCCGCGTGCCGTCCGGGCGCTTCTGCAAGCGGTCCCTCACCCCGTCCAGCCCGACCCGTCTCTCGTTGTCCGCCTCGCTGGCGGGGATACCCGCCCGGCGCATGGCCTCGATCTTGCCCGGCTGGGACGGGTCGCACGCCCACCGGGCGGGTTTGTACCGCTCCTGGATGCGCTTGGCGACCGACACCCACCAGTCCTCGCCCTGTTGGGTCTGGTAGACCTGCCGGACCACCCAGATCCGCCCGTCCCCATCGACGCCAGCCACGAGAAAGCACCCGGCGGAGGTAAACCCCCAGTCCACCCCGACCACGTGGTACTTGATCCACCGGGGGTCGAAACGGGCCCGCGGCACCACGTGAACGGCGGCGTCCCAGTTCTCCCAGATCGCCCCCTCGGCGGCGACCCACTTGCCCTCATACAGCCGCGCCCGGCGCACGCCCGTGAGGTTCTGAAGGCGCTGAAGATCCTGTGTCGTAAGTGTGGGGTTGTCCGTGTGGCGGGCCTGCAACCGAGTCGTCTGCCCGCGCAGGCACCGCTGGTTGAGCCAGTGCTCGGGCGCGTCGGGGTTGGTGTCCCCGACAAGCTGGGCCAGATACCGCGCCTCGCCAGTCTCGGGGTTGGGGCCCAAGGGGTGCGGGATCTTCTTGTTCGTGAGCCCGCGCGTGAGCAGTTCCCACTCGTTGAGCTCGAGCTCGATCGCCTCCTGCACGTAGATCCAGTCCCACTCGGACGAGAACAGGCGGGTGGGCGAGTCCAGGCCCCCGGGCCAGACCAGCGATCCGTTCTGGAACTCGTACCCGTCGTGGCGGTTGGCACGCCTGGCAGAGTCGTCCAAGGGGTCCACGAGATACGTGCGGTCCAGCCCGTCCCCCAGCACCCGGTCCTCCCACATTTGCAGGAACGACTCCGAAAGGCTCGCCCGGGTCTTGCGAATGACCGCGATGCGGGCCCCAGGGAAGTTCGTCGCCAGGTCGAGGATCCTTTCGCCCACCCCGCGGCTCTTGCCCGTGCGCGCCGGCCCATCGAGCAGCACCTCTGGGTCGTAGCAGCGGAAGATCCGCGCCGAAGCACCCCGCGGGCGGTATGGCAGGCTCACGAACTGGGGGGCCATGGCGATCACGTGGGATTCGACTCCTCGGGGGGGAGCTCGACCACGCGCACGGGGATACCCGCGGCGGGGAACTCGTGCTTGAGCCGGTCCTGATACTTGTGCGGCGCGTTAGCGCAGAGCAGCTTGCCGAGCAGCACGTCGCTGTACTCACGGATCGTGCCCACCTGCTTGCCGCCCTGGAACACCGGCTTGAGAGTGCCGTCGTGGGCGCGTCGGAACGCCTCGGCTTCGAGCATGTCCACGAGCGCCGCCTGTGCCGCCTTGAACGCCTCGGCGAACTCGGGGCAGTCCCTTATCCAGTCGTGGACGTTTCCCCGGTCCGTCTTGGAGCGCTTGGCCGCGCCCCGGATCGTCGGGTGCTTGTTCCACGCGGCGAGGAAACGAAGTTGGTTCTTGCTCAGCGCCATGGGCTCACAGGGGCAGGTAGAACAGGGTTGCCACGCCAACCTTGGAGTTGCCGGCGTTGCTCACGTTGATGGTCAGAACCCCGCTCACGGGGATGGGAACGACGTTGCCGGCCCCGTCCTTGGCCGCCGCGTACTCGGTGTTGGCCGTGTCCCGGTCGGCGCCCACGCCTCCCAGCACGTCCAACCCGTCGGCGTCGGTGACGGTGATGTCGTAGTTGTCGGTGGGCGCGGTGCTCCCGGGGTTGGTCTTGAGCCCGTAGACCAGTCCGTTGATGGTGTCGGTGGTCGATCCGGTCACGGCTCCCGTGGTGTCGTCGCTGGTCCACGAGAACGTGATGGTTTTCATGCGGCCATTGGTGGCCGCCGTGGCGTGGGTGACGACGCAAGCAGATCCGGCCATGGGTGGACTCCTGGGCTATCGCCGGCGGGCCGGCGGGAGGTCGTAATACAGCTCTCCGAACATGCCGTAGGCGAGGTATGAGCCGTTCTGGCCATACTGCCACGCGCCGTACTGCCCGCCGTAGGGCAAGCCATTGATCCCGGAGACGACGTGCGGGGTGATCGGTCCGGTAAGCGCCTTCGCTGCTGTGGTGGGGGCGAGACTCGCCCCGGTCACGTCGCTGAACGGGTTGGTGGTCCCGTTGTTGCGCGTGTGGGTATCGACGTTGGCAAGCCATTCGGCGTCCGAGTTGTTCGCGGCGTTCTCGCTCCACGCATCGGTCGTGATGTTGACGTAGAGGTTGGAGTCGAGGTCGAGGGTGCAGGTG
>CAYZBB010000315.1:0-4683 GCA_964476495.1 uncultured Actinomycetes bacterium | reverse complement strand
CGCTGACCAGGCTGCCTTGGATGCTCACCTGGCGCGGGTCATGGCCGAGTACAGGACGGCCGCCTCGAAGTACGCGGTCACGTGGAGATGGCGGCCGGTCGACCCATCGCGTCAGATCGAGCTAGGCGACGCCGCCCGGCTGCGTGCCCCAGCCCTCAACCGGGGAGGCGGGGAGGTTGCGGCAGCGATCGACACCAAGGTGACGGTGGAGACGATGTCGTGGTCGTGGCAGGACGGGAAGCCGATGAGCCCCGTCGCTGGTGTGCTGCGGGAGGTGTCCGATGGGAGTTGAGTCGGATGCGATCCGCCGCATCGTGGACGCAGCGATTGGATCGTTGCGGCTGCCGGGTCTCCGCTGGGCGACCGTGACGCAGTTGGAGCCGCTGCGGATCCAGTTCCCGGGCGAGCCGGCATTGCCGTTCGAGCCGGTCGCGCTCTGTCGCCCCGCAGCAGGTGCCCGCGTGCTCGTCGCACAGTGGCAGGGGCGAATGTGCATCCTGGGTCAATCAGCCTTCGACACGCTGCCCCTGTCGGACCTGTTCGTGAACGGCACTCCGGCACAGACCCCTACCGCGATCCGGGATGGCGGCTGGGTGTCTCTGGAGGGTGCCTGGCAGATGGCCGCCGGCACCTCACCGGTCACCCCCGCGATCGCCTACGGCACGACCGCCACCCTGTTCACCCTGCCCGCCGGCTGGCGGCCTGCGAAGCTGCTCACATTCCCCTCCGGCGCGTTCAACTCAACCGTGCAGATGACCGCCGACGTCCGAGTAGCGACCGACGGCACAGTCTCGGTGCACGTGAACAACGCCGGATCGGGTTCGACCGGCGCGCACCTCTCACTCAACGCCGTCCGGTACCGAATCTAGGAGGAAGACGCATGGCGACATTGCAGGCCATCAACCTGACGGCGGGGGATGCCGCGCTGCGGGAACGTTTCCTAGCTGCCGCCGCGAAGGCCAGGATCCCCGACTATGAGCGGTGGGTGATCGACCGGATGCGGCAACTTGCGGTCAGCCCGGTGGACGCCACCGGCGCCGACACCATCGCCGACGTGTACATCTTCGCAGCCGCCCGGCAGCGTGAGTTCCTGGCCAGCAACACGCTCGCCTTGTGGTCTGGTGAGGTGATGCTACCGCCCGGGGAGAACCCGGGCGCAGTCACGGACACGCACCTCGAATACGCGGTCGCCAACCTGCGGCAACAGGAGACCCCGTGACCGAGTCCCGGCCCCACATCGCGCACCCGTGGGCGATCGCGGTCATCGTCTACTGGTCGATCCTCTCTCTGGCGCTGATGGTGGGCCCGCTGATCGGCTGGTATCCGGTGCTGTCCCTGGCCGGTGTCGCACCCTGGCTGTCGGCAGCGGTCGGACTGACCTTGGCTGCCGGGTCGGGTCTGGTGCTGTCCGCGCTCGGCCATCACCGGTATCGGTCGACCCGGTGGGGCCAAGAGATGACCGGGCTGATCCTCGCAGGTGGGGCGTGGCTCACCTACGGGTCGGTCGCCATCACCATCGCACCACTCGCCCTGTCCGGCTGGGGCCAAGCGGCCGCGTTCGCGGCCGGTTGTGTGCTGCGGATACGGGAGGTGCTGATCATCGAGCGCCGCACCCGCGAGGCTGCGGACCGGCTGGGGGATCGCTGACCATGCCACCTGAGTCCACCCCCATCATCGTGGCTACCCTCACCCTTGTCGGCACCCTGATCGGCGCTCTCGTGTCATGGCGGCTTGCCCGCCGCAAAGAGCCCATCGAGGAATCAACGGCGGCAGCGGCGAACGCGGCGGCCTTGTCGCGGGCGTCGGCGGAGATGATCTCCGCATTCCGCAGCGACTTGGCTGACTTCCGGGCGCGCATCGAGCAGCAGGAATCCCGGATCGACGTGCTGGAAACCAGGGATCGGGCGTGGTCCCGGTTCTACGCCGACCTGCATCAGCGGTGGTCGCATTACCGCCAGCAGGACTCGGCCCCCACCATCGACACCTGACCTAACCGAAACAGCCCTCGCCTATCAGGCGGGGGCTTTCACTTTCCCCCGGAGGAGCCCTCATGACTCTGCTCACTTTCTGGCGTTCGATCGGCTGGGCGCTGGTGCGGACCGCGATCGCCGGTGTCGTTCCGTTCTTGCCCGGCCTGACCTCTGACCCGGCTGGCACCTGGCCGCTCGCGGCCGGCACGGTCGGACTGCTGCTGATCGTCACGGTGGCGACCAGCCTCAAGGGCCTCGCGGACGCCTCCACGGCCACATGGTGGGAGATCCTGGTGGCGCGCGGCCTGCGGCAGTTCGGCCAGTTCTTCGCCGCCGGCCTGGT
The DNA here is from genome assembly GCA_964476495.1 of uncultured Actinomycetes bacterium. Taxonomy (GTDB): domain Bacteria; phylum Actinomycetota; class Actinomycetes; order Mycobacteriales; family Nakamurellaceae; genus Nakamurella. Next base: position 2,370 of record CAYZBB010000315.1, on the reverse strand, counting down.
CGGTGCCGCGGTCCTGTCCGATGTGGACTGGCCCACCCTGCTCCAAGGTGCCTCGGCGTCCGCACTGTCCACCGTGCTGCTGGCGGCCCTCACCATCATCCCGGGCGCCGATTACACCGTCGCCTACCTGCCGCGCGAGGCCATCGTCACCGGCCCGCTCCCCGAGGTGGTCGACTACAGCATCGGCGATGGTGCCGAGCCGGAGGGCTTCGACGCGATCGAGCAGGTGGACGCCGAGCCCGACCCGCTGCGGGATGAGCGAGGCATCTGATGGCCTCCCCGCCCACCATGTACGCGATCCCGGGAGGCGGCACCCTGCGCGGTGATGCTGCGGCGTCCTATCTGCGGATGCGGGCGGCCGGCATGCCTGCGGGCGGCATCGACGCCTGGTCGCGGACGTACGCGCAGCAGGCGGAGCTGCGACGTCGATATGAGGCGGGGATCGGCCCGCTCGCGGCGAAGCCGAATGCCAACGCTCCGCACATCAAGGGCGTGGCGATCGACAGCCACACCACCACGGGCGGCAAGTACGCGCCGTCGGCCGCCCACGTGTGGCTCACCCATGGTGGCGACGGGTCGAGGCCGCCGAAGGCTGGCGAGAAGCTGCGCGAGCACGCCTACGGGTGGCGGCGCACAGTCCCAAGCGAGCGGTGGCATCACGCCTACGACCCGGCCAAGGACACCAAGGCTGCCGCCGACCTGGCCGCCCGGCTCAAGGCGCTCGGATTCAAGGACGTCAAGACCTTCCAGCGCTCGAAGGGCCTCGCGGCCGACGGCAAGGCTGGTCCGCAGACGTGGACGGCGCTACTGCTCGCCAAGCCTGCTCCGCCCGTCGACAAGCCGAGCACCCCGACCTGTGGGCACCAGCTCGGTGACCGCGTCCTCAAGCGCGGCGACACCGGGACGGATGTCGCTGAGTTGGCCGCGCTGCTGACCCGTGCCGGGTATGCGGTCGGGAAGCCGGCCGACAGCTTCGGCCCGATGGTGGAGCAGGCCGTGAAGGCGGTGCAGAAGGCAGCGAAGCTCGCGGTGGATGGCAAGGTCGGCCCAAAGACGATCGCCGCTCTGCGCGCGATCCCCGACCCGCCGCCCGCAGAGCCGGCACCGATCCCCGTACCGCCGGTCTCCGCCGCCTTCCGCTTCGGACTGGCCAACTTGCAGGCGCGGCGGTTCGGTGGCCTGTCCGACACGAGCGCACGCCGCGGCGAGTACCTGCGGGACAAGATGGCGTGCTCCCTGTATGTGCTGACCGAGGTGCCGGAGAAGTCCCGCGACACCATCCGGAAGATCCTCGGCGCGGCGTGGAAGGTGTACCCGGTCGGCTACAGCACAGTGATGTGGGACAGCGCGAAGTGGATTCACCGAGACCGGATGGCAGTCGACTTCGGCACCGGCATCCATGGTGCGGTCAGGGCCGAGCTCCGGCACGCGGCTGCGGGCCTCCCTCTCGATGTCATCGGGGTGCATGTCCGGCCCGCGGCCAGCTTCGGCGGCGACCAGGCCAAGGCGGACAAGGGCAAGCAGGCCGACATCGCCAAGATGCTCAGCCTGTACCGCAAGGGCGTCTCGACGATCATCGCCGGCGACTTCAACACCCCCGACACCCAAACCCTGGCCCGGGCTGGTCTGGTGCGCGCCACCCCGGCCGTCGACACCCTCGACAAGGCCGGCGTCCAACCGCTCGATCAGGTGTGGGTGTCCCCCGACCTGATCGTGCGCGGCACCACCCTGCTCGACCCGGGCTCCCTCACCGACCACAAGGTGTGGGTCGCTCAACTCACCCTCGGCGGAAGCACCCTGTGAGGTAAGTCGGATGGCTATGACCTTGTGGTGGTGGTCGTGCTCGGCATGCGGTTACCGCACCTGCTCTCACCATTCGCTGGGTGCCGCGGAGCACGACCGGGACGACCACATCGCATGGACGCATCCCGCCAAGCAATGGGCGCCACATCAATTCCTGATCTCTCACTACACCTTCCTGGAGGTTCACGCATGATGGGTCGCTCACCTCGGCGGCGGGAGCGCGCCGCGATCCGCCGCATCCTCGTCGTGCTCGCCGTCCTGGTGGCGTGCTCACCGCTCGCACCGGCGTCCCGGGCGGACGCGGCTGCGGGTACGGCCTGCTCGACGGGCTACAGCAACAAGCTCACGATCCGCAGCCGGGCCTGGGCGTACTGCCCGACCCGGGCGCGGGAATTCAGGGTGGTCGCCCAATGCCCGGTCTTCCAGTCGCGCGGCCCGTGGCGGAGCTACGGCCTGTCGGAGACGACCTGCTCCATCTTCCCGGTGCGCCGGGTGTGGATCGAGCACCGATGACCGAGGTGCTGCCCGAGCCGCTCCTGTGCGTCGTGTGCGGACGCCTCGCCCAGT
>CAYZBB010000314.1:2164-4701 GCA_964476495.1 uncultured Actinomycetes bacterium | reverse complement strand
GGAGCCCCGATCATGGCCCAGAGCCGCCAACCCCGACCCCAGCCCGCCGCCCCCGCCGCACTTCCGGCCACGAAGCGGCGTGTCGTCCGTGTCTGGTTCGACGACGAGAACAGTGTCACCGTCAACCCGAACCGGCCGAACCTGCTGCTCAACTTCGAAGCCGAGCACGGCAAGGAAACCCCGGAGACGGTCCGGGAGAACCTGTGGTTGCTGTGGCACGCCCTCGGCCGCCCCGGTGAGTCGCTGGAGGCGTGGATCGACACCGTCGACGAAGTCGAGTGGCTGGAAGTGGAGCGGGGAAAAGCTCTCTCCTGACCGGCCTTGTCCAGGCTGCGATCGTGACCGGTCTCAGCCTGGACGCCCTGGCCGACTTGGACTTCTCCGACTTGGAGGAGGTTCACCGGTTGGCTGAGCAGGAGCAGCAGCGCCGGGCGTGGACGAACGACACCGAACTGCTCGCCGGGATTCTCGACCAGCTCCGTAACCTGACCGCTGTGGTGCAGGCGGGGATTCCGACGGTGCAGGTGAAGCGGGCCCGGTCACCGAAGCAGCCGAAGCCGATCAAGCGCCCGGCGTGGTTGAAGCAGTCCGATGCTGCGGCGGTCCGTCCTGGCGACTTCTTCAAGATGATGAGGCGGTGAGTTGATGTCCGACACTGTCGAGCTTGCATCCACAGTCCTCAGTGTCGGCATCTCCACCCAGAACCTCGGCAGGGACCTGCTCGCCACCATCAAGGGTCTCGGCGGGCAGGTTGCCGGGGTCGGCACCCAGACAGGTGCCCAGTACAAGCGCGGGTTCGAGCAGGCCGCGAAGGGTGCCGTCGATCAGGCCGTTGCCGACCAGAAGAAGCTGGAGTCGGCGGTCGCGGCGGCGGCGAAGAAGATCAAGGCCGCCCGCGACTCCGAAGCGGACGCGGCAAAGCGGGTCGCGATCGAGGAAGCGAAACTGCAAGAACTCCGCGACTCGGGCAAGGCGAAGGCGTCGCAACTGCTCACGGTCGAGGACCGGCTGACGAAAGCCAAGCGGAACGCAGCGATCGCCACCGACCGGGTGACCTCCGACACCCGCGAGCTTGTCGCGGCGCAGAAGTCGCTGAAGGACAGCCTCGCCAAGACGGAGACGGCCGCCGACAAGGCGTCCGTCTCGGCGAAGACCCTCGGCCAGCGGCTCAAGGACGCGGTCACCGGCCACGTCCAGAACCCGTTCACGAAGCTCAAGGGGCAGGGTGAGACGGCCGGAAGCGAAGCTGCGACCGGGGTCAAGTCCCGGTTGTCGTCGGGCATGTCCGGCATCGGCTCATCTCTGAAGCTGGGCCTGATCGGTGCTGCAGCTGCGGCTGGTGCTGCGGTCGGTAAGATCCTGTCCGATTCGATCGCTGCCGCGTCCAAGCGGCAGCAGTCGTCCGGCGGAGTGGCCGCGATCTTCAAGGACCAGGCCGGCCAGATCACGCAGGCGGCGAAGGGTGCCGCGACCGGGTTCGGGCTGTCCACGAGCGCCTACCAGGAGCTGGCCGCCAAGCTGGGTTCCGGGTTGAAGAACAAGGGCGTCGCCGACTTCGCCGGCCAGACCCAGAACCTCATTGGGCTCGGGTCGGATCTTGCCGCACAGTTCGGCGGGTCCACAGCGGATGCGGTGGACGCGATCGGGTCGTTGATGCGCGGCGAGGCTGACCCGATCGAGCGGTACGGGGTCAGCATCAACGAGACGGCGATCAACGCCGAACTGGCCGCGAAGGGCCAGGACAAGCTGAAGGGCAAGGCGCTCGAGCAGGCCAAGGCTCAAGCCCGCCTGTCGCTGCTGTTCCGGCAGACCGCCGACGCTCAGGGCGCCTTCGGCCGCGAGTCGGACACCTTGGAGGGCAAGCAGCAGCGGGCCGCCGCCCAATGGGAGGACGTGTCGGCGAAGATTGGCACCATCTTCCTGCCGATGCTCACCTCGGTGATGGGCTTTGTGTCAGACACGGTCATGCCCGGCATCGACGGCATGGTGTCGTCCCTGCAGGGGTTCGGGCAGTGGTTCACCGACAACCAGGGCGTCATCATTCCCGTTCTGGCGGGCATCGGCGGGGCGCTGCTGATCGCCACGGGGCCGATGGTCATCGCCGGCCTGGTCGCGCTCACCGCATCCACGTGGGGGGCCGTCACTGCTGCGTGGGCGTGGGCGGCGGCGCTGCTCGCAAACCCGATGACGTGGATCGTGATCGGCATCGGCCTGGTCATCGCCGGCCTTGTCGCCCTCGTCATGAACTGGGACGCGGTCGTCGCCTGGGTCACCCAGGTGTGGGGCGGTTTCGTCGGCTGGCTCGGCGGGGTGTGGGACGCGATCGTCGTCGGGATGACCGGCTTCGGCGCGTCGTTCATGGCTGGCATCCAGGGCATTTGGGACACCCTCACCACGTCGACGACGACCGCGTGGAATGCGGTCACGGCCGCGTTCACGACCGCGTGGACGTGGGTGACGACGACGTTCACCGGCTGGTGGAACGGGCTGACCGGGATCCTGCAGAAGCCTGTCGACCTGGCCAAGGGTGCGATCGA
>CAYZBB010000314.1:507-2064 GCA_964476495.1 uncultured Actinomycetes bacterium | reverse complement strand
GGGAAGTGGGAGCCGGCGGGCATTGTGCACCGCGGCGAGGTGGTGTTCTCCCAGGAGGACGTCGCCGCGCACGGTGGTGTTGCTGCGACGGAGGCGTTGCGGAAGCGGCGTGTCCCCGGCTACGCGATGGGCGGCGCGGTCGGCGGGCTCAACCCGGCGTTCCGGGGCCGTCTGAACGCGTGGAACCCGGCTGTCGGGAACCGCTACCGGGTGTCGGTGGGCTACCGGGATCCGGCGACGCAGGCCCGGCTGTACCACCTGTACGTCACGGGTCAGCGGAAGATCAAGGCCGCGCCTCCGGGGAAGTCGATGCACCAGTTCGGCTTGGCTGCGGATCTGTCCCCGTCGACGTCTGCGGCGCACAGGGCGATCGGCCGCCGGTACGGGCTGTACTGGCCGATGTCGTACGAGCCGTGGCATGTGCAGCCGATCGGGATCGGCAAGTCCGCCGGCGGCGGCGGTGGTGGCGGCGGTGGCGGGTCGTGGGATCCGATGGCGCTGTTCAAGGATGCGATCGGCGGGCTGCTGTCGAAGGCCAAGGAGGATCACGGCGGCGGGATCTTCGGGGATGCGATCGGCGCCATTCCGGGGATCATCGTCAACGGCGTGACCGAGATGGCGTCCGGGCTGTTCGACTCGGGCGGCTGGCTGCAGCCGGGCACGACGTTGGCGACGAACTTGACGGGGCAGCCGGAGGCGATCCTGACCGCACCCCAGTGGGACATTGCGGCGAACGCGATCGAGGCTGTCGCGGCCAGCGGCGGCTCCTACGACGACATGGTGGCGGCGTTCCGTGAGGCGCTGCGGGACGTGGAGATGTCGGCGTGGTTCGGGAACATCGACGAGTTGGCCAGGTCGGTCGAGGCACGGGTCGCTCTCAAGGCTGGGCGTAACACGAGGAGGCCGCGGTGACGATCGGTACCCCGAAGGTTGGCACCCCGTCCTACTGGTCTAGCGGCACCGGCACGGCTGCTTGGCCTGCCGCGACCGCCGCGGGTGACTTCGTGGTGCTCAACATTTGCGGGTCTGACTCGGGCTCCGACAAGCGGGAGCCGGTTGACGCGGTGGCGAATGGCTGGACGGTCTGGAAAAAGACCTACAGCACGCACACGTGGTGGAAGTTCGTGGACGCCGCCTACCTTGCCGCGAACCCGTCCGGCATTCCGTGCAAGGGCCGGATCGTGTTCGTCGAGGCGATCTCGGGGGTGGGCGCTGCGGGGTTGGCCACCGAGTCGCCGGGGGCGACCATGCCTGTGGCGGGCGCGTGCCTGCTGATGTTCGGCCGCGGCAAGTCGGCGCTGACCCCGGCGACGGGGAAGTTGTTTACCGACGTCACCAACCCGAGCTACGACAACCGGCGCAACAACGTGTGGTTCCGGGCCGGGACTGCGGTCGGCTATCTCGCGGTCGATGGGACGTTCAACGGAACCGACAGCGACGGGTTCGTGTTGATCCCGAAGGCGGGCCCGAACGCGCCGACGCTGCTGTCCCCGGCGACCGGCGACGCGGTCGACTACGCCGCGGCGTTGCCGTTCGTGGTGCAGCACAACTCGTCCC
>CAYZBB010000314.1:0-497 GCA_964476495.1 uncultured Actinomycetes bacterium | reverse complement strand
GCAGCTGAAGATCCGGGTGCGGATGGCTGGCGGATCCTGGTCCTACCTGCTCGCAGACGGCACCCTGACCGCCACCGAAACGGCCGTCTCAACATCGAACCCGACGCTCACCTTGGATGCGAACCTGCTCACGGCGGGCACCGCCGAATGGCAGGCGGCGACCTACGACAATGCCACGTGGTCACCGTGGGCGGACGTTCAGAGTTTCATCTCGACCACCAAGCCGACCGTCACCCCGACCCTCACCACGGGCGCCGGAAACCTGACCCCAACGGTGTCGTGGACCGAGACTGTGGACGTGGCCCAGCGTGCGTTCGAGGCACGCATCTGCCCGGCCGCGGATGCGAACTGGGACAGCCCGACGTGGCAGTCGTACGTCCAGCCGGGAGCGGCCCTGTCCGTCGAATCGCAGTACGCCTCATGGGTCAACGGCGGCTCCTACAAGGCGTGGGTTCAGGTCACGCAGCAGAACGGCCTCAAGTCGGACGAGACCGCGA
>CAYZBB010000313.1:0-4775 GCA_964476495.1 uncultured Actinomycetes bacterium | reverse complement strand
TTAAGTTTTCCCGCTTCAGGTATTCACGCTGCTCTCTCGCCGTCATTCGTGGTTGTTCTCCCGCAGAATCAGCACCTCTTCCCCGATCCAGTCGCCGGCCCCCGCAAGCGCCCCCGCGTAGGCCGTGCGCGCCATCATCCGCCCGAACGGCGTCTCCACCAGCTCGTCGCTGTCGCGCCATGCGGCGTGCTCGCGCAGGAACTCACCCAGGCGGGCCTGCTCGTCGCGGGCTTGCGATAGGGCGGTCATCGAATAGTCCTCCCATATCCAAGCCAGTTGGCGTACAAATCTTCAATCTCGTCATCCCAGGGCAGCACAGCCCGATGCGTGTCGCTCATGGCGAAATATTTCCCGCAGCGATTGCAGCGCAGTTTGCGGGTGTTGCGGTCGAACTCCTGCACCACCATGATTTCTTTGTGTCGAAAGATGATGGGCCAGCCATCCCAACACGTAAGCCAAACCCAGAGCGCCCTCATGCGTCCCCCCCGAAAAGGCTCTCCTGCACGCCCGCCGTGGTTCCGACCTCGCGCTCGGCAAGCGGCGGAACCTGGCCATGCGTCGGGCAGCACTTCGCGCAGCGAACGTCATGCACGTTCAGGTAGTGGCCGGGGCAAGTCACCGCGCCGCACTTATTGCACTTGCCTTGGAAGCTGTGGAGTTCGATGCAGGTCATAGGGTGCGCTCCGCTTCTAGGATTCGCTCTCCCAGCCATTGGGCGACCTGCGGCACCACCGCGTTCCCAAGCCGGCCAAGCCGCTTTGTGCGGTTGCTCATAGCTCGGTCCAACCAACTGGAAACCCCATCAGCCACTCCACGAACCGGGGATTCAAGCGACGGCGCAAGCCAGGGGCATTCGGCGAGGATGGCGGGCCATCGGGGGTCGTTTGGGCCTGGTGCGAAGACGCCGAAACCATCTCCACCGCCTCTCTCAATTGGAATCGCTTCGTTTCGTCCGCAATCCTCACAGATGACGCGCCCGCCTTGTCCGTTGTGCGCGGGGTTGGCCAGGCCAACCCCGGAAACGTCCGCGCCTGCTGATCCAGCCCCATCTCGTCCTTCCGGTCCCCGCCCCTGCTGCGGAAGCTGTCTGTTGCCGGGGTCTGCCAGAGTTGGGTAGCCGCCTGAAGATCGCCGCCGCCCGATTCCGTTCTCCCCAACTCTTGCTTCCTCTGCGCCGATTCCGCCCCGCCCGTGATTGTCCGGGGAGTAGGCCATGTGTTCGCCATTACACGCAACGTCTTCTGGTGACCGGAATCCGTCACGCGGCCAGCGTGTTCGGCTTCTGATGCCTTTGGAGTCATCCACAGCTTCGCCGCCCCCGTCAACGAATCCACGGCCCCCGGATGATTCCCGCAACTCTCGCCGTCCTCCGAGCGTGCGGTGGGCCACGATGAAGACGCGCTTCCGCAGGTGGGACGCTCCGAAATCCGAAGCTCGTAAGCACAGCCATTCCGCGTCATACCTGAGTCGGGCCAGGTCTGAGAGAACCTTCCCGAATCCCAGGGAAAGGTGGCCTGGGACGTTTTCCAGGAGTGCGTATCGCGGTCTAACGTCGCAAATGATGCGCCGGAACTGCGGCCAAAGATGCCTCGGATCGTCTTCGCCCGCCCGCTTCCCGGCAAGGCTGAATGGCTGGCAGGGGTATCCCCCGGCGATGAGGTCAACGGGCTCAAGTTGGCCTCTTCTGACTGCTTTGATGTCGGCAAATGTCGTTACCCCCGTGAACCTTTCCGCGAGAACCTTCCTGCAAAATTCGTCAATCTCTACCTGCCACTTGCAGGTCATCCCGGCGCGTTCAAGGCCGAGGTCCATGCCACCAATTCCAGAGAACAGGCTTCCAAACGTCACGCGCCGCGCCTCCGCCGCGCCTCTTGCGCCCGCTCAATCGACCGCGCCCGCACGCTGGCAAGCATGTTGCCGACGATGGAGCCATGCTCGTCACTTTCTGCCGGCGGGTGCGCGTTTGCCAACGCCATGAGCGCCGCGCCCTCGGGCGTCTGTGGGATACCGTTGGCGACGAGGATGCGCACCTGGCCGTCCTGGGCGCCGGGTTGCGACTGGTGGCCCACGGCGAAGCTCAGCACGCCCGTGGGCGTCGTGGCGTCCGTGCGGCTCTTGCGGCCGGCCTCGGTGCGCTGGCGGATCTCGTCGGCGGTGAGTTGGCGGCGGCGGCGGTCGGTCATAGGCTGCACACCCTGCACTTTCTGAACTCTGGAGCCTCAAATAGGCTCATCTGGTCCGAGTCCCCCTGCGGAATGTAACCAGCCGCAAACTTGGCGGCAAGGTCGATCAACCGCACCGGCTGCGTGTCGCGGCTAGGCGACCGGAACGTGTGCCCAGTTTTCTCCTCCAGTGCGACGGCCTGCATGTACTTCTCCCGGTTCGTTCGGTATAGCCTGCGCCATTCCCGGAGCTTCTGGTCATAGCACCACTCACAGTCCGTGCGAACTGGAATCGTGATGCCGCGATGGTGCAGGTAGTCCCACACATCGTCTTCCGTCATCCCCCAGCGCCGCAGCGGGAAATCGGAAACAACCTCACCCCCATAGATCCCCGCGCGTGCCGTCTCGTCTTCGTCTGCGCGTAGACCGACATAAAGAATGGCTGGGGAGTTCGCTTTGATGTAGGCGATGGTGGGCTCGATCTTCAGGCGGCGCGTGCACCACCGCATCCTGTGCGATGGCAGAATGTTTTCCGCTTCGATGATCTGCACAAGGTTTAAGCCGGGGGACAACCGGATGAGCGGTTTTCTGAGTAGGCATTCAAGCCTGTCCCAGTGCTCAAACATCTCATCGGGCTCGTTGCCCGTGGGAGTGCAGATGTATTCGTAGTCCCTCGGCTCTCGTTCGGCGAGTAGGAGCGCCATCGCGGTCGAATCCTTGCCGCCGCTTAGCCCGACGATGTGGCGTTGGGCGTCGGTCATGCGTAGTGCCTCCGCTTCAGCCAGTCGCCAAATCCGATGAGGTCCGCCACCCGCAACCACTCGCGGTAGCGCTTCTGTGCACGCGTCAACTTCGGCGGCTTGGGGCTCTCGCGGCGCATGGCTTCGATGCCTTCCACGGTGATTGCGCAGTTGTAGTACGGCAGCGGCGACTGGTTTGGCGCGAACACCCGCATGTAGCCGAGGGCCACGAGTTCCCGGCAGATCGGCTCATCGTCAGCGCCCGCGCAGAAGTGGCTCCGATACCCTCCGCCGCGCCCGTATTCGTCGGCACCGTAGGCGTGTTGGAGGATTCGCAGTTGGGCCGTGGTCATGGGCGCTCCCCCTGCGCGTCCAGCGCGGCCAGCAGCGAATATCTTCCCGCCGCTCGCTCCATCCTCAGCAGCCATCCGTCGATGGCATCCATGAAGCTCTCGCGCCACGATCCATCGCCCACGCGGAACTTGATCTCCCCGCGCTTGTCCCGCCTGATCCGGCAAGACAGTGAGTGCGAGTTATAGCCGGAAACCTGTATGGATTGCGAGAGGTAGGATTCAATGACGCTCTCGCCATCTTCCAGCCGCGCCCTGATCGCGGCGAGGTCAGGCATGGTCGGCCTCCTTCATGACTTCCTTCCAGTTCACCCGCTCCACCTTCAGGCTCACGATTTCGATGCGCTCGCCGTAGCAGTTGGAGCACACCACCGCCCGCGGATTCGCCTGAGCAATATCGCTCGCATCCCACCGCGTCCCGCACGACATGCAGCGGAAGGATTGCGGAGTGGCCCAGTCGCCGCCCCGTAGTTGCGCGGAGCGGTGAATCATCTTCTGCACGCCCGAACTGCGGGCGGAGATGTGACACGGGAAGATGCGCGAGCGGATGGCCTTAGCCACGGTCGGCCTCCCCCTGCGCCCTCCGTGGGCACTCGTCGCAGCGCGTCTTGTCGGTGGGATACCCGGCTGGCGGGCAGTCGGAGCAGGTTTCCCCGGCCTCCTTCTGCGCCCCTTCTCGCTCCTTCTCCCACGTACAAGGTGGTACGCAAGGGCACCGCATAAAATACTCATCACCATTGGCGTTGCTGGACAATACACGTCCAAGCCCCCTGCATTGAGGGCACTTGTTCCTAATGGCCTGACGCTCCAACTCGAACTCGTATGGCGTTTCAGCCATCCTTTTCTTGCGTCTCGACATATCCGATATAACCTCCCGTACAATCACACACGTCGTCGTACCCACTACCCCTGCCGGTAAACCCACTTCCGTGGCACTTGGGGCAAGGTATTTTTGCTGACTCTTTATTGCTTCGGTTTTCACGGTCGGCCTCCTTCTGCGCCTTGGCGTCCAGCGCGGCCAGCAGCGCGGTGACGTCGCGCACGTAAATCTCCACTTCGTAGGGCGCTTCAGTCTCGTACTTCTCGTATGTCTCAACGATTTGGCGTTGATCCGCCAACCGCGCCCTGATCGCGGCGAGGTCAATCTTGTGCTCAGCCACGCTCGTCCCTCCCCGCGCCTCCCGACAGCAGCCTGCGAACTTCACTCAACGCGTCCTCAAGCGCCTTTTCTTGCGAAACAGGCTCGGTCAATTTGCTGATGAATTTCCCCAAGCGCTCCATGTCTTCGGGCGAATCGGTCCTGAAGACAATTGGATTGTTCAGCGAATCCTCGCGCGCCCGATTGCCCTTCACGTCGCAATCGAAGCAGCCTTTGCCGTGGCAAAATCTGCAACTGTTCCTGTACGCATGTTGACCGAACATCAGTCCCTCCCCGCGCCCACGGCGGCACGCTTCTTCTTCGCCTTCATCGGCTTCTCGCCCCGCAAAGTCGCCAGCACCTCGCGCTGCGCGTCCGTGGTCGG
>CAYZBB010000312.1:0-4781 GCA_964476495.1 uncultured Actinomycetes bacterium | reverse complement strand
GGTAGCCCACCGAGTACGCCTTCGACACCGCCTTGTCGCCCGAGTCGGCCGCCTCGCCGAGCCCGCCCGACTCGACCACCTCACCGCCGGGCGTGCGGAAGTGCACGGTCACCGGGAGGATCACGTGGTTCATGGTCGTCTTGCCGCCTGACCCCGCCTGGTACGACGAGATGATCGGCTGGCCGACCGACGTGGCGGTGAGCAGGCCGTGACGTCGGCACGCCGGGGCGATCGCCTCGAGCAGCTCCTCGATGCCTCGGAACATGTACTTGCCGGCGCCTTCGGTCTGGCGGGTCTTGGCGATCACGTCGATCTCGCGCATCACCGCGAGCATCGCCTCGTCGGTGGTCGCGTGGACGATGGCCTCATCGGTCGTCTCGTCGGTCACGGCTGCGCCTCCTCGGGCGGTTCGATCGGGTCTGGTGCGTACAGGCCGGCGAGTTCGAGGTCGGCGTCGCGGCACTCCTGGCACGGCACGTCCGGGTGGATGGTGGGTCGCTCCCCGCACTGCGGGCAGGTGACCACCTTCGACCTGTGCTCCTCCCGCCACGCCTCGGCCTCGGCCCCGGTCATGACGTCCTCGCGGCGCTCGTCGCGCTGCAACCGCTCCTGGTGGTGGTCGGTCGGGTAGATGTCGGGCTTCATGCCCCCTCCTCTTTCCTCTGCTTGCGCCGCTCCCATGAGGCAGCGGCGCACTTTCGACAGGAGCGTTTGCCCTCTGCCGTTCTGTAGGTGTTCTCCTCGTCGAACTCATGCCCGTGGATGCAGTGGGTGGCCGTCGCCCATCGACCTCGGGCCATGTTCTCGGCGTGAGTGACCACCTCGAGGTGCTCCGGGTTGCAGCACTGGCGGTTGCGACACAGGTGGTCGACTTCCATGCCGTCAGGGATCGGCCCGACGAAGTGCTCGTAGGCGGCGCGGTGGGATCGGATCTGCGCTCCATTCCTCGCCATGTTCCCGTAGCCGTCGGGGCGGATATACCCGGTGAAGTAGATGCAACCGTTCGGCTGTGGCTCCATGCGTTGCAGTAGGGATTCGGGCCACGGCAGTCTCCGCCCTCCCCCCTCGGTGTTGCCGTGTCGAACCTGGCGGGCGTAGTGCTTGGCGCACATCCCGCCGCAGTGCACGGGCAGCCCGCACTCATCCACTGAGCAGATACGATCGGCCATCGTCGGACCTCCCTGAAAGGTCTGGCATCGGAACCCGCGGCGACCACCGCGGGTTCCTGCCATTCTAGCCCGGTTCACTCCATGCCCCGCGGCCATGAGGCCAGTCGTGTCTTGTCGGTGCGTTCGCACCAGTCGTCCGGGTTGATCCCGTACTTCCTCAGCCCCGTGGGGGGCTTGCCCTCCCAGTCGGTGCCGACCTTCCACTGCAACGACGGGTGGAGGGGCATCGTATCACCGAGCACCTCCACGAGCCGGTCGTACACCTGGGCGTGGGCGTCCTCGCCCTCCGAGGTCCACAGCGGCATCTCGTCTAGCGCGATGCTGAGCATCGTCCGCAGCAGGGCGAGCGACTGCCAGCCCTTGCGGTCGTAGCCGCCGTTCACCTCCACCAGGCCGAGGCCCTCGACCTCGCGCTTCACCCGCCCGAGGCGCACGTCAGGCTCGGCGAACTTCGGCACCTTCTTGCCCTCCGCCTCGGCCCGCTCCCGGATCTCGTCGCGCCGCTCGCGTTCCTCGGCGTCGACCAGGGTTGCCACGTCGACCCGCACCTGGCGGAGCACCGTGTCGAGCTCGCCGACGAGCACCCCGAGGTCCCGGCCGCCGAACGCCAGCCCCTCGTAGTCGCCCAGCTCGACCAGCGCCGCCCGCTGGTCATCAAGGACCATGATCGCCTGGCGCAGCGCCATGAGCGGGTCCTGCCGGACCTGCTCGGGCACCCTCGACCGGGCGTAGGGGGTGCCGACCACCCGCTCGATGTCGCTCACCTGTATCCCTCCCCCCGCTCGACTGCCTGCTCCCGGCAGTCCTGTAGCCGGGTCACGAGTTGGTCGATCCAGTCGACCGTGGACTCGGCGTCCTCTGGTTCGATCAGGCCCACCTCGGCCTCGAGGACGGTGACCCCCGAGGCGATCGAGGCGAGAGCGATCTCGTGCGACGGCTCAACGTTCGGTCCGTGCATCATGCCCCCCCGTCGGGCTTGGGCATGAGCTTGGCGAGGGACTGGTAGCCCCGGGCCAGCGCCATGAGCCCCGACGCCTTCTTCGTGTTGCCGACGAGGAACTGCTCCTCGGCGTAGGCCAGGGCGTGCGCGGCGCGCCGCACGCACTCGTCGGCCGTCTCGGCGGCGGACTGCTTGCCCACCGTGGTCATCTCGTTGCGGTCTGCGATTCCAGCCATGTCAGTTTCCCCTCCTGGGGGTCTAGGGCAAGATGAGCTTGCCGTTGGAAGGCGGCACGACGATCTCGTCGACCGCCGCCTTGCGCGTCGCGTCGGCGTACACCCGGCGCTGACGTTCCTGCCACTCCACCTCGAAGATGAGGCGGGCGTCGCTGATCTGCTCGGCGAACTCGGGGATCGAGGTCGCCTTGGGGATCTCGCCGAACGCGAGGTCGATGAACGTGTCGATCTTCTCCTCCAAGAGCTGCGCCGGGTGCACCGCCTTGCCCCGCCCGCGCAGCGTCTCGACGCTCTGACGGTTGCCGGTCGACAACTCCATGAGGCGGGACACGAGCCCCACCTTCTCGTCGGCGGGGATGCCCTCGTGGTCGCTCATGTGGCGAAGTCCTCTCTCACGGCGGCGCGGATCTCGCGCCAGTCGTCCGGGTGCTGGCGGCGGAGCGCCTGTGCGGCACGCCGTCGCTTCACGTGCGCCGGCGCATCCGTGGCGTCCTGAGCGGCCCGTAGTGCCTCGTACCCGTCGGGATGTCGTGCACGTAGGCGACGGTCAGCCTCGGCCAGCTTGGCGGCTCTCCGCCGGTTCAGCGCCGCCGCACGCTCCGGGTGGCGCTGCGCCCAACGCTGCTGGGGGGTCAGGGTGTCGCTCACACCGGGACCTCGTGAACGGTCCAGCAGACGGGGCAGGTGGCCTCGGCGCTGTCCTCGTCGAGGTAGTAGCCCTCCACGGTCCCGTCAAACGAGCACACCCCGCCGTCCTGCTCCTCCAGGTCGCCCACGGTCGCCGCCGCCGAGTTCACCGCCCAGGTCGCCCGGTCGGCGTCGCCCTCGAGGATCGCCGACTTCGCCTCCCGGAGCGCAGCGGTCAGCTTCTCCACGTGCTGCTCGGCGACCCGGAACTGGCCGGCGTCGCAGGTCAGGTGCACCTCGACCTCGTGGGCCTCCGAGATGCCCGTCGGGATCGCGGTCACGACGTTACCTGTCGGTTCGCGACGAGCGGTCGCGTCTCGGGCCACTCGGCCTCGATGTCGGCGAGCATCCGGGCGGCGAAGGCGTGCAGCTCGGCGGGGGTGCCGAACATCACCGCCTCGACCTCAGCCCGGCCGGGGAGCCGGCGCTCGCCGTCCTCGTCGTCGCCCCGGTCCTCGAACACCTCGTGTCCGAGAGCCAGCCAGGTCGTGCCGCTCTCGGCACGCCTCGGGGTGATCGTCACGAACTCGGGGGTGTGGAAGGTGATGCTTGCGGAACTGCTGGGGGTGGTGCTCATGGGTTGTCCCTCCTGGGGATGGTTGCTGTTGGTCATGGTAGTCGGTGTCGTATCACAGGTCCAGTAGTCCGCTACGTCGCGGACTCCGTGCGAGTCCCCTCACCGAACCGCCAGACGGGCTCGACGCCCTGGGCGAGCCAGTAGCGGAACCCGTGCCACGCGTCGGCCATCTCGTCGTACTCGGCCGAGGTCATCTCCTCGGGCCAGTCCTCCACCAGGAAGTCCGGGTCGATCCAAGGGCCGACCTCCACCTCGAAGGGCACTGACGGATCGTCGTCCACGTAGACCGTCGCGTAGACCTGCACGGTGTAGGCGCGCTTCACGACACACCCCCGAACGCCAACTTGGCGGCCTCCCGCCACCCGGCGTGGTAGCCCTCGAAGCGGGCCTTGGCGATCTCTTGGGCGATCATCCATCCGACGTCCGCCCCGTCGCTCACGGCCCCGTCGGCCTCGGCCATGCCGGCGAGAGCTCGGCCCGTCTCGTAGTCCTCCTCAGTCGGCTCGGTCACACCCACTCCACCTCCCACCCGTCGGGCAGGTCGATCGGAGCCCCGCACCCGCCGCCCCGGTAGTGGTCACAGAACAGGCCCGGTTCCCCGTCGCCGGATTCCCCGATGCCGTCCCATCCGATCGAGGCCACGAACACGGTGCCGTCCTCAACGGAGCCAGGCGGCGAGTATTGGTAGCACCCCTCCTCGTAGCCGAAGTTCTGACCCCCGCACCGCGGGCAGGTCGGCACGAGATCACCGAGGGCGGCGGGGTGGTCGGTGTCGAAGGTGTGAATCCACCCGTGGTCGGGGTGCTGGCGGATCGGCTCGCCGCAGTCATCGCACTCGGACAGCCAGCAGCTATCCGGCGTGTGCCGGGTGACGCCCTCGGGCATGAGGATCGCGGTCAGGCGCTCGGGCGGGGTCAACGCGACGATCACGCTCTGCACCTCGGCGGTCCCGTCGTCCTCCACGAGCGCCCGCAGGAACTCGGCCTGACGTTCGGTCAGCTCGACCCTCATTCGACGTCCACCTTCCCGTCGGGGTCGACGTAGAGGTCCATCGTCCCCATTGACGTTGCGAGGTCAGACAGGCGCCGGCCGACGTTGCTGGTATCCCACTCACGGCACCAGAAGCCGGCGCCGTGACCGTTGCGGGTCAGCCAGTAGTCGTGACCGAACTG
>CAYZBB010000311.1:0-4812 GCA_964476495.1 uncultured Actinomycetes bacterium | reverse complement strand
ACGGTGTTCGTGTCGATCCACCCGCAGTTCCTGGAGGAGATGTACGGGCAGTCGCCGGCCGAGGTGCTGCACCTGATGGACAAGGCGGGGTACGACGCGACGCACCTGGCGACGGACCACGAGCAACATTTTCGGTTCGACCCCCGATGATCCCCGTCTGGTGGCTCGAAGCGCACCCACTCTGCGACGACCAGCACATCGTCGACATCATCACCCCCGTAAGCAGATACGCGCACAGCACCAACCCTCCACACGACGGTGACGGTGCGGTGGTCGTGTGCCCCGCCCGCTACTACACGCCCGAGCAGGTCAACGACCTGATCCGTCCGTTGCCGTGGGTCGTGCTCCTCCTCACTTCCGACGAGGAATCCACGTTTCCTGCGAGCGCCGTCGAACACCCGAACATGCGGTTGTGGGTGATGACGCCCCGCCCGAACCTGACGTACCCGCACGGGACCCGGTTCATCGGTGAGGGGTTCAACGCAGCGACCCGCCCGACCCTGGCCGGCATCGGTGACCAGCCCCGCCGCACCGACGTGTACCTGTCCGGCCAAGACACCCACAGCCGCCGCCACGAACTGTTCGACAAGCTGGAGTCGTCGCAGCGTGGGTGGTCGCGTGACGTCAACCGGACCCCCGGTTTCATGCAGGGCTACGACCGGGACGAGTACCTGGCCCGCATGGCGCAGGCCAAGGTGGCGCCGTGCCCGTCCGGGCCGACGACCCCCGATTCGTTCCGACTATACGAAGCACTTGAGGCCGGTTGCGTGCCGCTGGCGGACATGACCGCGCCGGGCGCGTACCCGGAGCGGGGCTACTGGGATCTGGTGTACCCCGATTCCCCGTTCGAGCGGGTTGCTCACTGGCACGAGGTCGAGAAGTACGTCGCGGCGGCGCTCAACGACTGGCCGAACAACGCGGTGCGGTGCTCGGGGTGGTGGCAGCGTCAGAAGCGCCAGCACGCGCTCGACCTGTTGGACGACGTGGCCGAGGTGTCCGGCCTTCCGGCCCCGACTCGCGACGTCAACGACCTGATCACAGTGCTGATGCCGACGTCGGCTATCCCGTCGCATCCTTCGACCGACATCATCTCGGAGACGGTCGCCTCGGTGCGTGACCGGCTGCCGGGTGCAGAAATCTTCATCATGGCGGACGGGCTGCCGTCGGACCTGGCCGCACGCGGGGCCGATTACAGCGAGTATCTGCGCCGGTTGATGTGGGCGTCGAACCTTGAGTGGGACAACGTGGTCCCGTTCCTGTTCGACCGCCATACGCATCAGGTGGGGATGACACGCACGGTTCTCGCCAGCGTTCGTACCCCCCTGGTGCTGTTCGTGGAGCACGACACGCCGCTGGTCGGCGAGGTGGACTGGGATGGTTGCGCCCGGGCGGTCCTGTCTGGTGCGACGAACCTGATCCGCTTCCACCACGAGGCCAGCGTCCTCGAGCCGCACAAGCACCTGATGGTGGACGACGTGCCCCGCGAGGTCGAGGGGGTGCCGTTGCTGCGGACGGTGCAGTGGTCGCAGCGCCCGCATCTGGCTGCTGCCGGCGCTTACCGGAACTGGTTGGACGCGTCGTGGTGGCGTGAATCGGACGGGATGATCGAGGACCGGATGCACGGTGTCCTGGAAAACGACTGGTTGCAGCACAAGGACCCCGGCCGGTTCCGGTTGACGATGTACGCCCCCGAGGGGGACATCAAGCGGAGCACTCATCTCGACGGGCGTGCCGGTGACGCCAAGGTCACAGAGCTGACGTGAGGGTCGGGGTTGTCTCACCCCTGACCGACCGTGGCTTGGGCGTGCAGTCGTGGGAGGCCGCCCGCAACCTCGACGCCGACGTCCTGTTCGTCGAGACAAAAGACCCGTCGGCGCCGTCACACCCCGAACGGTTCCCGAACGCCACCCGTGTCCGGTGGGCGCAAGGGCTCGACCCGAAGCCGACGATGCGCTGGTTGCGCGACGTGGACGTGGTCTACGCCGCTGAGACGTTCTACGACCCCCGCCTTCCCAAGTGGGCGGCGGCGGCGGGCGTGACCACCGTGCTGCACGCCAACCCCGAGTTCTGGACCGGCGCGCAGGACCCCACCCGCCTCTGGTCCGCTACCCCGTGGCGCAAAGACGTGATGCCGGAACGCACCGAGGTGGTGCCGTTCCCGGTGGCTACCGACCGGTTCACGCCGGTGGAGCCCCACGACGGTCCGTGCCGGTTCGTGCATGTCGCCGGCAAGCGTGCGTTGGCTGACCGCAACGGGACCGACACGGTCATGGGTGCGTTGCACATGCTGACGCAGCCGTGTGAGGTGCGGGTCATCGTGCAGCACGGCGAGGTGCCGGAACGCCCGGTGGTCCCGCCGCACGTGAAGGTGACGTTCTGTGACCCGCCCGCCGATTACTGGCGGTTGTATGACGACGCCGACGTGTTGGTGTTGCCTCGCCGTTACGGGGGTCTGTGCCTGCCGGTGCAGGAGGCGTGCGCCGCCGGGTTGGCGGTGCTGATGTCGGACCTGATCCCGAACCAGATGTGGCCGGGGCCGCGTGTGCCTGCTGAGTTCTGGCGGAAGGTGACGATGCCGTGCGGGCGGGTGCCGGTGTACGACGTGGCCCCGTACGTGCTGGCCGGTGCGATGGACGCTCTGGCGGACCCTGAGCGCCGGGCCGGTTTTCAGGCTGAGTCGAGGGCGTGGGCGCAAGCACATTCGTGGGAGGCACAGAGGCCCGTATGGCGCAACCTTCTGTCTCCCTGATCGTCCCGCTCGGGGACGGCCACAACGACACACGCGAGGCCAACTGGGAGTGGCTGCGGGCACGCTGGGAGGCGCTGCGCCCCGGCTGGGAGATCATCGAAGGGCGCTGCCGGGCCGACCGTTGGTGCAAAGCCGACGCCGTCCGTGACGCCGCCCGGTGGGCCACCGGTGACGTGTGGGTGATCTGCGACGCTGACCTGTGGGTCGAGTCGTGGCCGACGCTGAAAGAGGCCGCCGTCCTCGCCCTCGAGCATCCGTGGGTGGTGCCGTGCGGCAACGTCTACCGGCTGTCCGGCCCGTCGACGGCCGAGATCGTGGCGCTCGACCCTGACCGCCCGGTCGTGTGGCCGGTGGCCCGCTCGGCGCTCGACCACGGACGCAACGCCAACCCGTACCGGCTCTTCCCCGGTGGCGGGATCCTGGTCCTGACCCCTGAGGCCTACGACCGTGCCGGCGGGTTCGATCCCCGGTTCGTCGGGTGGGGCGGCGAGGACACCAGCCTCGGCGCGGCGCTCGACACGCTCGTGGGGCCGCATCATCGGCTCGGTGCGTCCGTGTGGCACCTGCGCCACCCGAAGAGCAAGCAGGCCGACAAGATCGGCCGCCCGTCCGGTGTGAACGAACGGTTGAACCGCCGCTACCTAGCGGCCGCCGGTGACCGGGAATCCATGCTGCAACTCATCTCTGACCGGGAGGTCTGACAATGGCTGTAGGAGCATCACGACGCGGCACCTTGACCGCCAGCACATGCGTGTTCGTCACGATCGAGGGTGACCACGACGAGGTCGAGGTGACGAACACGACCGGCTCGGCGGCGATCTACTACACGCTCGGCAACACCGAGGCGGGGACCGCTGACCCGACGGTCGCCGGTGTCGGTGGGTCCATCTTCATGATCCCGGCGGCGGTGGCGTCGCGCACGCATCGCCGCCCCGCCGCCGAGGCCCGCACCATCGTGAAGCTGATCTCGTCCGGTACCCCCGGCTACGACGTCCAGGGGCTCGACCCCAAAGCGGTGACGTCGTGAGCGGCAACCTCACGCCGATCGGCGTCCAGGTCGAGGGCAGGGTCGTCTACACAGCCGGCAGCTTCGTGCCGGGCACCACGGGCACCTTCCCGAACGGCTGGGCGCACACCGGCATAGCGTTCGACGCGGCATCCAAGGAGAAGGCGGTCATGCCGCTCTTCGCCCCGGCGTCGTGGACATCGGTGAACGTCGGAATCCTCGGTCTGGCCGCCTCGTTCGGGTCCGGCAACGTCGTGTTCCGCCTCGGGTCCGAGGACGAGGAGAACGACGTGACAGTGGCCGTGGCCGCATCGTTCGTCGGCAACCTGACCTTCCCGACCCCGCTGTCGTGGTCGGCCGGCTCGGGTCCGTTCGCCGGGCTCCAGTTCGCCCAGTTCCCGTTGACCAGGGTGGGTGACACGGGGGCCGACACCCTGGCCGAGGACTTCGCGGTCCTCGCCGTGATCCTCACCAACGGCGGCGCTTGACGCCGTGGCGTTCGCGACCGAGGCAGACCTCGAGGCCTACACCGGCACGTCGGTCGCCACCGACCGGGCGACCCTGCTGCTCGACGCTGCCACCGCCGCCATCCAGGCGTGGTGCCGTCAGTCGTTCACGCAGGCGACGTCGACCGTGGTCCTCCCCGGCTCGTTCGGAGAGAAACTGACGCTTCCCGAGCGCCCGGTGACCGCCGTGACAGCGGTGGCGATCGGTGACACGACCCTGACGGTCGACACCGATTACGTGTGGGACGGCGCGCACACGCTGTTCCGGGGCACGAAGGTCGATGGGGTGCTCAGCGTGAACGGTCCCGACTACCTCATCGACGGGTGGGGCGACTGGGGTGGCCCCGGGGCACAGGTCGAGGTGACCTACACCCACGGGTTTGCCACCATCCCCGCCGACATCAAGGGCGTGTGTCTGGCGTTGGCGGCCCGGTCGATGCAGTCCCCCGACGGCGTGAACTCTGAGAGTGTCGGCACCTACTCCGTGTCGTACTCCCGGTCGGGTGGGGCGGTGTCGTTGCTGTCCGAGGAACGTGAGTTGTTGAACCGGT
>CAYZBB010000310.1:0-4873 GCA_964476495.1 uncultured Actinomycetes bacterium | reverse complement strand
GTGCCGTCCGAGCGGTGGCACTTCGAGTACGACCGTGCCAGCGACACCAAGCGGGCAACCGATCTTGCGGCGCGGCTCAAGGCACTCGGTTACGCGAGCCTGAAGGCGTTCCAGTCCGCGCACGGCCTGACCGCGGACGGCGTCGACGGTCCGATCACCTGGGCCGCGCTGCTCGCCGACCCAACGCCCAACGCCAACCAGGGGGCGCAGGCTGTGAAGTTCCGGTGCGGCTCGCTCAACGTGCAGGCCAAGCGGTGGGGCGGCGGCGGGTACGCGGCGGACGCGGCGTTCGTCAAGGCCACGCTGCGGCCCTCGGTGCTGTTCTGCCAGGAGACCGACGACGACGCCTCGGCCGCGATCATCGCGGCGGGCGGCTTCAAGACGTGGGGTCTCAACCTGCTGCGGGTCTACTGGCTGCCCGGCAAGTACGACCACGGTGCCCGGATGGCGCTGCCGTTCGGCACCCCGTACCACGGCGCGGTCGCCACCGTCCTGACCAGCCTGAGCAACGGCCAGACGTTCGTGGCCTGCTCGGTGCACGTCCGCCCCAACGACGCCTTCACCTCCGACGCCAAGGCGAAGGTCGGGAAGGCCGCCGACATCGCCACCCTGATCGAGTGGCTTCGCCCGTACCCGCGGGTCGTGGTCGGCGGCGACTGGTCGACCGAGGCTGCGCGTCCGCTGATGGAGGCGGCGGGCTACCGGCTGGCCACGCCGTGGGAGGACTCCTACGACAAGGCCGGGGTGCAGCGGCTCGACGCGATCTACGTGCGCGGCATCGACGTGCGCGGCGCCTCGATCCACCCGACCGGCGCGAGCGACCACCACGGGCTGCTCGCCAACCTCACCCTGCCCGCACCCGTTCCCACCACCTGAGGAGGACCCCATGGAGTCCAGCATCTACACCACCGCCTTCTGGAAGGCCGCCGCCGAGCGTGCGGTCAAGACCGCCGCGCAGGGTGCGCTGCTGTCCATCGGCGCCACGTCGATCGCCGTCAACGCCTTCGCGGTCGACTGGCCGCAGGTGGGCGGCTTCGCTCTCGGCGCCGCGGCGCTGTCCATCCTGACCAGCGTCGGCTCCGGCATCGTGACCGGCGGCGGCCCGTCCGCCACCAACGCCGAGGTGCTCGACGCCTGACCTCACGCCGGAGGACATCGCCGCCGGCCTCGTGCAGGCCGCGTACGTCCTCCGGCTCTACCACCAGCACGGGCCAGCCGCAGCCTGCGACGCGGCCCACCAGCACTACATCGATCTGACCCGAGAGGCCGAACACCATGGCAACCAAGATCACCGCCGCGCTCGCCGCAGCCATCGACGCCGCCGCCACCAACGCCGCAACGACCGCGTTCGCCAGCACCGCAGGCGCCGGCACCACGCTCGAAATCCGCACCGGGGCAAACCCGTCCACCCCTGAGACGGCCGCAACTGGCACGCTGCTCGCAATCGTCACCATCGGCGCATGGACCGGCACCTCGGACGGCTCCGGCAACATCACCGCCGCCAACCCCTCCGCGGTCACGATCGCAGCAACCGGGACCGCGGGCCACTTCCGGCTCAAGACCTCCGGCGGCACGGCCCTCATGGATGGCACGGTCGGGACTTCCGGCGCCGACATCAACCTCGACAGCGTCTCGCTGGTGGCGGGCGGAACGCTTGACCTGGGCGCACCCACCCTCACCATCCCCGTCACCGCAGCCGTCGCCTGACGTGTCCACCTTCAACCAGATCGCCAACTACGCCGAGGCCACCCTCGACGAACTCGACGCGCAGATGGCGCAGGCGCAGGCCGCCCTGGCCACCGCTCTGACCGCCATCGATGAATGGAAGGCGACCGCCTCGGGCCTGTCCGCCGAGGTTGCGGCCCGTGATGCGCAGATCGCGCGACAGGTGCAGCAGGTCGACAACCTCACCGCACGGGTAGCAGCGCTGACCGCCGAACGGGATGCGCTGCAAACCCTCCTCGGCGAGCTCACGCAACCCGGACCGAAGCGATACGCCACCCTTGCCGACGCGATCGCCGACCTGAACGCACCCACCGACGCCAACTACGTCATGTGGAACCACGGCAACAGCGACCTCCAGGCGGTCCTCGCCACCCTCTCCGCGAACGACATCCTCGTCCTGCCCGAACGTACCGAGCCCTACGCCGTCGACTCATCCAAGGGGTTCATGGCCGCCGGGGTGTCGGCCGTGTCAGCGACCGGAGGCGGCAAGACCCCCGTCGTCGCCAACGCCCGGCTGTGGTTCGCCATGGCCCGGGCGCGCCGCGGCATCATCGGCCTCGGCCCGGGCGCTGTCATCGAGCCATCCGCGTCGGCATGGACGGCGCCCGCGCAGCCCAGCCCGCAAACCGTCTACTACACCAACGGCACGGCCGGCACTCTGGCCGGGTCGCAGAACGCCGTCATCGAGGTTGAGCATTCCAGCCCGTTCATGGCGAACTTCGCGATGCGCGGCCGTGACTTCGGCGGGGTGTCGTACAGCGCGATCGCCACCCGCGCCAGCGCCGTCGTCCTGTCGACGTGGAAACGGCTCCACCTCGATCGGGCCTGGCGTGGATTCTCCGGCGTCCCGAACGGCGAGTCTGCCGGGATCGCAATCTCCCGCGGCCAATACCTGATCGAGAACTGCGAGCTCAACCCGGCCGGACTGGCGCCGTCCCCGATCATGTGGAACCGCACGACGGGCGGCACTGCCCGTAACGTCAAGGTCGGCAGACCCAACTACGGAATGCTGACCTTCTGGCGCTGCGACGGCAACAACACCTTCGACAACGTCGATATGGACGGCCAGGACCAATGCCTCAACCTTGAGGAGGGTGGGGCGGCGTTCGTGCTCAACTGGACTGGCGGAAAGCTCGCCACGCAGGGGCAGTGGCACGTCATCGGCGAGTCCGGCGGCGGGTCAAAGCGGCTGGCCATCAACGACTGCACCATCACGGGCGGCACCGAACCCGGATCGCTGTGCTGCCACTTCTACAGCTACGACTCACTGTCGCATCAGAAGAAGTCCGACATCACCCGCAACAACGGACCGGTGTACTCCGCCGGCTCGATCATCTGATCCGGCGACCTATCTAGGCGGGGTGAGCAAATGCCCAGCATCATCGACAACGCTGGCGGCAACAATGCGGGCGCCGCAACCGTCACCCTCAGCAACCCGGCCGGCGCATCCTCTGGGGACCGGATGCTGGCCCTGCTGTCGGCGGACAGCAACAACGTTTCGATCTCCAACCTGCAAGGCTGGACGCTACTGTCGGATACCACCTTCAACACCAGACGCGCCTACCTGCTCGAGCGGGACTACGCATCCAGCTATGCCGCGCTCACGTTGTCCGGGGCGCGCGGCGTCTGGTGGACCGTGCTCGCCGTCCGCGGCGCGGCAGGTGCCCCTACCCTCGGTAGCGTATGGCGGCGGGTCGACAACGGCGGCTCGATCACCACCACCGAATGCCCATCGATCGCATCCCAGCCAATCGGGGCGCTCGCAATCGGGCTCACCACCGAGACGTCGACCGGCGCCGAAACCGAGGCGCAGGTCACCTTCTCCGGTACCGGCTGGGCAAAGTACCTGTGGACGTGGACCGGCGATGCCGACGTCAGCCCGAACCACTGGATCGGGCAACGCACGCTCACAACTGATGACGCCACGAACACGGTGACGACGACATGGCCCAACGCGAGCAGCAACAGCATCGGCGTGCAGGTCGTCTACGCGGCCACCGTGACCACCGGCACCGTGGCGACCAACACCCCGACCGTCGCCGCCACGATCCCGTCATCCTCGTGGTCAGGCACGGTCGCGGCGCCAACTGTCACGGGCACGCTCGCGGCCAATGCGCCATCCGTCGCCATCACGGCCCCCACTGCGGCATGGTCTGGGGCTGCGACGATTCCGGCATTCTCCGGAACGTCCATCGCGGACACCCCCTCGGTGGCCGTGCATGTCCCACTGTCGGCCTGGTCCGGAACGGCAACCGTGCCCACCTTTGCCGGCTCACTCACAGCGAGCACCCCTGCCGTCACCGGCCCCGCGCCCTCTTCTTCGTGGGCCGGGATGGTCGTAGCACCCAGCGGCGGTGGGGGTCTCGCATCCACCACGCCAGCCGTGACCGTGGGCGTGCCGGTCTCCATCTGGGCAGGGACCGCGACAGTTCCGGACTACTCGGGACTCATCGACGCCGACACCCCCCACGTACTGGTCTCCGTACCAGTCGCCACCTGGGCCGGTTCAGTCACGGCCGCAGTTCCCATCTCGACCGCCGGCGCAAGCCTGGGTCGCCCGAGTGGCCGGCCCCACATTACCCCCGCGCGGGGTTCGCGCAACGTCACCACTGCGCGGGGCTCGCGCAACATCGCCACCGTCTAGGAGGAACCCATGGCCATCCCGGAGCGCACCCGCACGGTGTGGAAGGCTGTAGCCGATTCCGAGCCGTTCGGCTGGGACTGGGGCGACAAGCTGGCCGAGCTCGGCGACACGATCGGATCGGTGGTCGAGACGCCGACCGGGGTCAGCATCACCGGCGAGACGCACACCGACACCGTCTCGACGTTCCGCGCGACCGGCGGCACGGTCGGCGCCGCGGCCGAGGTGGTGACCGCCATCACGACGACCACCTACGGCTACGTGCTCACCGCCCAGACGATCTTCGTCATCACCTGACTCAGCAGGACGCACAGCGCCCCGCCTTCCTTCACGGGAGGTGGGGCGCTGTTCTGCGTTCCGGGGTCAGGCGGCGTGCCCCAGGGCGTCGCGCAGGCTCTCCAGCGTGGTGCCGGCGTAGAGCTGGGTCGTGCTGAGGTCGGCGTGCCCGAGTAGCTTCTGGATCGATCGCAGGTCGTGGGTCTCGGCGTTGATCTTCGTTGCGAACCG
>CAYZBB010000309.1:0-4902 GCA_964476495.1 uncultured Actinomycetes bacterium | reverse complement strand
TCGAGGAGATGGGCGGGATGAACCTGTTCTTCGTCATGGGATCCGGCCCGACCGCCGAGCTGGTCACGCCCGAGCTGACCGGCTCACTGCTGCCCGGCATCACCCGCGACTCGTTGCTGACCATGGCCAGGGAACTCGGTTATACGGCCACCGAGCGGCGTATCTCCACCGACGAATGGGCAAAGAAAGTGGAGAGCGGAGAGCTGACCGAGGTGTTCGCGTGCGGCACCGCGGCGGTCATCACGCCGGTCGGGTCGGTGCTGCACCACGACGGCGGGTTCGACATCAACGGTGGCGAGCCCGGCCCGATCACCCTCCAGTTGCGCAAGCGACTGACCGACATCCAGTACGGCCGAACGGCCGACACCCACGGCTGGATGACCAGGCTGGGCTGACCTGGCCCGGAAACGCCAGAACGGCGCCGATCGTCGGTGATCGGCGCCGTTTCGTGTGTCGCGGCCTGGCTGGTCAGCCCCTGACGACCTTGCCCGCCTTGATGCAGGACGTGCAGACGTTGAGCTTGCGGACGGTGCCGGGGGCGACCTGCGCCCGCACCGACTGGATGTTGGGATTCCACCGGCGGTGGGTCCGCCGATGGGAGTGGGACACGCTCATGCCGAATCCCGGGCCCTTGCCACACACGTCACATACGGCAGCCACGCCGAACACCCCTGTCACAATTTCCAGCGAGCGGCCGTTTCGGTGTCCCAGCGGCCGATCAGAGCAGACAACATCGGCCCGGCGGTCGCCGGGCAACCACTCCAGGGTACTGACCGCGGCTGCTCAGACCAAACCGGATCGCCCCGACGTCGCCTTTGCTCCCGATGGGACCGCGCGCGGGGTTTGTCCGGAGCGCTCGGTTCGCACGAATTTGACATAGGTAGCGACCGGGACGGTGCTCGGCGAGTGCGCGAGATGCCGGCCTGGTGGGCTGGCTGGAGAACCTGTGCCTGCTGACCTGGGAGGACTATCCCGGGTACGTCCCGGTCCTGGCGGCTGCCGGTCTGCGGCGCCCTCGCCCACGATGGCCGGTCGTCGACCCGGGCCGATGTGGGCCTGATCGTCGCGTCGGTGGGCCTGCTGGTGGTGGAGTGGCGGCTGGGTCGGCCGCTGGCCTGGTGCTGGAACTCATCGGGGTGGTGCTGGTCAGCGCTGCTGAGCTCGTCGTGGGTGGGTTCGGCCGGTCGACCGTGTGGTCGGGTCTGGGCATCGGTTATGGGTTCGCGCCGCTGATCCTGCCGGTGCTGGGACCGTGGCTGCTCGGGCGTGACCCGGGTACCCCCGGTCGATCGTCGGCGGGTTCCGGTCGCCGGAGGCCGGGCCACGCGCTGACCACCGGCCATAAACCGGGCACCATTGACCCCATGGCTGCGTTGGATGCCGATCTCGTCCGCCGCTGGTTCGACCGTCTGCTGCGGCAGGACGAGTCGGTGGTCGCCTACTGGGGGGTGCGGCCGACGGTCCAGGAGATCGCCGCTCTGGATGAGGGCAGTGCCGGGATCGACTGTGCGCTACGGGATCTGCCACGATCCGCGCCGGTGATCCGATTGACTGAGACTCCGGCCCGGTTGATCAGGGACTACCTCGCCGGATTCGCCGCCGGCATCTCGGAGACCCGGCGGCTGCTCGCGGATGAGCCGCCGGTCGGCCTGACCGGCGTTCTGGATCCGGGTGCGGAGGCGGAGGGTGCCCTGGCCCTGGCCGCCGCGCTGAATGCGGGAGCGGCGGCGCTGGACGATGCCGTCCTGGGTGCGCGGTTGTCGGCCGGCAGCGCGGCGAGCGCCGCCGAATCGGCCAGGTCGGCCGGGGTCGCGGCGGCGGAGTTGGTGGTGGACGGCGCCGACCTGCATCGGGTCGCCGCGTCGGCCGCCGGACAGGCCGTGAACGCATGGCGCAGTGGCGTTCCCACGGACCCCGGCCAGCACGTGGACTACCGCACCAAGGCCCTTGTCGGAATGCTGCTGGTCGCCCTCGAACTGGAGTGCCGCGATCCGCTTCCACCGGCCCGGCCGGCCGCGTGCGGGGCACGGCCCGGGGAGAACCGCGGAGCGGCCTTCCTGGCCGAGATCACCTGCACGATGCACGCCGATGCCGAGACGATGGCGACGCTGACGGGGGAGTTGAACCGACTGTGCCGGGACGTGGCGATCTGGCCGACCGACAGGTCGCCGGAGTTCCATCTGCACACGGACCGGCCGGGCGAGGTGATCGAGCAGCTCTACGCCAGCGGGATGCCGTTCGATCTGCAGATCACCCGGCTCGACTGACGACCCGGTCCCGATCCGGGCCGGGCGAGTCGTCCGCACTCTCGGAGGGTCGAAACAGCTGTGTCGGTGCTGGCGGTCAAGATGGTGGGGCACCGCACCCCGAGCAGGCAGGGACGAACGTGGCACAGATTGGTCTGGACAGCCAGCTGAAAGGGTTGGTCGGTGCCCGGACGGCGAACCGGCTCGCAGACAAGCTCGAACTGACGACGGTCGGCGACCTGCTGCGCTATTACCCGCGCAAGTACGACCAGCGGGGCAAGCTGACCGACCTGGCCAAGCTGGTGGTGGGGGACCGGGCCACCGTTTGGGGGCGCGTGGTCAGGGTGACCGAGCGGGACCTGGGTGTCCGCGGACCCAACCACGGCCGGGGCCGCGGGAAGGGCGGCGGGCGGCCGCCGGTCAGGCACATCACGAACGTGGTGATCGGCGACAGCAACCGTCAGCTGACCTGCACGTTCTTCAACCAGTACCACTGGGCGCGGGCGCTGCCCGTCGGCACCGATGCCATGTTCTCCGGGAAGGTCAGCACCTTCCAGAACAAGCTGCAGATGAGCTCGCCGACGGTGGCGGTGCTGTCCGACGCCTCGGGCACCGGCGAGCGGGACGACGGTGCGGCGCTGGAGATCATCGAATCCTTCCCGGGCGGCGTCATCCCGGTGTATCCGCTGGTCGAAGGTGTCACGCAGGCGGTCCTGCAACAGTGCGTGCGCACCGTCCTCGACCTGAAACCGGCCATCGACGATCCGGTGCCTGAGGTGCTGCTCGCCGATCGCAAGCTGATCGACCTGACGACCGCCCTGCACGACATCCACCGCCCCCGCACTCAAGATCATCTGAAGCGGGCGCAGGAGCGGTTGCGGTACGACGAAGCGCTGTCGGTGCAACTGGTGCTGGCCCGGCGCAAGGCATTGGCCAGGGAGTTCCCGGCCGAGCCCTGCCCGCGGGTGCCCGGCGGTCTGTTGGATGCGTTCGACGCCAACCTGCCGTTCGAGCTGACCGACGGGCAGCGGGAGGTCGGCGAGACGATCTCCGTCGATCTGGCCACCATCCACCCGATGAACCGGCTGCTGCAGGGCGAGGTCGGGTCCGGCAAGACCGTGGTCGCGCTGCGAGCGATGCTGCAGGTCATCGACTCCGGCCGGCAAGCCGTGATGCTGGCGCCGACCGAGGTGCTCGCCGCGCAGCACGCCCGCTCACTGCGGGACGTGCTCGGTCCGCTCGGCCGGGGCGGCGAACTGGGCGCCCCAGCCGAA
Source organism: uncultured Actinomycetes bacterium (assembly GCA_964476495.1). Lineage (GTDB taxonomy): Bacteria > Actinomycetota > Actinomycetes > Mycobacteriales > Nakamurellaceae > Nakamurella. Next base: position 1,382 of record CAYZBB010000309.1, on the reverse strand, counting down.
TCCACGGCGATCACCCTGCTCACCGGGTCGCTGGGCACCCGGGCCCGCAAGGATGCACTGCTGACCATCGCCTCCGGTCAGGCCGGGATCGTGGTGGGCACCCACGCCCTGCTGTCGGAAGGGGTGTTCTTCGCCAACCTCGGGCTGATCGTTGTCGACGAGCAGCACCGGTTCGGCGTCGAGCAGCGACACGCCTTGCGCACCAAGCATCCCGACGGCAGCCCGCCGCACGTGCTGGTGATGACGGCGACCCCGATCCCGCGCACCGTGGCCATGACGGTGTTCGGCGACCTTGACACCTCGACCCTGCACCAACTGCCCCGCGGGCGGTCACCGATCGGCACCACCGTGGTGCCGGCGGCGGAGAAGCCGGCCTGGGTGGAGCGGGCCTGGCAGCGCATCCGGGAGGAGGTCGGCAAGGGCCACCAGGCGTACGTCGTCTGCCCCAAGATCGGCGACGAGTCGGGGGACGCCGGCGCCGAGCTGTCCGAGGACGGCACGGTTGTCGATCCCGACGCCGACCCCGCGGAGGACGTGAAGCGGCCGCCACTGGCGGTGACTCAGGTCGCGGCGATGCTGCGCGACGGACCGCTTTCCGACCTGCGGATCGGGGTCCTGCACGGCCGGCTGGTTCCAGCCGAGAAGGACGAGGTGATGTCCGCCTTTGCTCGTGGCGACCTGGACGTGCTGGTGGCAACCACCGTCATCGAGGTCGGCGTCGACGTGCCCAACGCGACCATGATGGTGATCATGGACGCCGAACGGTTCGGTATGTCTCAGCTGCACCAGCTGCGGGGGCGGGTGGGCCGGGGCAGCGCGCCGGGCATCTGCCTGCTGGTGAGTGAGGCTGCGAGCGGCACCCCGGGCCGGGTGCGGTTGGACGCCGTCGCCGCCACCACCGACGGGTTCGAGCTCGCCGAGGCCGACCTGGAACAGCGCCGCGAAGGCAACGTCCTCGGTACGGCTCAGGCCGGCACATCCACGGCGCTGCGCCAGCTCTCGCTGTTGCGGGATCGGGACATCATCGAGCGGGCGCGGGCGGATGCCGCCGGGTTGGTTGGGGATGATCCGGGGATGGCGCGGTGGCCGGGGTTGACAGACATGGTGTCTGCCGTCATTGCGGAGCAGGAGCAGGACTATCTGGACAAGGGGTGAAGTCGTGTCAAAAGGGTAGGGCGACCTGGCTATGCGGGTTCGACGTGTGGAGCCCGTCGGTGGCGTTGCGAACGGTCATCAACGCACCCCTGGGTGGACGGGTCTGCAATGTGGCCGACGGGCAACTCAGGCTAGCAAGGGCACAGCCCACCCTTACCCGCATAGCCCGCAGTCCTGACTTGGCTCACAGGAAGCGAGTTGTTGATCTTGTAGGTCTGTGACCTGCG
>CAYZBB010000308.1:0-4909 GCA_964476495.1 uncultured Actinomycetes bacterium | reverse complement strand
TGCACGTGGTTGACGGGTTGACGTGCCTGCCAGGGCAAATCCGGGACAACCATCGAGGCATAGGACAGGAGAGTGTCATGCGGGCGTTCACGACGAAGCGGCGGGGCCTCGGGGACGACGGGGCGAGGCTGGTGGCGAAGCAGGCCAGGAGGGAGCGGCTGGCGTTCCGGGCGGTGGAACGGCGGGTTCGGTGGGAGCGGAAGCAGGCTGCGATCGCGGCTCGGCTGGGGGGCGTGTGATGGCCGATCCTGTGATGGCGCAGCGCATCGCGGCCAAGTACGCTGACATCCTGCGCGAGTGGCTTGGGGACGCGACGATGGCCGCGATCCGGGCCACGAACACGGAACGCCGCGCCAAGGGCGACACCTGCAGCTGCGCGGCGCACGACCATTGCGACGCGAACATCGCGATGCAGGACGCTTTCGAGAGCGTGGTCGGTCGGGGCATCTACCTGCCCTATCAGGTGGACAACGGCGAGGCGACGGCGGAGCAGGCGGACGCGGACCTGACCTTGTGGAACGCCGCCTATGAGCACGCGATGCGGCATCACCTGACGGTGCAATCCGAGGGCTGACGCTTCGGCATGGGGGCGCCGGGGTTGCCCGGCGTGCTCCATGCCCAAACGCCAGTGCGTTTGCCCGATGCCAGTCGGGAACCTGATGGAGAGACGACGATGGTTCGCTACAAGGTGGAAATCGACACGTTCGGCATGGCGACGGGCCCGACCGATCCGTCGCGCGTGGTGCGCGACCTGAGCCTCGCGGCGGCGTGGCGCGTGGTGCAGCGCGCGGCGCGGCGGGGGCGGAACCGCTTCGGTGGCGAGGTTGTGCGGGGCGATTGGGGGGCGCGCGGTGGGACGTTCCCGGCCCGCTATCGCAGCGCCGTCATCAAGGTCGATCGCATCGGCGGGAGGGCTGAGCCGATGCCCCATACTCCCCCCGCCGGCGATTGGCTGCTGACCGTCAGCCCGACCGAGACCGCCGCCATCAACGGCGCCATGTGCCGCGCTTTCGATGCCCTATCCGCCCGCTATCACTTCTCCGCTTCGTGGCTGGTTTGCGATTGGGCGCAAGTGATGGCCAGCGCGCGCCGCTCGTCTCTGCCGATGGTGAAGGCCGATCGTCTCCGCTCTGCCGCCGAGTTCCGCGCCGAGATCGCGCGCTTGAAGTCATTCACCCCCGCCTGAGCCTTCCGGCTTGGGCTGCAGCCTCGCTCCGGCGGCGCTGCATCCCTGGCCGGATGGTCTGGCCCCCGCCTTGCCAGAGGCGGGCAACTGAGGAATGAGGCATGACGCAATTGCACTTCAAGCGGAGGCCGGATAACCGCATCCCGTTGCCGGGCGGAAAGTTCATCGCGCACGGTTCGGCCGTGCTGGTGGCGCTGGCCAGCAAGGGCAAGCCCAAGGCGGGCGAGTGGCAGTCGGACGAATGGCGCTTCACGGTCTCGGCCGTGGCGCCTCGCTCCACCATCCCGGCCGCATTCATCGAATGGGCATATTCTGAGGAGTGCGGCGGATGAGCGAGATCAACAACGCTGCCGACGTGATCGACAGCCGCGACGTAATCGAGCGGATCGAGGAGTTGCAGGACGAGCGGCAGGCGCTTGCCGATGAACTGGAGGAGGCCGAAGCCGACGACGACGAGGCCGCCACGGCGACCGCACAAGCCGCCCTGCAGGAGTGGGACGGCAGCGAGGAAGGGCAGGAGTTGCGCGCCCTGCTGGCGCTGCAGGAGGAGGCCGAAGGCTATTCCGACTGGCGGCACGGCGCGGCGCTGATCCGGGATAGCTATTTCCCCGACTATGCGCGCGACCTGGCCGAAGATCTGCACGGCAACAAGGTGCGCAACGCGGAATGGCCGTTCTCCCATATTGATTGGGAGGCCGCGGCCGAAGCGTTGCAGGTGGATTATACCGCTGTCGAGTTCGACGGCGTGACCTATTGGGTGCGCTGATGGCCGAGGTAATCCCCCTTCCCCTCCCCGCCCCTGCGGTCTCTCGCGTTGCTGGCCTGCTGCTGTCTCGGATCGACGAAGCTGCGACGGTGGGCGACCTGACCGACGCGGGCGTGGCTGATGCCGTGCATTGGCTTGAAGGCTGGGTCTGTGCGCAGTCGGCGCGGCTGGGCGTGGAGATCGTCACATGAGCGCGCCAGATCTGCGCTATGTCGCCGGCTGGCCCATTGGCAACATCGGGCCGGCGCCCGGCTGGGAGATCGTCGAAACCGCCCCCGCGCATCTGAAGCGGGCAACGTGGCGGTGGCGTTCGGTCTGCTGGTTGCGCCGGGCGCGTGAGTGCCGCTTGTACTACGCCTCTGCCCTGGCCTATGGCGACGAGCGGAAAATCGACCACTGGCGCCGCACGGTGGTTGAACAGGTGGCTTATGCGCGCTCCTGCCGCAAGTCTGCCGGGCCGGTGCTGCCATGACCGCCCCCGCCTGGATCATCCGGAGCCTGTTCGAGATTGACGACGAAACCGGGGCGCCGTTGTTTTGGAGCAATGATGACGGTTGGGTTGACCGTTCATCCGCCACCGCATTTTCTGACCCCTTCGGCAACCTGCCCTGGGCCTCGGAATGGGTGGCAGCATGACCGCCCCCACCACGACGAAGGCGGCCCTTGTGGCCGCCTACCGCGCCCGCCTGGAAGCCTCGGGCATGGCCTGGGTGTCGGAGCCGGGCAAGCTGGACCGCTTCATGCGCAGCGTGACCGAGACGCTCACGCCAGGCCGCACGCCGACCTTTCACCGCGAGGGCGAGTGCTGGCGTGGCGCGCTGGCCGATGTGGGGCTGGTGGCGTCCACGAGCCTGCGGACGCTGCGGGCGTTGCCGAACGGGGAGGGCTGGGCATGAGCGAGGATCGCCTGTTCATCGGCGTGTTCCCCGCCGGGCTGTCCTACTGCGACCGCACGCGCGAGGAACACGGGGACTACGTGAAGCTGGCTTTTCTGTCCTACCGCACGTTGCGTCTCAGCTTCACCCCGGCGGGATCGGCAGCGCCGAAGTCGCTCTACGACGAGATCAAGGCGCACGCGATTGGGATGCAGAGGCGCCGAGGCGAGGCGTTTGAAGTGAGCGCCACGGGGCAGACCGTGATCCTGGGGAGCGCCGCATGATCCGGCTCATCTCCGCGACCACGCGCACGCCGATCTACGTTGATCCGACCTGGGTCTCGATGGTGGCGGTTGCCGACACTCTGCCCGGCGTTGCCCCGCGCGCGCGCATCCGTGTGGGCGAGACGTGGATCGACGTGCTGGAGACGCCGCAGCTTGTCGCCAACTCGCTGGGCAAGCCGTCGCGCCATGTGCCGGTGGCCGATCTCTCCGAGGTCATCCGGTGGGCCGAGGCGTTCTTCGAGCAATCGCGGGACGACGACGGCTTGTCCGAGGATGAGCACGACGCGCGGGACGAGGGCGTGGCGGCCCTGGATCGCGTGAAAACCTGGCTGGCGTGGGAGCGGTAGGCATGGACATTCTTTGCGCGCGCTGGGTTCCGCCCCGGCCGGCTTCGGAGGCCACAAGCCTCTATGCCACTGATGGCCTGTGCCACAACGCCGAGCCGGGCACCTACGGCCACGAGTGCAGCAAGCCTGCGACGTGGCTGGGGTTGCGGCCCAATGGCTCGTGGATCGGCTACTGCGACGCCTGCAAGGCGGACGGCACCGAGGCGCGGCAATCCCGCGAGTGGGCGCCGCATCCTCGCCTGACTGCGACCTAGACCCCTGCCCCCGGTTCGCCGGGGGCCTTGGCCTGGGCCGTTCCTGGGGCGGGTGCCAGCCCGCAAACCGATGGAGAGACAGATGACCGACGAAAAGACCCTCCCCCCTCTGACGCTCGACGACGTGCGCGTGGTTGAGCCGGATCGCGATAGCGAGGGGGTGCTGGTGCCGTCCGAAACGTGGTGGTCCGCGTGCGACAAGGTGGAGATAGGCTATCCCGCTGCCGACGTGGCCGCCCTGCTGCTGTCCATGGATCTGATGGACACATCCCTGTTGTGGTCATGGTGGCGGGACGAAGTGATGGAGGCGGCCGCCCACAACGCCACGCGCGAGGCGGATTGCCCCGACGTGCTGCTGCTGGCCGCGCTCAACGCCAAGGACGTTCGTTTCTGGCGCCTGCCTGCGATATCCGGCGCGTCGGTGGTGGTGCTGCGCGGCGAGTTCGACCGGCTCCAGGCCGAGAACGCCCGGCTGCGGGCGGCTTTGGCGCTGGCCGGCCCGTTCATGGAGGGCTTCGAGGGCGACGAGTGCCAGGGGGGCGATTTCCCTGCGCAACTGGCGCAGGTGCGCGCCGCCATGGGCAAGGAGGATCCCCGCTGATGCCCCTCCCCATCCTCGCCCCCACCCGTAACTTCCCCCTCACGGGGGAAGACTACGCGCTTGTCGAGGCGGCCCTGCGGCTGCTGGAGGACGACATGCACGACTGCCAGGACGCCGACGCGACGGAGATCGCGCACCAGGCCGCGGAGTTGCGTGCCAGGCTGCGGGCGCACCGGGACCGGGCGCCGTCGCTGGCCGTCGTGGTGCCGATCCGGGCCGCGACATGACCCTCCGCATCGCCCGTCGCCGGGACCGCTACTCGCTCGGCCCCTACGTCCTGCTCGCCCGCCGGTCGCTGTCCGTGCGGCTCGGCTCGATCGCAATCACCCTGGCGTGGCGCTAAGGTGCCCGCCCCAATGCCCCTGGGAGACATGACCATGGACGAGTTGAAGCGGGCGATCGCCTTGGGATTGGGGTTCGTCTGGTTGTTCGTCATCGCCTACGGCTGGCAGATCGAGGACATGAGAAGGCGCATTGCCAATCTGGAGCAGGCGCTTGAGGACGCATCGCGGCGCCCGTAGCCGCTCTCCCGGTGACGGGAGACACGCCGCGCTGCTAGAGGCCGGGCTGGGGCTGGCACCCCGCCCGGCCTCGCC
>CAYZBB010000307.1:0-4928 GCA_964476495.1 uncultured Actinomycetes bacterium | reverse complement strand
TCATGTCCTGGTGGCGGGAGCGGGCCGTGAGGCAGTCGCGGAGGAACTGGCGGCGGACCTGTTGGGCGGCGTCGGTTCTCTGCACTTGTCAACCAGCTGCTGAGCTGGAACGTGGTCGGCAGCGGGCTGTCGCGGATGCGAGGTGCTCGAGGTGGTCTCCAGTCGTCGCTTGAGGGTTTCAAGGTTGGCCGGCATTTCCTTCTGCGCTTCGCGGCGAACCAGGGGTTCCGGGAACATCCGCGAGAAGAGTCACGCTAAGGAGTAGCGCAGATAGTGACCCATTATCTGCGGTAGCTTCAAGCCGGCCCGGGGGATGCCCCTTGGGCACGGAGTCGACTCGGGAATTTATCTGCGGTAGAGAACGGTGGACTGTCGATGGGCGAGGTTCGTGTGCTCCCCGTCGCGGTGACCGGAGTCCGGCTGGCGGACGCGATCACCGCGTTCCTCGCAACGATCGGACCGGCGAACACCCGCCGCGGCTACGCGGCCGCGCTGAACAGGATGCGCCAAGACTTCGGCATGGACGCCGACACCGCGCGGCTGGACCCGGACCGGGTCGCCGGGTGGTTCACGTTCGTGTGGGGCCACTCTACGCCGCAGACGTACAACGTCCGCCTCGCCGGGCTGCGCAAGGCGTTCGGGTACTGGCGCGAACAGCGTTGGCTCACCGACGATCCGCTGACCCGGTTGCGCGCCAGGCCGGTCGCTCTCGACGACTCCCGCGCCCTGACCCGTGCACAGATCGCCGAGCTGCTCGGACTCAATGCCAGGCTGCGGGAGCGTGTGCTGTGGCAGATGCTCTACGAGAACCGCCGCCCGCGCCGAGGAACTGCTGATGCTCGACGTGCCGCACCTGGACACGGCGAACCGGCTCGCGGTGGTGACCCGCAAGGGCGGGGCCAAGGACGTCGTCGTGTTGCAGACCGGCTCCGCCCGACTGCTGCCCCGAATGCTGGGCGGGCGCCGATCCGGACCGGTGTTCCTCACCGACCGCAAGGCCCGCCCGTCGGTCACCACGCTGGACGTCGACCCGACCACCGGCCGGGCCAGGCTGTCCTACCGCCGCGCGGCCGAACTGTTCGACTCGCATACCGCCGGCCTCGACGGCGGGCCATTCACGCTGCACCAGCTGCGGCACAGCGCATTGACCCACGCCGCTGAGGACGGCGCGTCCACCCCGATGCTCATGAGGATGTCCGGGCACACCTCGGTGCGCAGCCTGGCCAAGTACGCCCGCCCGTCGGCCGAGGCACTGGCCCGTTGGCGTGCGCAGAGCGATCCCGCCGCCCGCGGAAGTGTCGCGTCGGTCTTGCGCACTGATGCCTTGCCGCAATGACGGCAACTCGTCGGGATGAGGTGTGTGAGCAGCGCGGAACCCTCGCGTGAACGCGATAGGCGGCTTCGGGCAATACAGGGGTATGGGGGCAGCGGTGGAGGCAAGCGGAGACGGGTCGGGCCTGTATTCAGATCCGAGCTCGGGGGATCCAGCGGTGGTGTTCGCCGGCTTGTTCGACGAGCACGCGCCGGGTCTGCACCGGTACCTGAGCCGGCGGGTCGGGTCCGCTGCTGACGATCTGGTCGCCGAGACATTCCTGGCGGCGTTAGCGGGCCGGGATGGTTTTGACCGGAGTAGAGCGGATCCAAGGGCCTGGCTGTACGGGATCGCGACCAACCTGCTCCGACGCCATCAACGGCAGGAACTGCGCGGGCTGGCAGCCACAGCCAAGGCCTGCGCCGGTGAGCTGCCGGGATCCGATCCCGGGGACGTCGTGCCGGATCAGGTGGATGCACGCGACCGGGTGGGTCGGCTGGCCTCGGGCATCGCCGATCTGTCGCCCGATGACCGTGACGTCCTGCTGCTGATCGCCTGGGCGGGCCTCGCCGGCAACGAAGTCGCCCAGGTCTTGGGTGTTCCGGTCGGCACTGTGCGTTCCCGGTTACATCGGGTTCGCCGACAGCTTCGTACCCACGAGCCGTCCCGATCCGGCGTTGGTGAGCCGGCCGATGCGCACTCGGGGAGCAGCGATGACTGATAGCAACGGGATTATTCGGATGTGGAGTGACGACGAACTCGACGAAGCGCTCCACGCGCTTCATTCCGAGACCGTCGACGCTACCTCGGCCTTGGCGGGCGCCCGGACGAGACTGTTGGCCGCAGCGGCCGACGATCCGGTGACATGTAGTGCTCCGCCTCGGCCCGCTTCCTTGCTTGTCGACGCGATGTCCGCGGATCCGGTGGTGCGGTATCGCCGTCGTTGGTGGCGGCCGGCCCTAGCGGTGGGAGTGGCCGCTGTTCTGCTCGGCATCGGACTCTTCATTCCGTCGTTCGTCACCGATCGAAACCGGCCGATCAACTCGGCCGAGGCCATCGGGGTGTTGAACCACGCCGCAGCGGCGACGTTAGGGGCGGTCGACCAGCCGGTTGGGTCCAGTCAGTACCGGTACGTCGAAACCCACGCATGGTGGACCGGTTTCAGTGGGTATCAGGTCTTCCAGGACGAGAACCTGATCCGCACCTGGGTGCCGGCTGATCCGGCCGACCCCACCAAGGACTGGATGCTCGACCGGAGACCCACCGGCAATCGAGTCTGGATCATCGGCGACGAACAGCAGGCCCGCGACGATGGCACCTTCATGGATGCGTTGGAGACCGGTGTCACTCTGCAAGCGACGGCGCCGTGTGGGAACTTCTACGCGCCGGGATCCTGCCCGCGGGCCGGGTCCTGGCAGGATCCCACTCCGGCGTTTCTCGTCGGTCTGCCCCGCGACCCCGCTCAGCTGTATTCGAGGCTCCAGGCCGATGCGCCGGCGAACGATCGAGGCTCGGCGGAGCTGTTCGTCTATGCCGCGGACGCTCTGCGGACCGGGCTGGTCCCGGCCGACCTACGGGCAGCGCTCTACCAAACTCTGACCCGGATCGACGGCATCGAACTGTCCGACCACGCCGCGAACCTGGACGGGCGGGTGGGCACCGCCATCGGCATCGACGACGGCCAGTTCCGGCGCGACATCATCATCGACCCCGGCACCGGCACCTTCATCGGCGAACGGGAGGTCCTCACCGACGACCTCGACGGCGCCCCGGAAGGCACCACCATGAGCTACAGCGCCGTGCGGACCACCGTGGTCGACGCCATCGGCATAGTCCCCACCCACTGACACCGGAATCATCGGAAGGGGTCCAACATGGCCGATACGGCGACACCCACACACCGGCGGACGGCGCTGACCTGGGGTGACGGCTGCACCGCGCTGACAGCGGTGATCGTCGGAGTGTTTGGGGCCTTCTCCTACTACGGCGACACGGTTCTGCGGCCGTTCGCGCATACCTTCGGGATCTGGATCCTGCTCGTCTCGGTCGTTAGCGCCCGCCAGTCCGTGCTGTGCGGAGCGATCCGCGGCGGCCTCGCTCTGCTGACCAGCGTCGTCTCGTTCTTCTACGGCAAGCAGATCTACTACGACATCCTCTATCCAGGGCCGGGTTTCCCCTACCGGGTACAGGCGGTCGAGTTGCTGTTCTGGGGTGGTCTCGGACTGGTCGGTGGGGCCGTTCTGGGCATCGTTGCATCGCGCATCGGCGCGCCCGGGTGGATGCCCGCAGCCGCCGGGGCCCTCCTGATGGGGCTGCTCCTGGCCGACGCCTTCCACTGGTACGACACGGGGGGTCAGGACCTGCCGATGGCCTTCGCGATCGCCGGGATCGTCGTGGTCGGCGCCCTCGGTCACCACAGCTGGCGGCAGATCGGCTACACCGCTGTCATGCTCATCCCCGGAACCGCGCTCGGGTACCTCCTGACATCCATCCCCGATTGGGCGCAGGCGTATTTCCGGCTTTGATAGCCGGCTCGACTGTGTTCAGCCCACCTCGTAGGGTGCATCGGGGTCGCGCAGCGGCCGGTGGGTTCCGCCGAGGTCGGGCAGGTGGAAGCTGTACCCCTCTCCGCTGAAGCGGGTGTGCGGTCGGCTGGAATGTCCTAGCCTTCAGGGCTCCGCGAATCCAAGAGATCTAGATAATCTCGGTGATAGTCAGTTCTACGAAAGCGAGGTGGCAGCAAGGTGGATACGGACGTCATTCGATGCGCGTCAAGCAGCGGCTGCGAATCGCATACTTCCACGGCAAATGGCCGCGCCGTCCCGAAATAGCCTAGGGCGACGATGTAGGTCGTTGCTAACGCTGGCGTAGGATCTACGATTCCTATCCATGCGTCGGCGAAGTTGCATACACGGGCGGAACGTCGCTTGCCATCAACGTGACACTCGACAGTCGGCCAACGTCCAAGCTTCCGTGATCGCTCATCAATGAAGTTGTCGATCGCTTTGGGTAGCGCTAATGGTGTTCCGTCAGGTAGTCCGTGATTAGCTAGATCGTAAGGCAACCCAAGGACCAACAGCTCTTGGAGTGCAAGCTTTGCAACACACCCGTCTTCGCCCGGAAGGTGATGTGTGGAGTCGGCACCTTCTATCTCGTGCAGAAGCAGAAGATCGAAGGTGCCGACTCGCTGGCAAGTTCCGTCGCCGCTCTCGGAGTCTGGCGACAGCCAGACCCCGCAAATGTCTAGCAAGCCGTCCCGAGTACGCCGCCCAGTAACTAGGGACTCAACTCGGAGACCCTTGGCACTTTCGAGACAATAGATACTCGGGGGTCGAGCGCCTAGCTCGCGGCTTGGACGGGGCACGATTCCTGCGCATTCCGGGTTCGCGACGGACTCTCCTTGAGAGGGCGAAACGCTAGATAGCCTACAGGACCTGCATGTCGTCCTGGTCGTAGCCCACGGCCACGGTGGACGGCGGCGCCGGCCGGGCCAGGTGCTCGTGCAAGCGGGTCACCAACTCGTCCAACCTGGCCGCGGAGTAGTCCGTCAACGTCGTCAGGCTGCGGTGCCGCATCAGCGTCTGCACATCCGTCAATGACAACCGGTCGTCGGCCA
>CAYZBB010000306.1:0-4935 GCA_964476495.1 uncultured Actinomycetes bacterium | reverse complement strand
GGTAGGTCGGGTAGCCCGTCGTGGCGAACCGCGTCCCGTAGTAGTGGACGTTGAGGGCGGTGCCGCTCTGGTTGGTGATGACGGCGTTCCGGAAGAAGCCGCCCGTGGCGATGATGTCGTTCGGGGCATCCACGTTCCAGAGGTCGATGCCGCCCAGCCCGACGCAGTTCGAGATGAGCCGGGGCCGGGCGGCGCTGTCGGCCCCCCGCTGCCCGATGAAGGCCGTGTTCGACTGGCCGCTGTTGAGCGTCGAGGCGCTGGCCGCCGTGGCAGCGCAGTCCGCCACCAGCGCCCCCGAGCCGGCGTCCGCTTCAAACAGGATGCCGAAACTGCCGACACTCAGGAACTCGCAGTCGCGGACGGTCAGCTCGTTGCAGTTCGCCGTCGCATGAAGGGCGATGGCGTTCGTGTAGGTCGAACCGGAGAGGTTGAACCCGAGCCCCTCGAACCCGAGCCCGGTGTCCGTGTTCAGGTTGAACAGGTCGTTCGGGTGGTTGCCCGAGAAGATGGAACTGTAGCGCCCAGCCCCCCGGAACCGGACGCCCGTCATGGACGTGCCAAGCGTCACGGTCGAGTCCAGCCGATAGACGCCCGGGGGCACGAACACCATTCCCCGCCCACCGGCAAGCGCCTTGGCCGCCGAAGCCGCCGAGATGACCGCCGACCGGCAATCCGTACCCCCGGTCGCATCCGCCCCGAAAGCCAGCAGGCTCACGCCCATCCCCCCGGAATCAATGGACCGGGCCAGCAGTGCATAGCCGTTGTCCACGGTCAGCGTCGTCCCGGAGAACGTCAGGGGCAGGGCGCTGATCGTGTTCAGATTGGCCTGGATCTCCCCGAACTTCGCGTTCATGTAGGTCGGGGAGACAGGCGCCTTGTCCGTGAAGGACGACAGGGCGGTGAGGGTGCTCAGGGTCATCTAGGGGTTCCCTTCGCTCAGGGACGACACGAACAGCAGGGGCCGGTCGTCCGAGAAGATGCCGTAGCCGGTGTCCCGGAACTGAAACTCGAAGTCCTGCCCGTCCGTGGCGGAGTCCGCCTGCGGGCGCGGAATGCCCCACGCCACCTGCGCCACGCTCGCGTCACTCGACCACGGCATCAGCGGTCCTCGCGCAGGAACTGCATCGCCATCGGGCTCTTGACCTGCTGCCGCCGCGCCCGGTCATCCGGAATGCTTCCCATGTACGACAGGTAGCGGTTCCGCGCCAGCGCCTCGCCTTCCGGGTTGCCGCGCGAGGCTTCGAGTAGTTCGGTCGTCTTGTAGAGCCAGCCCGGGTGCCACCGCTCGTCAAACGCGGGCGTGTCCGTGCTGTTCACCAGCGTCCCCTGCCGCCCCCGATACCGGAGGAGGAGGCTGTAGGAGGAGTCGGGGGAAGGCCAGAGTTCGAGCCAGGTGCCGTAGAGCGCCCAGCACTCGGGCTCCCCGTTCGCCGTGCTGCTCTGGCTGTCGATCCACTCGCCCGTGACGAAGGTCAGGTTCCGCCCGCCACTCGCCCCGTCCGTGGACAGGTTGGAGAGGCTGATCGGCGTGTCGAAGTCCGAGGGCAGCGACAGCCGGTTCTCGCCGGAGGTGGTCGAGCTGTAGGCCAGCGCCTCGTAGGGCTGGTGGACGACTTGGTTGTAGACCTCTTGGCAGGCGAGGTTGCCCACAAAGGACACCTCCGAGACGGACCAGTCCGTCCTGCCACCGGCGAGTGTCGTGGCCCGCGAGATGATGTCGCCCAAATTCAAGAGCATCGTCTACCTCCGGCGGCGGCGGCCCTGACGCAGGGCGGTGGAGGTCGTTGCTGCCCCGCTGGACGGGGTGGGAGCGAAGGCAAAGACGAACGACGACCCCCGGGCCGAAGCCAGCGTCAGGTCGAAGTTCATGCTCATGTCGCTCGCCGGGGTCGGCACGGCCCGGGTGGCGATCACGAGGGCGCTGGTGTTCGTGAGCGCGGACTGGCCGCTCGACCATGCCGTGACCGTCCGGGTGTCGGACATGAGGATCTGCTGGACCGCCAGCCCACCCGCCGTGACCGGGGTCAGCGTGATGTCCGAAACGGGGTCCAGCCCACCGATGTCCCGGTACGACACGGCATCCACCGCCCCCTGCGAGACATTGGACAGGGTGTAGGCCAGCGTGTTGACCTGCACGCTCGGGGCCGCGCTATAGGAAATCGCCAGCGTGTAGGTCGATCCGCTGGCCGGGAGGTCCGCTGACCAGAGGACGAAGTACGCCGTCGTCACCGTCGAGGCATTCCGCTGCGTCACGAGGCTCAACGCCGTCCCGTTGAACGTGGCCCCCGTGATATTGGGGGCGGTATTCCCCTCGTCCGCCCCGGCAATCAGGGTGTCCGCACCACTGGGAAGGTACACGGCCCGGCTGTAGACGCTGATGGCCAGCGTGGGGCGCTCGGTGACGAGGGACAGCATCACGGGTGTCGCCATGTTACGCCTTCCCCCAGCACTGAACGCTGTCCAGCCAGAAGTAGAACTCACTCGACGGCGACCCGGGGCCACCCCACGTCGAGTTCAGGTGGAACTGATCCCAGTAGTTCGTGTTGGTCCGCATGATCTTGACATCGTTGAGGTCGATGACCAGTGCCCCGTCCACCCAGCACCGGAAGATCCCGTCCCCCGCACCCGCGCTGCTGTCCATCTTGAGGTACGTCTCGATGATGTACCAGCGGTTCGGCGTCAGGTACTGTGACGACAGGTAGCGCCCATTGCTCGTGCCGCTGTTGAACGTCCGCGCGTTGTCGGGACAGCCCTGAAAGTTCACGCCGAGCTGGAAGCCACCATTACTGTTGAGCAGCAGGAACGGCTCGCTCCGGCTCGTGGCCCCGCTCAACTGCGTGCTCCGGTGGAACCAGAGCTTGTTGTTGGTGGCGTTGACCTGGTAGTTGCTCGACAGCTTGAGGCCGACGCGGTTGTACCACTGCCCGTACTGCTTGCTGCCATGCACCGTGCCCGTGAAGTTCTGGGTCTGCGACGTGGCGGGCGCATTGTTGGCCGTCTGGCTGGTCTGGTAGCGGGTCTGCCAGACGTTGGACGGCGAGAACGGCGCGGTACTGTCCGTCGTGACCGACAGGTTGGCATAGTTCCGCTCGATGTCGTCCCACCCCTCGGAGCCGCCCACCTTGTCCGGGAAACTCCCGGTGCCCCGGTCGCCAGAGGCGGCGGCCTTCGTGTTGAAGCCCCGGTTGACGATGTTCGTCATCCCCATGCCGGACGGGTCCGTGCCAAAGGAGAGGGCCGTGATGGCAAACGCCGAGGACGTGGCCCCGGTCAGTCCGGTGGCCGTGGCATCCAGCGTAAAACTGCCCAGCGTATTGACCGAGAGGTCCGTGAAGGTGGCCACCCCACTGACGGCATTGCGGGTCGTGGTGCCGGAGAGGGTCGCGCCCTCGGTGTTGGCCGAGGCTGTCAGGCTCACCGTCACCGCGTTGGTCGCGGTCGTGACCGTGTTCCCGAGCGCGTCCTGCACCGTGACCTGCGGACTGCCGAGCAACCCGGCGGTCGTGGTGCTGGTGGGCTGGACCGACCAGACCAGTTGCGAGGCGAACGGGGCCTGCGAGGTCTGGAGGCTCGCCGTGACGGTCGAGAGCGAGTTGCAGCGGAACGCCACCTGAAAGCTGGCCACCGACACATAGAAGTAGGACAGTCCCGAGAACGTCGCCGTCGCCCCGCTGGCCACGGCAAAGGTCGAGACGCCGGACGCCAGCGTGCCGTCGCCCGACACGAGCACGCACTGCACCCGGGTATTGGTCGAGACAAGGTTGCCGTACTGGTCCGCGCTGGCCACCACCGGCTGCTGGGGCCACGCCACCCCGGGCTGTGGCTGCGAGCTTGGCTGGGTGGCAAGCACCAGTTGGGTGGCATTGCCCGCCGTGGCCGTGGTGCTGAACTGGAGCGGGGAGCCCGTCAGGCCGTTGGCGGTGGCCGTGACGGTATAGGTGCCCGCCGTGGTCGGGAGGGTGTAGACCGTCCGGGCCACGCCCGTGCTGGACGAGGTGACCTGCGTCGTGGAGAGCGAGCCCGTCGTGGCACTGAACACCACGACCTGCCCGCTGGCCGTGGACCCGGACCCGAGGGTTGCCACCGCCAACGGCAGGGTCAGTGCCTGTCCCACCGTTCCGCTCTGGCTGTTGCCCGACTCAATCTGAATGGTATCGGCCAGCGGGTTGGTGCCCGACGCGGAGAACGTGATCGTGGACCCGGACACCCCGCGCACGGAGGCTTCGAGCAGGTTGAGCCCGACCAGCGCATCCAGCTTCCACGCCACGTCGGTCGTCCCGCCGGAGCCGAGCAGGGCACTGCTGCGCGACAGGTTCCCGCTCCCGGCCACGAGCACGAAGTCCACCGTCTGCCCGCTGACCACGTTGCCGTAGGCGTCCGCCGCGCTGACCGTGGGGTTGATGGGCAGGGTCGAACCCGAGATCGCCGTCTGCCCGTCGCCCAGCGTGGCCAGGAGGCTCGGCGTGCCGGGGATCGTGCCGATCCCGAAGCGGGTCGAGGTGCCGGAGGCAAGGGCGGCATAGATCGTGGCCGTGCTCGTGCTCTGGCCGGTCGTGTAGACGACGCCCGCCAGCCCGGAGGCGTTCGTCGCGCTGGTCGCCGCCGAGAACGCCGCCGTGGCGTCGGTCGAGGTCCACGTCACCACCGCCCCGCTGACCACGTTCCCGTACTGGTCGTTGACCAGCGTGGTCAGGCGGCTCGTCAGGGCGGTGAACGGGGTGGTGGCCTGGCTGTTCCCCGCCGAGACGTTCAGGCTGAACGCCGAGCCCGCCGTGGGGGTGGTCGAGAAGCGGAGCGGGCTGTTGGTCAGGTTGGTGTGGTAGGCGAAGACCGTGTAGGTCGAGCCTGCCGTCGTGCCGACCGACCAGCCGCCCAGCGTCACCACCCCGTTGCTGTCCGACGTCCCCGTGAGCCCCTGCTGGGTGGCGCCGCTGA
>CAYZBB010000305.1:0-4945 GCA_964476495.1 uncultured Actinomycetes bacterium | reverse complement strand
GGCCCGACCGACTACGACAGCACGTTCGGGCGCGGCAGCGACGAGCTCACCATCACGATCACCGCCACCGCCAGCGGCGGACTCGACGAAGCAGCGCAACGGCAAATCGACGATTGGTGCGACACCTCAGGTAGCACGTCGGTGAAGGCCGCGCTCGAGACGGAACGGCCGGCGGCGGTCACGCTCGGTGGGCTCGTCAGCTTCTGTCGCGTCACCGGACACACCGAGCCACGTCCCGTCGTGCTGAAGAACGGCACGGAGGCGTGGCAGGTCGACTTCACCCTTTCCGTCCTGACCTAGCACCGGGCCTCTTGTTCACACACAACCCCAACACGGGGCGCGTCAGCGTGCCCACAGAAACCTAAGGA
The DNA here is from genome assembly GCA_964476495.1 of uncultured Actinomycetes bacterium. GTDB lineage: Bacteria > Actinomycetota > Actinomycetes > Mycobacteriales > Nakamurellaceae > Nakamurella. The sequence goes on along the minus strand of CAYZBB010000305.1, from coordinate 4,577 downwards.
GGCCCAGCAGTGGGGAAGTTCATCCTGACCGACGGGTATGTCGAGATCAACGGCGTTGACCTGTCGTCGTACGCGCGCAACGTCGACACGCCGCAGGAGAAGGACCGCGTTGACGTGTCCGGGTTCAACTCGGCCGGCACGCAGGAGTTCCTGCCCGGCCGGAAGACCGAGTCCGCCACCATCGTGTTCCGGCAGGACTTCGCGAGCGCGAAGCCGCACCAGACGCTCGAGCCGCTGTTCCGGAACAACAGCACGTTCGGGTTCTCGATCCGCCCGACGTCGGGTGCGGTGTCCGCCACCAACCCGCGGTTCTGGGGGACGGCGTCGCTGTTCCAGTACAACGGCCTGAACGGCGAGATCAGCAACGTGTCCGAGGTGACCGCGGTGCTGCTTCCTGCCACGTCGACCGGCTTCGTGTGGGCCACCTCGTAACCGATGGTGACCGGGCCAACATTCACGATCGACGGCGCCGAGTTTCCGGCGCTGTGGATGAAGGACTTTCGTTTCCAGGACTGGGCGCTCATCCGTGACATCACCGGCCTGGACGCGGAAGCGTTCGTCAGGTTGCACAACGAGGACAAAGACAGCGACGTTGACCCGCTGGTGTTGTTCGGGTACGCGGCGGTCGCGTATTGGCGCAAGCACGAGCTGTTGCCGCGCGAGCGGATGGCGGCGGAGGCGGCCGACTGGACGCCGAGCATGGTGACGTTGGCGATGCCTCCGAAGGAGGGGGATGCTGGCCCCCCGGCCGAACACGACGTCGGATCCGAGCCGACGTCGAGCTCGGCACCCTCTTTGAGCTCCGACGCATCGAACAGGTCACCGGACGAACCCTCGGAATAGACGAACCGGAGTTGTTCTGGTCGGCGTGGGTTGGCCACTGGTTCCCGGGCATCACGCCGCCGCTGATGAAGACGGTGACGGTGTCGCAGTTTCTCGGCATGTACGAGTTCGCCAAAGGATCAAATGGCTAACAGCGACCTAAACATCGGTGTGCAGGTCAACGGCTACAGCGATCTTGTTCGCACGATCAACTACATCGGCGGCGACTTCAAAAAGCAGGTGAAGGACGAGCTTCGCCAGGTCGGTGAGGAAACCAGGCAGGACGCCGCCGCAACCGCGCTGCGGAAGCGTTGGTCAACGAAAACGGCGACGGGCTATCGCGTGGTGGTTCGTGTGCGTGGCATCGCGGTGGAGCAGTCGCGCCGTCGTACCACGGGGAAGCAGCGGAAGTTCGGCGGTGTGCAGATGCGTGAGGCGCTGGTGCCTGCGCGTGACCGCAATGTCGACGAGGCCCGGGCCAGGATGGAGAAGGCGTTGCAGGCCATCATCACGAGGAGAACCCTTTGAGCGCGAAGCTCGAGATCGAGGTTCTTGGCGATGTCGGGTCGCTTGAGCGGGCGCTAGCGCGAGCAAAGGCGGATCTCGCGAAGTTCAAGGCGCAGGCTGAGGCGAACGCGGGCGCTGTTGTGAAGGCGAACGCGAACGCCGGTTCGTCGTTCGCAGTGTTGGGCGGCAAAGCAGACAAGGGGCTCAAGGCGTTCCGTTCGCCTGCCGGCGCGTTCGCGGGTGGTGTTCTCGCCACTACCGGGCTAGCCGCGCTGAAGGACATCATCGCGACCGCGCAGGAGTCCGAGATCATCCTTGGACAGACCCGCGTCGCCGTTGAGGCGGTCGGCTTGTCGTGGGAGCAGAACGCCAAGCGGATCGACAAGGCGGGCCAGGCTATCGCTAGGGCGGCGTCGTTGGACGACGAGGCGGTGTTCCAGTCGTTCCAGACGTTCGTTCGCACACAGAAAGACGTTGAGAAGGCGATGAGCCTGACGTCGCTTGCTGCGGATGTGGCGCGAGGCCGGTACATCTCGCTTGAGTCGGCAACGCAAATCGTGAACAAGGCGTCGCTCGGGCAGATCGGCAGCCTCCGCCGCATCGGCATTCAGTTGGACAAGAACGCCACCGCGACCGAGGCGTTGGCTGCGTTGCAGCAGAATTACGCGGGTGCGGCGCGCACCTACTCAACGCGCTCGGCTGGTGCGGTTGACCGGTTGAACAAGTCGCTGGGTGACGCGAAGGAACTGATCGGTGGCGCGCTGCTGCCTGTTGTGGAGGACCTTGCAGGAAAGCTCGAGTTGGCGGTCGGGGCAGGGGAGAAGCTCGCTACCGCGCTTGGCAGCATCGGCAGCGTCAGCCTTGGTCCGCTCGGGCAGGTCAAGGATGTTCTGACGGACATCGCTAAGTTCACTGGTCCTCAGGGCATCTTCTTTGGGGGCAAGGCCGCGTTCGATGCTTTGTTCGGTGGTGGCGGCGTTTCGGACGCTGCGCGCGGGCAGGCTGCGGCTGCGAACGCGTTTGGTTCCACCGTCACATTGGGGCAACAGTTCGGAGGCGCCTCCGCTGGCGGTCCGTCGAGCATCTTCTCGCGTGTGAAGCCGCCGCTTACGAACCTGCCGGTCGGGTTCCAGAACGCCACCCTCAGAGCGCAGAACGACAACGACGTTGGCGCTCTGCTGAAGCAGTTGTTCGTGAACCGCAAGTTCTTGGAGACGCAGTTGCAGCGTGCGGTTGACGCTGGCGACACGGAGGCGATCAACAAGATCCGGTCGGCGATTGAGGGCACGCAGGCGGCGATCACCGGCATTTACGAGGACCGCGCGCAGGAGGCGCAGCGGGTGAAGGACGAGATGTTGCGCCGCAAGGAGGAGCAGCGACGCAAGGCCGAGGACCGCGCACAGAAGCTTGAGGACGCCATCACCGGTGTTGGAGACGTGTTCTCCGACGCGATCGGCTCCGCCGTTGAGGCGGTGCAGGGAGTCACCGAACGGCTCAACCAGTTCAAGCAGCAGGCGCTCGACCGGCTTGACCGGCAGCAGGCAGGCGCGGACACATCACGGGCGCTCAGAGACGCCCGCGACGCCGTCGCACGCGCACGCCAGGCAGGCGGTCGCATCGGGCTCCGCAACGCGCTCGAGCAGCTCGGGGACGCGCAACGGTCCCGAGCCAGGTTTCTGCTTGAGAACAGCACCATCACCCCTGCTGGTGGCGGCGTCAACATTCGCGGCAGCGTCAACATTCACATTGACGGAGCCAAGAACCCGGAGGCTGTCGCGGACGCCGTCGTGAAGGTGTTGCAGCGGCGCGGCAAGCAGCGCGCACCGCAGTTCTCCGGCAGGGCGCCCGGCGGCATCTACGGGATCCCGCATTGATCACAAGGTTCAGCATCGCGTTCGACGACGCATGGAACGTTGAATCGCCAACGTGGACGCGGATTGACAGCACGTACACGGTGCAGCGTGTCACGATCACCCGCGGCCGTGACTTCGAGATGGACGTGCACGACGCCGGCCGCGCCACCGTTACGTTCCTCGACAAGACCGGAGCGTTCGACCCGCTGTACGTGAGCGGCACCTACTACGGCAAAACGGTGCCGTTCAAGCAAGCGAAGATCGAGCTGGTGAACCCGGTGTCGTCGGCGGTGTCGACGATCTTCCGTGGGTTCGTTGACAGCTGGCGGTTTGAGCCGCACCCAACGGAGAAGTTCAACACGGTCACCGTCAACCTTGTTGACGGCATGGCGATCGTCGCCGGCTGCGAGCTGCTGCCGAACGCCACGCTGTTCGGAGACGACGTCGTCGCCGGCAACATCGTGTACAACGCCGACTCCGCGCTGACGGCTGTTCGCACCCGCATCGTGCAGGTGCTCGACGAGATCGGATGGCCCGGCACCACCGCCACTGACACGCTCAGGGCGATCAACAGCGGCAACGTCGGCCTGTGGGACAGCACGTACGCGCCGCGCACCAGCGCGCTCACCGTGATCCAGGAGGCCGCTGAAGCCGACTTCCCCGCCGTGTCCGGAGGCTTCTACTTCGCGAAGGATGGTAAGGCCACGTTCATGGGACGATACACGCGCATCGACCCAACGAACCCTGACTATGGCATTCAGACGTGGGAGCTCGGCGATGACGCCGCGGCTGCTGCTGATCCGACCGTGAAGATCCCGGTGTCGCCGCCGCTGGTGTTCTACGTCGACTCGAGCCAGATGTTCAACGTGGCGACTTGCACGAACCAGGAGACTGCTGACGCTGACATTCCGTCGCAGGTGGATTCGGACGCTACGTCGATCAGCGCGTACGGACGTAGGTCGTGGAGCGCGGAGGGGTTGCGCACACGCAACGGGTCGGGGCCAACAACGGCTAACGCTGAGTGCCAGTTGTTCAGCGAGTTCATGGTCGGCAACTACAAAGATCCCGCGATTCGCGTTGAGGCGATCACGGTGCGTCCGCGTATGCCTGGCCGTCCATATGCCACGAAAACGTGGGCGCTGATGTGCGGCGTGGAGCTGAACGACATTGTTGAGTTGACGCACACGATGAAGTGGGGCGGTGGGTTCGCCGGCAACCAGTATTTCGTGGAGCGGATCAGCTACGACATTGAGATGGCTAACGACACGATTGATGATGTGACGCTCACTTTGGACGTGAGCCCTGGCGAGTATTACACCTCGAACCCGTTTGCTGGCCCGTGAGGAAAGAGCACGCTCAGCACGGCCGCGACCACGGCCCCAACGGCATGGACCC
>CAYZBB010000304.1:0-4950 GCA_964476495.1 uncultured Actinomycetes bacterium | reverse complement strand
CACTGGCAGTTATGTACTAGGATGTTGTTAGCCCAGTACCAACCGTCATCCGTGCGGAGGTTGTAGACCCAATGAGACCCACTGACCCGATCAAGCTGAACGATGCTGTCGCTTTGTACGTCGCCGGAAAGACTCTCCGCGAGGCCGCGGCCATTGTCGGCATCAGCGAGTCGCCCATCGGGCGAGAACTCAAGCGGCGAGGCATCACCGGCAGGAGTCGGAGGTTGCCCACCAACAAGGAGGCCATTGACGCTTACATCGCCGGAGAAAGCGAGCAGGCCGTCGCCAGACGATTCGGCATGGACCGGGGCGTACTGCGTCGCCAACTCATAGAGGCTGGCGTCGAGGGCATTCGGAGTTACAGCGAGGCCCAGAAGATCCGAGCGCAGCGCATGACCATTGAGGAACGAAAGCGGAACGCCGCTGCCGCCAACGCCGCCGTTCGTGGAAAGCCCGTGCCTGAGGGCCGACTGGTGAAAGCGGCACAGGCCCGCGAGGCCGCTGCTGTTGTGGGGTCGGCGGGAGAAGCCTTGATGTTGCGAATGTTGGCCGACTTGGAGCCGGTGCCGCAGAAGGCCGTCGGCCGGTACAACGTCGACTTGGCCGTCGCCCCGGTCGCCGTGGAAGTCCTCGGCGGAGAATGGCACGGTTACAAGCGACATCACCTGACCCGCAGCAAAGCGATCCTCAATGCGGGATGGGTCATGTTGTTCGTTTGGAACACCCAGACCTACCCGCTTGCGGGTGGAGCCGCTGACTACGCGGTCGCCCTTGTTGAGCAGGCCCGCCGAGACCCATCCCTTGTCGGTCAGTACCGGGTGATTCGGGGTGATGGTGAGCTCGTAGCCGAGGGCAGTGCGGATGACGATCATCTCGCCGCAATACCGGCGGCGCGTGGCGTTTCTGGCGCTGCTTGACTCCACGACCGTGGACCCGACAACGCAGTTCGCGTGGATCGGGTCGAGGTTCGCCGACCGGTAACGCTGCGTGCTGGCGGTCGCGCAGTAGGCGCAGGCGTCAGGGTCGATGACCCGTTCCCACCCGATGATCCGCTGCTCCGCCGGGCCCGTGGACTGCTCTTGGAAAGCGTCGGCGGACGCCCGCATGGTCAGGCTTACGTCGGTCGCGGCGGACTGCGCGGCACGAACACCGGCGGCGCCCATCGCGTCGGAGAACCGGGCACCAGCCCCGAGCGCCGACCAGAGTTGCACGAACGGGCGCCGGTACACCTCGGCCGGCGGGGTCCCGTTACGGACCCCGGCACCGACGAGCTCGGCGGCGGGGAGCCCCACCGTGCGACCACCCGTCACACGGGCCAAGTAGGCGTCAGTCAGCGACACGGTGCGCCGTTGACCGGCGTCGACCACCGGGAGCGTGCGGGCCAGAAACAGGTCCACGTCCGCTTCGTTCCACGAACCCAGCCCGCGCCAGTTCTGCTCGACCCGGGCCGACACACGCCGGCGGACGTCGATCAGGGCGTCCCGGTAGCGGACGGCGAGAACCGTCCGACGGTCAGGCACCGACCGGCGGGACCGCAGGCTCGATCAGGTTGTCGCCCATCGGGGCGAACAGATCCTCCTCAGCCTTGATGGCCTTGATGCGGGCGATCTCCTGCGGCGAGTAGCCCAGCTTCTCCCACAGGATCTCCTCGGGCACCCCGAGATCCTTCTGCTTCAGGATGGCGTCGACATGTTGGCCCTCGGTGCGCGACTCGGGGTCGGACCAGATGATTTCCATCGACTCGGCGGACGCCAGGTGCTCGATCCCGGCGAGGCGACCGGCGAGCCGCATCGCCTCTTCCTCGCCTTCACCGAAGAACCGCATCTTGTTGCGTGTCTTGGCCACGAGGCCCGTTTCCGCGGCCTTGATCGAGTTGTGGGTCGGGATGAACGACGCGCCGGCCAGGAACAGGTGAGATTCGCCAGTCACGGTGATGCAACGCACCGGGACGGACTCGACAGGTTCCACGGCCACCACGTACCGAACCAGCGGCTTGTTGGCGCGGCCAAGACCACCGGACCACTCCCACCGCTGGCGCTCCAGCTTGCGTGCAAGACGGAACACAGGATCACGGGCGCCCCACACGAGTCGCCACTGAGTCCCGACGATCTCACCCTTGAACTTCGCTGGACGCGACCGCAATCGAGCCTTGTGGCCCAGGGAACGGACCAACTGGACCACGTCGGCCGACAGTCGCTCCTCGTGGCACGTGTACTCAACGCTCCCCTGGCCCTTCTTGACCGTGCCGTCGGTGTCCATGAGCCCCTGCAGTAGCGCCAACCGCTGAGCGGGCGACGCCCACAGGTACTCCTCTGGGATGTGCTTGTGGGCGAGCACGCCCAGCTTGTTCAAGCGGCCACGCATCCGATTGGCGTGCACGCGCCAGATCCCCGGCTTCCCGATCGGATCCGGTCGGTAGACGTGAAGGTCTTCGCCAGCATTCGCCCATTCGGCCTCGAACGTCGCGACATCGTCCTCGTGGCACGTCATGTGCCCGTGGCCACGGGACCCGTCGCCCAGCCAGCAACCCAGCACGTAAGGGTCGATCGGCAGATCTGCAATCGGGCACTCCACGGCGCCAGCGGTGGAGATCCGGTGGTTCACGCCGTTTGTGGCACGAACCGTCGCCGCCAACTGGTCGGTGGTCACGATCCCAACCTCGCGCCCACGATGCAGGTTCGTCGGGGAGACGTAGTGGTCGGTGACCCACTTGTGACCGGCGTCAGCGACGATCTCCGACCCGTCATCGAACGACACACGGAAACACGGCCGACCAGTGAGCACGCCGAAAGCGTTCACGACAGACTCCACCGCACCATCAGGGCCGAACACTTCATCGCCGGCGCGCAGTGAGCCCATCATTCGCCAACCGTCCGGCGTGGGGATCGGCGTGTCCAACGCCAGCGCCTCCCCGCTCAACCGGTCCGCCGAGGCGTTCAGGTAGTGCGGCGGGGTGCGGCTCAGGCTGGCGATGTGCTGTACCAGCATCTCGATGCCCTGGACGAAGTTGCGGAGGTCGGCTGCAGGGAACGAACCGAACGAACCGTCCGACGAGTCGTTGATCATCAGTGACGCCGTGTCCACCTCGGGCTTCACGGGACGGTTCGTCACCGGGTCGACCGGCACCTCGAGCCCGGTCGCCCAACGGGCCGGGAGCGCCTGTTTCTCCGACCCGACCAGCATGTCCGCCACCAGTTTGTTGACCGCATCTTGCAGCGGGATGATCTCGTGGATCTCCGACTGGACCCGGATGCCGTGCCGCGAGTTGCGGATTCTGGGACGGTTCGGCAACGGGATCACCGGGACGACACCCAGCGGGTTCGGTTGCACCTCACCGGCAACCCACCCGACGTTGACCGCGTCCACTATCAGCATGTCGTCACGCGGTTTCGCCGACCGGAACATGTGCACACCGTCCGGTAGGAACAACTCGGCGTTGTCGTGGCCCCACTCGTCACGGTAGACACGCAGACCGGCACGGCGCCGGCGGTGCATCTTCGGGTGACACTCCACGATCGCATCGTGAGCGTTCGCGACACAGATTTCGGGGGTCGTCTCGTTCTCACCCACCCACGGGATCAGGTAGGCGATGCCGGACACCAGGGCGTCGGTGTGCGCCAACTGGATTTGGCCGTCCATGTCGTTCGCCTGCCAGATCCGCCAGGCGTCATCGTCGCCGGCGGGTTCACGGCCGACGCGGAACCCCTCGACGTTCAACCGTTCCTCGACCGCGTCGACCACCACCGCGCACCAGTTGTCCGCGAACGCCGAGAGCTGAGCCCCGAACGCTTTACGGAACCGGTCCGACTCGAAGGCGAGGTTCTGGAACCCTTCGTAGTAGTCGGTCGAGCGTTGCACCGCGGGGCGGCGTTCGATGAGCGCCGTGTGGAGCCGGCGTAGCCACCACTCGGGGGAACCCACAGGGGAGTCAGCCATACCGCGCCCCCTTTCGTGGGGTCAGAACACAACCAGCCGGCCCGGGCGCTTCACCTCAGGCTCAGGCTCACGCATCACATCGCCCCTCGCCTCAACCGCCAGAACGGCGCACACGAGCAAGTCGATCTTGTCCGGCGACTGCGGAAACTTCTTCCGCACCGCCAAGTGACCACGGTCCTTCCACCGGCGGGCGTTCCCCACGTGCGCCGCCAACCTCGGGTCACCATCATGAGTCAACGACCGGGTCTGGACCGACGTGTGGAACAGTTCCAACGCATGACCCATCGGCGTCGGGCGGTTCGTCCACCACTCACGCACCACGTCACCATGCAACCCGTACCAGCGGGCCAAATCCTCCTGCCAGTACGGCGGATCGCCGTACAGGGCCCGCACGTCCCACCGCTCGAACGCAGCGGCCACGGTCACATCCACCGCCGACTTCGGCACCTCGCCACCATGCTCGGCCGGGTCCCACACGTCGACCACGAACACATGACCATCCAACGTGCAGGCACAGAGCCCCGTCGTGTCATCGAACAGCGACCCATCGAAACCCAGCGTGACCGGGGTCCCGTCCGGCGGGAGCGTCAACCCGTCCGGGTGACGGCACTCGTCCCACACCGCCGGCGACAAGAACGCATCCTCAGCGGCCACGATCCGATTCGCAAAGAACCGCTCCGCCTGGGCGGCGTCCCTCGGGATCAGCTCCACCACCTCGGCATCGATCCGATCCAAGTCCACCCACCCATCCGGCTTGCGCGCCGAATCGGCGTACACCTCACGGAACATGGCGGCACGGTCACGCTTGTTGCGGATCGACAACGCCGCACGAGGCGACGTCATGTCCTTCAAGATGTCCGGGGCGCCCGACTCCCACGTCTCCTGCGCCACCGACTGCTCGGCCGGGTCCCACGCATTCGTCGTCTCCAGGCTGCGGCCCTTCATGCCGGCCAGGTTGCGGCGCTGATTGTCCGCCAACGCCCGACCACCGTTCGACTTCAACCACGAGTGCGT
>CAYZBB010000303.1:0-4974 GCA_964476495.1 uncultured Actinomycetes bacterium | reverse complement strand
GCTACGGCTACGGCGACGGCAACGGCTACGGCTACGGCGACGGCTACGGCTACGGGGGTTGATGATGCATCGTCGTGAATCCGCCTTGCGTCTGTCTGACGATGGCCTGCTGATCGACCCGCGTCAATGGACCGAGGAGGACTGGCGTGACCTGCACGACTACTACGCGCGGGTCAAGGCCCGCATCGCCGCACGCCATCGGGCGAGAGTGGATGCGGCGGGGAAAGTGGTAGAGGAGGAGCCAAGCCATGACGCACGTTGAGTCGGCCATCGAAGAATCGTTGCTAAACGTCGCTGACCCGATTCAGTTCGCGGCCCAAGAATACTGGTGTGCGATGAAGGTGCTGGACACACTTGGCGTGCCACGCCAAGCGGTCGGCGGCGAGTTGTCGCTGGCTGGCCGAATCTATCTGGCGGCGGGGAAAATGTTGAACGAACAGCACAAGGAGCGATGACGTGAAACTTACCTGGGGTCATTGCCCGCATTGCGGCGTCGATGCTGAGCATCACATTCGCAGCGTGTGGGACTATCAGAGCGAGTTCGATGTAGATTGCCCGCGATGTGGCAAAGCGTTCGGCGTCGAAGTGCAAAGCGTGCCTGAGTTCATTTGCACCGCCGAGACGGTCGCGGAGCAGGATCGCAAGGCGTGGGAGCGGTCGAGGGCAGTAAAAGGAGCGACTGAATGACAATGCCTCACTTGATGAACTGCCAGCACTCTGAAGACGGCTGGTGTCTCGAATGCGTGAAGGCGTTGCACGGTAAACTGGGCAGTGCGGTGCGACTGAAGCCTGTGGCGTGGACGCCATCAACATTCGGGGATACGGTTCAAGCGTCTACGCTTCTTGGCACGTTTATGGTGACGCTTCGGCCGATGCCGCCTGACGGCAAATATTACTGGTGGCAGCATTATCCAGACACGCGCGCTGATGGTGAGGCTGCCTCGGTTGAAGAAGCGAAGGCTACGATTGAGCGATTCGTTGCCATGCGAATCGCCCCGTTCTTGGAATCAGTCGAGGGTTGAGAATGACTGACCTCTACGACGACGAGCCGACGTGTCCGATCTGTTCCGCGCCGATGGATGTCGTCGGGTGCGACAAGTGCTTTGGCGAAATGGACGATGACGACACGCCATGCGACCAGTGCGACGGGCGAACGTGCTACCTCGAATGCACGCGATTGCCGCACAGCGATGAACAGATGGCGACGTGGCGAAAATCAAAGAAGGAAGCAAATCACCAGTGAGAGATCACCCGAACCTTGCGCCGATGCTGGCCCGGCTCCGGCAGGTCAAGCAGACGGCGGCGGGCTGGACGGCCTGCTGTCCCGCTCACGACGACCGTCATCCGTCGCTGTCCGTGTCCATCGGACAGTCGGGCGGGATCGTCGTCCATTGTCACGCCCAGCAGTGCAGCGCGGAGGCCATCGCTCACGCGGTCGGGCTGGAGCTGCGGGACTTCGCGCCGCCTGAAATGCTCCGCGACGAGCCGCCGCCGGAGCTGAGTTTCGAGCAGCGGATCGTCACGACCTACGACTACCGCGACGAGCGCGGCGAGCTGCTCTACCAGGCCGTGAGGCTCCGCGATCCAAAGGAGTTCAGACAGAGGCGCATCTGCGGCGCACAACTGGTCAACAACAAGCCCGAGCCGGTCTGGGAGTGGAAACTCGGCAAGACGCGCCGCGTGCCGTATCGACTCCCCGAGCTGCTGGCCGCCGAGCCGTCGCGGTGGGTCGCGATCGTCGAGGGGGAGAAGGACGCGGACAATCTGACGGCTGTCGGGATTCTCGCGACCACGGCGGCCCAGGGCGCGGGGAAATGGGGGACACTTGACCCTCGGAGCCTGGAGGCGTTCCGGGCGAGGAAGGTCGCGATCCTGCCCGACCGTGACGCGCCGGGGATCCGTCACGCGATCCAGGTCGCGGAGTCGTTGGCAAGCATCGCCGCCGAGGTGCGGATCGTCGAGCTGATCGGCCTCGGCGACGGCGGGGACGTGAGCGACTGGTTGGCCGCCGACGGCACGGCGGAAAAGCTCATGGTCCTGATCCAGCTCGCGCCGAACTGGAACGATCGGCTTCGCGATGCGCTGGCGGCGCGGGCTGACGAATACGACGCCCAAAAGAAGGCTTCGAAGGCCGCAGCGAAAGGCGAGAAGGACGACAAGCCCGCGGCGGAAATCCGACTGACGGATGTCGGGAATTCGCTGCGATTCGCGTCTCAGCATCGCGACGACGCCCGGTACTGCGGGATGTGGGGTCAATGGCTCATCTGGGCCATGACGCACTGGATGCGCGACGAGACGCACCGCATCGACCTGCTGGCGAAGGAAACCGTCAGGATGATCTTCCGCGAGGCTGGCGCACAGAGCCACAACGTCGGAACGCAACTCGACACCTGGCGGCCGGGCGAAGCCGAGAGCGAAAACGACAAGTTGAAAAAGTCCATGGACTCGGTGAAGGCGCTGGGGATGCACGCTCTCAAGAGCGAGTCGGCCCCGCGAATCGCCGCCATGCTCCGGCTGGCGCAATCCGAGCTGGCCGTTGCCCCGTCGCAGCTCGACGCCGACCCGTTCTTGCTGAACTGCTTGAACGGCACGATCGACCTGCGGACCGGCGCATTCCGCGAGCATCGGCGAGAGGATTATCTGACGGTCGTCGCACCCGTCGAGTACGACCCGTCGGCGACCTGCCCGGACTGGGAGGCGTCGCTCCAGTCGATCTTCCCCGAGGAACCGTTGACCGACGACGCACCGGGCGACGTGGAGATGATCGCGTTCGTGCGGCGGCTCTTCGGGTTGTGTCTCTCAGGCGACGTCAGTGAGCAAGTGCTGGTGATCTGCCACGGCGACGGGAGCAATGGCAAGACGCTGGTCCTGGAAACGCTGTGCAGCATCCTCGGACCCTATGCTTCGCCCGCGCCGGAAGGGCTGCTGATGGTTCGCCGCGGCGATGCTCACCCGACGGAACTGGCGGACCTCTTCGGCCGACGGCTGGTCCATGCCGCCGAGACCGGGGAGGGTGCAAAGCTCGACGAGTCGCGAGTCAAGCGGCTGACGGGCAGCGAGAAGATCAAGGCCCGGTTCTGCAATCAGGACTTCTTCAGCTTCGTCCCGACGCACAAGCTCGTCGTCTGCACGAATCACCGGCCGCGGGTCCGGGGGACCGATCACGCCATCTGGCGTCGCGTGCTGATGATCCCCTTCGGCGCCACGTTCTGGGACGACGCCGATCGACCGAGGAACAGCCGCGACGTGCGATTGCCGCGATTCCGCAAAAACAAGGCGCTCACCAGGACGAAGTTTCAACACGAGCGGAGCGGCATTTTGAACTGGCTCCTGGCGGGCTTCCGCGACTGGCAGAACGTGGGGCTGTGTCCGCCGGAGAAGATCAAGGTCGCGGCGGAAGAGTACCGGCAAAGCGAAGACCTCATCGGTCAGTTTGTCGCCGAATGGTGCGAACTCGAATCGAGCAACGACTACAAGACGAAGTCGGGCGACTTGTACTCGGCGTTCATCCACTGGTGCGAGGAGAACGCGGAGCGAGCGTTGAGCGTCACTCAGAAGGCATTCACGATCAGAATTGAGCAAATGACCGGATTCAAAGTTCAGCGAACTACTGCAAGATTCCTGCCCGGAATCACGATTCGGCCCGAAGCTCAAACCCGAATTGACGAGAAGCGGAAGAACAAAAAGCACGAAGAACCGCAGATCGATCTATGAAATCGACGCATCGACGGGTGTGTTGCGAAGCATGGCCGATTTTTGAAAGACCACGCATAAGTTTCAACACACCCGTCGATGCGTCGAAAACAGCAGTACCTCGACGCATTACGACGCTTCGACGCTTATTCCAGAAGATAGCTTTCGTGAGCGCAAGAAAAAGACAAGAGTCTGGAACTCGCGTCGAAGCGTCGTAATGCGTCGAGGGTCAAACAAACGTTATGCTATCGAGTTAGTGAACTATGACCCCGATCCTGACTGCCGAGCCGCAGCCCGACACGCACTGGCCCTACTGGTCGCGGCGACTGGTATGCTGGTGGCTGATCGACGCGCCGGGATGGCAGCCCGCCGTCCTGGTCGTCGGCGATGGTCCGCTCTCCCCGACGCAGACACCCGCCTGGAGGCTCACGGCCGCGACGTTCGCCTGGTTCTGGGCTGCCGTCGCCAACCTCTGCGATCGGCCCGCCGTGAGCCAGCAGCAGGCCCTGGCGGCGCTCGAATCGCTGGCCGAGATGGACCGATGGCTGACGACTCACGGCATGGGGGACGCAGCAGCAACGGCGGTGCGACGCGCGCGGGCCGGTCAGGTCGTGCCGCTCACCGATCCGCCGGCCGTCACCGACCTGACGCCGCCGACGAAAGTGGACGCGAGCTTCATGGCCCGACGACGAGGTGCAGCATGAGTGACGTGCCGATCACCGACGCCGGGACAGACTTCCGCACATGGTGGCGCCCGAACTTGGAGCGGTTGGCCTGCGACTTGACCGCTGAAGTGCTGCGGCTGCGGGCGGAACGCCAACGCATTGCTGCCGCGTGTGGCATCCCTGACCCAGCCGAGGCGTGTCGCGTGATTCTGGCGATTGTCGAAGGCAAGGAAGCAGTATGACCGACGCCACATTCTTCGACGACCGGGACAATTACGACGCGGCCGCCCGGTTGCTGCTCGGCGAGTGGCTCGCCGATCGCGGAGACGAGCGGGCGGCCGGGTATCTGTTCATGGCGGAACTGGATAAATCGCCGCTGATAATGAGCATTGCTGGGTGGTCATGTAATGCTTGGCTACGCGACCGAGAACCCAGCGAATCGTTTCGCCTGTCGCCACAGGTATTCGATTTGATTGATGGCGTTTTTGACCCTGAGTTCAAAGTTTACGAATTCCCCACCCGCCTCGCCGCCGAGGAAGCGTTGTGTCGGGCGGTCGCGGCGATCGATGCGATGAAGAATGCAACGGGTCCTCCCGACGGAAATTCAAAATCAGGG
>CAYZBB010000302.1:0-5047 GCA_964476495.1 uncultured Actinomycetes bacterium | reverse complement strand
GTCAGGGTGCCCATCTGGATCACACCCCGGTAATGCCCGGTGGTCCCGTTCCGGCGGCACGCCCCAATGATCGTCCCGTTCCCGATCGACGGGTCAGACGACGCCGCCGTCCAATCGGGGACAAGCTGCTCCCACGGCGCCCACACCGACGACAACAGGTACGACTCACGCGACCGCTGCGGCATGGATCAGGGCCTCCAGTGCAAAGACCGCTGGTAGGCGATCGTCAACTCAGACCCACCGGACTCCCACTGCACATACGGCGTCAGATCCACATACTCCTTCGTGCCAGTCAAATCGACCGCAGTGTTCCCGGTGTGCCGGCGCAGCATCACACCCATCCCGTCGCGCACCGGCCAACGCACCCCCAGGCAACGGAACGGCCACGGGTAGATCGTTTCGCCCCGCCACTCGATCGGGTTGATCGAGAACGAGTCGTCGATGATCCCCGCCTCAGGGTCGTAGATCCACACCCTCGAACCAGGGGCGATGTCGCCGGACACGTTGAACATGTCCGAAGACACGGTGATCGAATGCCGCTGCGACGGGTTGTTGATCGTCGTTATCAGGCGAGACGCAGCGAACGACGTGGCGTTCAACTGGACATCGGCCTCGTTGAACACCGCCGTCACGTAGATCCGTTTCCCGTCCGGCGCATAGAACGGCGAATACGTCCCCGCAGACGCCAACGTCGAACTACCCAACAGGTACAGCTGGGAGGCGTACCCCCACAGGTCCCGTTCGGCGTTCACGATCCCCTCGATACCCACCCAGCCGATCTCGCGGCCCACAGGCTTCGGGGTTATCACCGCGGTCGGTGACGGCCACAACGTGGTGAACGGCCCGACATCCAGCTCAAGTTCGGTGGAGATCCGCCACTCCACCTCCCACTCTTTGCACAGCGTGTCGAGCAGTTCCCGCTGCGAGATCCACTGCACCGACTTCGCCGCCAGCTGCGAACCTGAGGTCGGGTCGGTCACCGTGCCCACGGTGATCGGGGTGTCCGAACACACCCACGCAATCCACGTCGCCAGGTTGCTGCCGGTCTGCGAGATCACGTTCAAATACGGGAACGACAGGCCGGACAAGTTCGTGTTCGGATAGCGCTCACCCCACCCCAACCAGCACGCGGGGCCGTGACCACCGATCGTCAAACTCGGACCAGGACGGAACACAGTGCCACGAAACAGAGCGTCGGCGATCAGGGTGTCAGACATGTCCTCCGCTCGGACACGGCCCTCGAACACGATCACCTCAGAGAACCCGGTGATCTTGTCCCGGATCTCCCTGGGCGTGTCCGGCACAAGGGTCAGTTCCCATTCGCCCAGCGACATGTACTGGTCGTTTATCACCGGCGCACCACCCGCAACGACTCAGCCCGCACATCGTAGAACTGGTACAGAATCGCCTGGTCATCGGCGATCGTTGACGAGCTCGAACCGGCGATCTCAACCCCGACCATGAACGGCGCCAACGTCGTCCCCACCGTCTGCGTGATCCGACCGGTCGTCAGGTTGTTCGACGGCGACCCGTTCGCCAAACCCCACACCGCCCGATTCCCCGCCGCATCATTCGACGTCGCACGAATACCACCGGTCAACGCCGTCGCGGCGATACTCGACGTCGGTTCCAACGCCACCAGCCCCGCCTCGTCGGTACGGACCCAGCCGCAAACAAACGGGTCGCCACGCCGCACCGACAGATCAACCCACACCCTGCCAAACCGGTTCAACGTCGCCGCCTCCGGCAACATCAACCGGATCGTCACCCGGATCGGCGAGTTCTCAATGACCGTCACCTTCGCCGCCGACAGATCCCACGACTGGGTCGACGGCCCGCCGCCGTAGTCATGCTCGATCCGCCAGCCAACCCCGCCCGACACGTCCTCCCACTGAGAACCGTCGTACACCTCCACCTCGAAAGCGGTGGCGGTGCTCGGATGCAGAAACGCCCGCACCAGCCCGTTCGACAGCACCATCCCATCGAACGCAGGCGGGCAATGCAGACCGGTGACAAGCTGCGACGCCGCCGCCCCGTACTCCGTGCGCAACTCGCACGCCCCGTCGTAGTAGTCGCCGGCCGCCACCGTGTACGTCGCCGTCGACACCATCGGCACGTTGGACCCGACATACCACGCAGACACTGACCCGCTGGCCGTTACCCTTGCGATGCCTGCGGTGCCGTCACCCTGCCAGAACTCAGACACCGCCGTAGGGGCGACGATCAGCGGGTAGGTGGTGGACCCGTTCAACGTTGTGTTCGTGATGCTGTGCGAGTTCGTGCGTACCGTGTGCGGGGCGTACAGCTCGCATTGCGGCAACGACCCGCCAGGGAACCGGTCCAACGTCACCTGGAACGGGGCGCCGTTCGTGACCTGGGTGTGGGTCGGGAACCCGATCTGCGCTGACACCGGCACGTAGTAGCCGTCAAGCGACGCGTCTTCGGAGTAGGTGACCGGCACCACTTTCTCGGTGGTATCGGTGCCGACCAGCGCAGCGACCCGGTCACGGGCGGCGGCAAGCACATCCGCCGGGTTCGACAACCCTGACGTGTCCACGAACCCGGTGATTGTCACCTGGTTCCCTGACCATGAGTGTTCGACGGGGTACACGTCGATCCCGTCGAACACTCTGCCGACCGTGAGCACTGCCATTAGCTTCCCGCCCTTCGCCGCAACTCGGCCGGCCGCACCAACGCCTGGTCGACCTGCTTGCCGTCCAAATGCAGGTTCACCACCAACACCTGCTCCCCGCCGCCAGCGGCCGGGCCGGCCAACGCCTGGTTAGCGAGCATCTGTTGGGCTTGCGCCGGAGACAGCACACGTCCGCTGTCGGACGGCACGAACATTTCAGGGCCTGCCTCACCCACCCGGTACGCCTGCCCAGCGAACACCGGACCGCCAGTTGCCCTCGCGATCGTGCCCTCTAGCCGGTCGGCTGAGCCGACGATCTGCCCCGAGCTGGTCGTGCCCACACCGGCAGCGACAGCGGCCAGCCGGCGCGCCGCAGCCTCAGCGGCGTTCAAGTTCTGTTCCGCCCGACCCGCAGACGCCGCCGTGTCATCCACCAGACCAATCAGCCCGTTCAACCCGCCAACCAGATTCCCGTCCGTCGCTGCGTCTCGGACCTTCACCAGCGAATCCCGATAGACGATGTTGTACTGCTCGGCCGTGAACGTCTGCCCAGCCGCCTCCGCCGTCTTCTTCGCCAGATCAGCCGCCGCCTTCGCCTGCGAATCAACCGCCTGCTTCGTCGACACCAACTGCTGGTCGTACGCCCGCTGCGCCTCGGTCGCCTCAGCCGAACCAGCACCATTCGCGTCGATCGCAGCGGTGAGCTCGTTCGCCTTGGTCGTCAGATCACGAACACTGCTGTCCGTCGACATCACCGCCGAGTCGTACGCAAGCTGCGTGCCAACCACCGTGGTTACCGTGGCGTTCAACAGGTCCAACTGCTGGCGGTGCTCCTCAACACCCTTCGCGGCTTCCTGCGCCGAACGGGCAACATCGTCCTGCCGGCGCTTGAGAATGTCAGCCTTATCGGCCGCTTCCTGCTCGGCGGCGGCGAGCTCGAGCTGCTTCCGGCCAGACGACGCAGCCTCGATCCCAGCCGCAGCAACCGCCGTCGACATACCCTCCGTCGACTTCGCCGCCTCCGCAGCCTTCCGGTCGGCGTCAGCGATCCGGGCGTTGTACAGAGACACAACCGGGTTGAACACACCCATCGCGGTGTCCAGCAGGCCGGTGCTGCCCGTCAACTTCGACGTCGCATCCGACACCTTCCCGAGATCCTTCGCCAGCATCGTCAGACGAGGGAGAGCGTCACGGCCGATCGCCAGCTGCAAACCCTGCCACGCGTTCTTGAGCTCGTTCGTGGCCTGCTCAAACTCACGTTGCTGACGGATCGCCTCATCGTTGATAATCAGCGACTCGTCGACGGACGACAACAAGTCGTCCATCCCCTTCTTGCCCTTCTCGAGCAAAGGAGCGATCCGCAACCAGTTATCCCCGAACAGGGCGGCACCCATCGCCGCCCGCTGCGCCGGGTCGGTCATCGTCCGGAACCGTTCGGCGACGTTCCCCATCGTCGCCGCCAGATCAACGCTGCCGTCCTTCGCTCGGACGATCTCGACGGAGTACTGCTTGAACTTCTCCGGAGCGTCCCCCACCTCTTCGGCCAGAGTCTTCAGGGCGTCAATACCGTCGTCGGCTTCCACCCCGAACTGCTTGAACACCTGAGCGAACTGCGACGCCGCCTCAGTCGAGATCCCCGCAGAGTCGGCGTACTGCTCTACCTGGTGAACGTACTCACCCCACGCCTGCACCCCGTCGACAAGCAGCTTCGTGCCCGCGCCAATCGCCGCGCCGGCCGCCATCATCTTCGTGTCGACGTTGTCCAGGTCAACACCGAGCGCGTCGGCAGCGTCGCCGATCGCCCCAAGATGCTCCGATGCCTTGTTGCGGGCTATCCCGTCGATCTGCTTGCCGACAGCATCAAACCGTTTCCCGGCCTGCTCCGTCTTGTCGGCGGCGTCGTCAGTTTGCTTCGCCAGCTTGTCGACCGCGTCGCCGGCCTCCTTGGCGCCCTTCTTGAGCCCCTTTGCGTCTGCGGTGAGCTCGACTTCGATCTTCGGGTTAGCCACGAGGCATCACCTTGTTCAACACCCGCTGCAACTCGTCGCCCAACAGATCAACAATCGCGTCGACCGACTGCGCCGCCGCTCTCGTCAGAAACTTGTTCGCCTTGATCGGCCCGCCCCGCCAGCCCTTCGCCTTGTTCGGACGAGACGGCCAGCCATAGTGAACCGGCCCCGCATACGGAACCGCTTTCAGACCGCCGGCCACAATGCTCGCACCGGTCGTAGTGCCCTTCGCCTTGACCGACCCGGCCAAACGACCAGACCGGCGGGGCGCCTCCTGCTTGGCTGACACCTCCACCACCCTGGCCGCCGTGCGATACGCGCCCTTCAGATCAGCCTGCATGCCTTTCTTGGCGGCAGCGTCCTCGATCTGACGGATCGCCTTACGCAGCTCTTTGGCGCCGGTGAC
>CAYZBB010000301.1:0-5054 GCA_964476495.1 uncultured Actinomycetes bacterium | reverse complement strand
CCGAGTTGCATGTTATGTGGACGATCGGTTGCGTGCTGGACCGGATCGGCTTCGTCGAAGGACGGACTAGCGTGTCGACGCCCTACTAGGTAGACTGGTCTACCTAGTCATTAGGGAGTAGACGGTGGCAGGGACCAGAGCGGGGTCGGCGCGGTCCCGGTTGTTGGACGCGGCGGCGCGGTTGTTCTACGCCCGGGGTGTGACCGCGACCGGGATCGACGCGGTCACCGCTGAGGCGGGCGTGGCCAAGATGAGCTTGTACAACAACTTCGCGTCCAAGGATGAGCTCGTCGACGCCTACATCCAGGCCCGGCACGAGGAATGGCTGGCCCTGTACGAGCAGCGCGTCGCCGGAGCCGAATCGCCGATCGATGGAGTGTTGGCCGTCTTCGACGCCTACATCGACCACGCATCTGTGGCCTACGACCACGGCTTTCGAGGCTGCGGCCTGCTGAACGCCGCGGCCGAGCTACCGGTCGGCGCCCCGGGCCGGGACGCGGTCCGCCGACACAAGGAGCAGGTCGAGTCCATCCTGGCCCAGCACCTGACCGCCGCCGCGCCGGCCGACGTCGCCGCAGCCACGGCGGAGCACCTGTCGTTCCTACTCGAAGGGGCGATGAGCCGCGCCGGTCTGGACGGCACCCCGCAGCGGTTGGTGCGGGCCCGGGAGATCGCCGCGACCGTGGTCCGGTCGCTGTGAGCCATCCCTATCGGACCGGTGTCCTCGCGGTCACCGCCGCGGCCGCGCTATGGGGCACGACCGGCACCGCCGCCACCTTCGCCCCCGGGGTCGGACCGTTGGCGATCGGCGCCGCCGCCCTGGGAATCGGTGGTCTGCTCCAAGCACTGATCGCCGGGCCAGCGTTGCGTGCGGCCGCGGCCGACCTGCGGCAGCACCGGCCGGTCCTGATCGCCGGCGCGGTGATGGTCGCGGTCTACCCGCTGGCGTTCTACAGCTCGATGCACCTGGCCGGGGTCGCCGTCGGTTCCGTCGTCTCTCTAGCCTCCGCGCCACTGGCCTCCGGTTTGCTCGAGCGAATGGTCGACCACCGCCCCCTGAGCAGGTGGTGGATGCTCGCCGCCGGCCTGGGCGTCGTGGGCGGCGCTCTGCTCAGCCTGTCCAGCCTGCACGGCCCGACGGCCTCGGCCGGGGACACCGCCGCGGGCATCGCCCTCGGCCTGCTCGCCGGCGCCACCTACGCCGGCTACTCCTGGGTCGTACACCGCCTCATCGGCTCCGGCATCAGCCGCGCCGCTTCCATGGGCGCGGTGTTCGGCGCCGGCGGCGTCCTGCTCCTGCCCATTCTGGTCGTCACAGGCGCCCCGCTGCTGGCCACCACCGGCAACGTCCTGGTCGTCGGCTACATGGCGCTCATCCCGATGTTCCTGGGCTACCTGCTGTTCGGAATTGGCCTGGCCCGCACCCCCGCCAGCACCGCAACCACCGTGACCCTGTCCGAACCGGCCATCGCCGCCGTCCTAGCCGTCCTCATCGTCGGCGAACGACTCACCCCGATCGGCTGGACCGGCATGGCCATCATCGCCCTCGTCCTGGTCATTCTCGCCGCAGCACCCACCAACGCCCAACCACGGCAGGTCCGCGGTCCTCAAAGCGAAGTTCGCGTATACAGCATCAAAGGCTGACGCCCGACGACCCACGATCAGCCGACGCACCCGTCGGGTGAGAGGTCCTGTAGCAACGCGGCGATGCGTTGTTGGGTGCAGCGGTGCCGTTCTGCTTCCCGTTCCCAGCCCCGGGTTTCGGCGTCGGCGATCAGTTCGGCCTCACGAATCATGCGGGTCTGCAGTCGAGGGATGTATTCGGTGCTGGTCAGGAATTTCGGGCAGGTCAGCACGAGGTCGCACTCGCAGGGTCCTTCGGCGGGTAACCGCAGACAGTGCCCCAGCTCGAGTTCGGTCTTGAGGAAGTTGGTCTGCAACCAGTGAACTGCCTGTTCGTCGAGCGTGTCGTGGAGCAGGGCGTCGGCGGCTGGGCCGGCTATCCGGCCGCCGCCGGCGAGCGCGTTCTCGTATTGCCGGCGGATCTCCGGGTCGGAGATCCGGGCATAAATGAGGGACATTTCAGCGCTGCGGTGCCCGAGGATCGCCATGATCGTTTGGATCCGTGCGCCGCCCTCGGCGAGTTGGGTGCCCAAGGTGTGCCGGAACCGGTGCGCGCTGACCTTGGGGACGCCGTGAGCGTCGAGCAGGCCTGCGGTGCTGCAGACGGTGCGGAACGCATCGTCGAACAAGGTTGTTTTGGAGAGCAGCTTTCCGTGGCGCATGAACACGTAATTGACAGCGCGGCCGGCGTGCTGGTCGTGCCGGGCGATCGCGTTCTGCGCTTTCGCGGCGTCGATCGCGCCGCGCAACGCCGCCGCGGCGTCCGGGTGCAGTGGGACGATCCGTTCCGCGTAGGACTTGCCGACCGGGATCCGCAGCCGGGGATTGCCGTGGATGTCGTGGTCCAGGCAGTCCCAGGTGAGCCGGCGGATCTCGTCACGCCGGGCGCCGGACCACCGGAGCAACAGCAGGGCCGCGCGTTGCGCGGGATCGGCCAGGGCATCGATGGCGGCCATGATCGCCGCCAGTTCAACCGCGGGCAGGAATCTGGGCAGGGGTTTGGGTGGTTTCGGCGCGTCCCGGGTCGTGATCAGCGGTCGGCCCGGGACGTCGGCCCAGCCCCAGACCGCGGTGTCCCGACAGAACGCCCCCACCGCGCTGATCGCGGACGCGACCGTGTTCGGAGTGAGCGGTTGCCCGGTCTGTTGGCTGATGCAGCCCGGCAACCATCGCAGGTAGTCCTCGATCAGTGGCCGGTTCAGCTGGCGCAGGTTGGTGATTTCCGGGTGCACCCTGGTCAGCCAGTTGACCAGGCGGCGGAGCCCTTCTCGAGTCAACCGGACGGTTTGCGGCCGGTCGAACTTGGCCTCCAACCGGAGCCGCAGATATCGCTCGACGACGACGCGGATCGCCGGCGGGCATGGTTCCGGGAGCAGCCGGTCGGTCCAGCCGGTCCGCTGACGGGTGCCGACCTGCGGGGGCTGACCGACCTGCCCCTCGTTGAACAGCAGCACGTGGGCGGCGTGCAGCTTCGACAGGTGCGTGCGGATGAACTGGGCGCCGGTGTGACCCGTGTCCGCTGCTCCGCTGACCCTGAACAGGGCGCGTCGCAACTGCTGGTAGTCCGGTCGGGCCCCGAAGTCGCGGACCGCGTTCCCCAACGCGAACAAGTCGTCTGCGGTGATCGCGGTCAAGTCCGGGTCCCCCCGGTGCAGGACCAGCCGGCCGAGCGCCCACATCAGAGACCCGCCAGCACCCGCTCGCGGGTATCCGAGCTCGACCATCCTGGCCACCCAGCGGTCGAACATGGCCAGGTCGACGCCCAGGCCGTTCCCGCCGCCGGCGACGCTGAAGGAGCGGGTGTACTTGCGGCCCAACAGGAAATCGAAGTCCAACCCCACGCCACCGACGAGCGACAGGTAGATCAGGTAGCCGTTCGCCCGGTGCATCTCGGTGCGACCCGTCGGCCGGAGCTCCCCGCCGGTGAATCCCAGTCGGACCGGTAGCGGTGCGGTGAACCATTCCTCCAGGTCGGGCCAGGTCTCGGTGAATCGCCGGTAGGCGCGTATCCGCTCCCACCGGACGGCCTCGTGCGGGATGTACTCGCGCACCCAGGACCGGTAGTCCTCGATCCGGGCATGAATCCGCCACCGTCCGGTTCCGGGTGGTTCAACAGTGAGCGCAGCGATCGACGGCGAACTCATCGGTCCATGCCCAGCGCGGCGATGTATTCGGCCCTGACTTGGTGATCAGAGACCCGGGTGTAGACGCGGGTCGATTCCGGCGATGCGTGTCCCAACCGGGCCTGGAGAGCCATCTCTCGCATGCCCGCCTCCCACATCGCGGTGGCATGGGTGTGCCGCAGCGCGTGTGGTGTCTTGTCCGGTGACCGCAGACCCAGGGCGTCGAGCCGGCGGGCGAACATTCTCACCAACGCGTCATACGACAACGGCACGTCCCGGCGGCTGCCGCGGCCGCCGACCAGGAACACGAACGGGCTGTCGGCATCGAGGGGCCGCTCGTGGAGTACGTATCGGCTGACCGCGTCCAATGTGCGCGGTTCGGCCAGATCAACGACCCGTTCCTGCCGGGACTTGCCACGAGCGCCGCGGGGATGGTCGTCTCGTTTGCACACCGTGACCCGCCGGCGTCCGTAGGCGATGTCGGTTAGCTGCAGACTCAGCACCTCACCCGGCCGTAGACCCCCGTCGAGCATCAACAAGATCATCGACAGATCCCGCAGGTTCCTGATGCTGTCCAGCAATGCGGTCACATCGGCGTCGCTCATCGGCCGGGGCAGCCGCATCGGCAGCCGAATCCGGACCTCCCGGGACACCGGTCGTTGCCGGCTCGCTCCACCCGTGAACGGCGGCCGCCGGCTGGGGGTCATCAGCGAGGCAACATCCAACCGTCGACGCATCGGGTTCTCACCTTCGAACTCCTCGGCGATCACCGCCCACCCGTAGAAGCTCGACACGGTAGCCAACACCCGGGCTACCGTGGCCGGCGACAACAACCGGCCCGTCGGTACTGTCGCCGAGACCCCCAACCGCTGCGCCGGCCGCCGGGAAGGGCGCCGGCGAAGCCAACCCAACAACTCCAACGCCACCGCGGGACGGAAATCCCGCCAATCGAGCCCACGTTCAGCGAGGAACTCGAACAGGTACCTCAGGTCGTACCCATACGCGGTGGCGGTGTTCGGGCTGCACCCAGAATCAAGGACATGCCGCAGAAACCGGGCAGCGCAGTCGACCAGGACACCATCGGCCGTCACAACGTCGACCGCGGACACGACACCATCTCGTCGATGCACCCGTACCCGCACCCAACCACCACAGCATGCTGGTACGACACCCGACCGCCACCCGCTGTTGTCCACATAAGGCAGCACGACCCCGACGCCACCACCGCACTGCTGGATGCGATTCCGCGCGGTCAGCTCGACCACGTGCTGGCCCGGTTGACCCTGGCCCAGCGGGAACGCAAGCTGC
>CAYZBB010000300.1:0-5074 GCA_964476495.1 uncultured Actinomycetes bacterium | reverse complement strand
CTGACCTTCGAGGAGTTCGTCGATCGCATCGGGCAGACGGTCTACCTGTCGGCGACCCCCGGCCCGTACGAGATCAACCGCTCGCGAGGGTTCGTTGAACAGCTCATCCGACCCACCGGCCTGGTCGACCCCGAGGTGATTGTGAAGCCGACCCGAGGTCAGATCGACGACCTGATGGGCGAGATACGCGTCCGAGCCGAACGCAACGAACGTGTGCTGGTCACCACCTTGACGAAGAAGATGGCCGAGGACCTCACCGACTACCTGATGGAGAACGGGGTGCGCACCCGTTACCTGCACTCAGAGGTCGACACCCTCCGGCGGATCGAACTCCTGCGCGAACTCCGAATCGGCGAGTACGACGTGCTTGTCGGCATCAATCTGCTGCGGGAGGGCCTCGACCTGCCGGAGGTCTCGTTGGTGTCCATTCTCGACGCCGACAAGGAGGGATTCCTTCGCAGCGAACGCTCGCTCATCCAGACCATCGGACGGGCCGCGCGGAATGTGGCGGGGCAGGTCCACATGTACGCCGACAAGATCACTGCCTCGATGGCGGCAGCCATCGACGAGACCAACCGGCGTCGCGTCAAGCAGGTGGCCTACAACACCGAGCGGGGCATCGACCCGCAGCCGTTACGCAAGAAGATCGCCGACATCACCGACATGCTGGCTCGGGAGGACGCCGACACCCAGGGGCTGGTCTCCCGGGTCGGGGGCCGTCGTCCAGTCACCCCGGTCCCGCAGACGAGGGAGCGAACCAGGGACCTGGGGTCGATCCCGGCGACGGAACTGGCGAGCCTCGTCACCGAACTCGCCGACCAGATGCACGCCGCCGCGGCCGAGCTGCAATTCGAACTCGCCGCTCGGCTCCGCGACGAGATCGCGGACCTCAAGAAGATGCTGCGGCAGATGCTCGAGGCGACCAGGTGAGGGTGGGTGGTCAACAGCCGGGTCGGCTGCAACAATCACGGTGGTGCGGCCTCGACGGGTACCCGTGTGAGCGCCTGAGGACCTGGGCGGAGGCCTGAATCATGCATGTGACCCCGACCGTCTGGCTCATCACCATGGGCGTGATGGTCGTGGTGCTCGCGGTCGACGTCTTCGTGATCGGGCGCCGCCCGCACGAACCGTCGATGCGTGAGGCCGGTCTGGCGATCCTTGCCTTCTCAGCCGCCGCGGTGGCCTTCGGCCTGGGGGTCTGGGCGATCTGGGGTCCGCGCTATGCCGGGGAGTTCTTCGCCGGCTGGCTGACCGAGTACAGCTTGTCGGTGGACAACCTGTTCATCTTCGTCATCATCATGGCGAACCTGCGAGTGCCCAGACCGTTGCAGCAGTATGCGCTGCTGGTTGGCATCGTGCTGGCCCTGGTCTTCCGGGGCATGTTCATCTTTCTCGGCGCCGCCGTCATCGAACGGTTCAGCTGGGTGTTCTTCCTCTTCGGCGGCTTCCTGATCTGGACCGCCTTCAAGTTGTTCGCCGATCACCGCGCCGAAGAGGACGACGAGGAGGCCACCGACAACGCGGTGATGCGATGGGTGAAGCGGAGTTTCCCGTCCACCGACACCTATCACGGTACGAAGCTGACCGTGGTGGAGGGCGGCCGCCGGTTGCTCACCCCTATGTGCTACGTGATCGTGGCTCTGGGCACAACCGATCTGCTGTTCGCGCTGGATTCCATTCCCGCGATCTACGGGCTGACCCAGGAACCATTCCTGGTGTTCACTGCCAACGTCTTCGCCTTGATGGGACTGCGGCAGCTGTACTTCCTGATCGGCGGACTGCTGCAGCGGCTGGTGTTCCTGTCGATCGGCTTGTCGGTGATCCTGGCCTTCATCGGGGTCAAGCTGATCCTGCACGCCATGCACGAGTACGGCCTTGACGAACGGCTGGGTTTCGACGGCGAGATCCCGATCTGGCTGTCGTTGCTGGTCATCATCGGCACACTCGCCGTCACCACGGTCGCCAGTCTGGTCAAGACCCGTCGGGACGGGCGCGCCGAGGCGGCCTGATTCAGGCCAGCAGCGGCATCGGCGCGGCCGCGCCCTTGACCGAATCCGGCGCCGCGCGTCCGGTCAGCCAGGCCCACAGCCGGGCGTCGGTGCCGCGCACGATCCGTTCGACCCCCCTGTTGCCGAGCGCCGTGGTCAGCCCGGAATCGCTCACGATCCGCACCTTGGGGAGGCCGGAGGTGGGCTGCAGTCTGGTGAGCGCCCAATCGAGAAGCCAGCGCGCCGGCGCGGGGTCGACGGCTTCGGCGGTGAAACCGCACGCCAGGTCGATGTGATGCAGGACGACCTCGTGCAGCCGGATGAGCGGCAGCACGGCCAATGGCCAGGAGCGGCCGTACATCTCCACTTGGACGTGCCAGTCGCCGACCTTGTCCCACGCCGATTTGAGCGCACCCGCGCTGGTGTCGAGGTCGATCTGGAGGTCAAGCCCCGTCCGGTCGGCGCCCTCCTCGATGGCAGCGAACCGCCGCTCGGCGGACGGGTAGCAGTCGGCCTGCTGCCCCTGGATCGCGCACGAGGTCGCAGCGCGCAGGCTGTCAGCGTTGCGTGCTACATGGGTGGCCACATGGGCTCTTGACCAGCCGGGCAGCAGGCTGGGCTGCAGCCATTCGGCGTCGCTGATGCCGATGGTGTCGCCGAGCAAGCGCATCGTGGCGTCGAGCTTCCACTTGCGTATCGCGTCCACCGGAATGGGCCCGGCGCTTAGCCTCATGGACCAAACCTATGTCCCCCGCCGGGGGACGTGCCAGCGGTCAGCAAGGGACGGACGGGGCCGTTCGGGAAGTGTCGGACGTGCCATCTACCATGTTTCGGGTGAGTGACCGCCTGATCGTGCGAGGTGCGAGGGAGCATAACCTCCGCAACGTCAACCTCGACCTGCCGCGCGAGGCGATGATCGTCTTCACCGGCCTGTCCGGCTCCGGCAAGTCCAGTCTCGCCTTCGACACGATCTTCGCCGAGGGTCAGCGGCGCTACGTGGAGAGTCTCTCGGCGTACGCCCGGCAGTTCCTGGGACAGATGGACAAGCCCGACGTGGACTTCATCGAGGGGCTGTCGCCGGCGGTATCGATCGACCAGAAGTCGACCAGCCGGAATCCACGCTCGACTGTCGGCACGATCACCGAGATCCACGACTACCTCAGGCTGCTGTTCGCACGGGCTGGTCGCCCCCACTGTCCCGAGTGCGGGGAGCCCATCACCCGGCAGTCGCCGCAGCAGATCGTAGACAGGCTGCTGGCGCTGCCCGAAGGCACCCGGTTCCAGGTGCTCGCGCCCGTCGTCAGGGGGCGCAAGGGGGAGTACATCGACCTGTTCCGCCAGTTGGCCGGCCAGGGCCTGAGCCGCGTTCGTGTCGACGGCGAGGTCCATCAGCTGACGGCGCCGCCCGCGCTCGACAAGCAGCGTAAGCACTCCATCGACGTGATCGTCGATCGGCTGGCGGTGAAGCCGACGATCAAGCAGCGACTGACCGACTCCGTCGAGACGGCACTCTCTCTGGCGTCGGGCGTTGTGGCGGTGGATTTCGTGGATCGGGACACCGGTGACCCGCTGCGCGAACGCCGATACTCGGAGCGGTTGGCCTGCCCGAACGAGCACGACGTCGCGATCGAGGAACTCGAGCCGCGGCAGTTCTCCTTCAACGGGCCCTGGGGCGCCTGTCCCGCCTGCTCGGGGCTGGGCACCACGCTCGAAGTCGATGCCGACCTCGTCGTGCCCGACCGGTCGAAGAGCCTCGAAGATGGGGCCATCACGGTGTGGTCGACCCCGTACGTCGCAGGCTACTTCCAGACCCTCTTCACCGCGCTGGCCGAGCAGGAGGGTTTCTCCACCGCCACGGCCTGGGAGGACCTACCGACCCGCATCCAGGGGATCCTGCTCAACGGTCTGGGTCGGCCGCTGACCGTCCGCTCCCGCTCCAGGCACGGCCGGGAGCACACGTTCCGGGCGACCTACGAGGGCGCCATGCCCTACGTCCGTCGGCGGCATGCCGAGGCCGAGTCCGACAACGCGCGCGAGCGGCACGCCGGCTACATGCGGGAGACACCCTGCCCGACCTGCCGCGGCGCACGGCTCAAGCCGTCGTCCCTGGCCGTCACCGTCGGTGGCCGCAACATCGCCGACGTGTCAGCGATGTCCATCGATGAGGTGGCCCGGTATGTCCGGGACCTGGAACTCACCGAACGCGAGGCCCAGATCGCCGAGCGGGTTGTCAAAGAGATCAACGAACGGCTCCGGTTCCTGCTCGACGTGGGTCTGGACTACCTCACCCTGGCCCGCTCCGCGGGCAGCCTCTCCGGTGGTGAGGCACAACGGATCCGCCTCGCCACCCAGATCGGGTCCGGCCTGGTGGGCGTCCTCTACGTTCTGGACGAACCGTCCATCGGGCTCCACCAGCGGGACAACCGCCGGCTGATCGACACCCTCGTGCGACTGCGGGACCTCGGCAACACGCTCATCGTGGTCGAACACGACGAGGACACCATCCGGACGGCTGACTGGGCCGTCGACATTGGACCGGGCGCCGGCGAGCACGGAGGCGAGGTGGTGGTCTCGGGCACCGTGGCCGACCTGCTGGCCCATCCCACGTCCCTCACCGGCGCTTACCTGTCGGGCCGCCGTGCGATCCCGATGCCCGATCGACGACGCCCGCCGACCGGGCGTGCGCTCACCGTCCACGGGGCGGCCGAGAACAACCTGCGCGACGTCACGGTTTCGTTCCCGTTGGGCCAGTTCATCGCGGTGACCGGGGTCTCCGGGTCGGGCAAGTCGTCCCTGGTGAACGGGATCCTCTACAACGCGCTGGCCAAGCGGCTCTACAACGCCCGGACGGTGCCTGGCCGGCACCGGTCGGTGACCGGAGTGGAGCACGTCGACAAGAGCATCCATGTCGACCAGTCGCCGATCGGCCGGACACCGCGGTCGAACCCGGCCACCTACACCGGCGTCTTCGACCACATCCGCAAGCTGTTCGCCGAGACACCGGAGGCCAAGGTGCGCGGCTACCAGCCCGGCCGGTTCTCCTTCAACATCAAGGGCGGGCGCTGCGAGAACTGCGCCGGAGACGG
>CAYZBB010000299.1:0-5101 GCA_964476495.1 uncultured Actinomycetes bacterium | reverse complement strand
ACCTGCAACTCAACGCGAGGGTGCCGGCGGCCGGCCGGTGGCGGGGGATCGACTCCGCAGCCGTGCTGCGGATGCAACGGGCCATCAACGGCATCGGCCATCGAGCCGTTGCCGCCGACCAGGAATTCCGGGCCGCGCTGGCCGCCCACGGTTACACCCTGGACCTGGCGACAGGGGAGATCGAACAGCTGGCGCCGATCGTGCCGGCGATGAGCAAACGTAGCCAGCAGGTCGCCAAGAACATCGCCCGCTACGAGAAGGAGTGGCGCAAAGACAACCCCGGGCAGGAACCCGGTCCCGAGCTGCGTCGGGCGTGGGATCAGCGGGCGTGGGCCGACAAACGTGAAGCGAAGAAGAACCACCCCACCCGCGGCCAGGAGTGTGAGGACACCTGGCTGACCGAGCTGCGCCGCCTCGGCGTCGACATCGGCGCCCATCGGGCCGCCGGCCCGGTCGAGCTGACGCCGACCCGTCCCGGTGAGGTGGACCGGAACGAGGTCGCCGACCGCGTCGTGCGGGTGCTGTCCGCCGGCGCCCGCGGCCGGTCGACCTGGAACGACTTCGACGTGCGTGGCGTCGCCGAGGAGGTCCTCGCCGGCCGCAACGTGATCTCCGACCAGGCGGTGCTGCGGGATCTGGCCGAGGACATCACCCGCCGCGCCCGCGCCCGCTGCCTGACCGTCGTGGACAAGCCGGTGCCGGCGCATGTGCGGCACCTGACGTCGCAGGAAGTACTCGACCTGGAACGGGACATCCAGGGTCGGCTCGCCGTCCGCGGCGCCTTCCAGGGCGTCCTCACATCCGCCGCCGACGTCGCCGCGATCGTCGACGACCAGGGCCTGGACCGAGGGCAGATCGACGGGGTGCGGGCGATCGCCGGCACCGACGCCGTGGTGCTCGTCGAGGGCGCCGCCGGCACCGGCAAGTCGACCATGCTGGCCGCCGCGAACACCCTCATCACCCACGCAGGCCAACGGATGAAGGTGGTCGCCCCTTCCCGCAACGCCGCGCTCCTCGCCGCCGAAAAGATCGGGGCCGACGACGGGCCGGCGGCCGCCGGCCTAGCCTTCGCCCACGGCTTCCGATGGGACCGCGACGGAGTCTGGACCCGACTACAACCGGGCGACACATGCCCGCTCACTGGCGCCATCTACAACGG
This sequence comes from uncultured Actinomycetes bacterium, assembly GCA_964476495.1. Lineage (GTDB taxonomy): Bacteria > Actinomycetota > Actinomycetes > Mycobacteriales > Nakamurellaceae > Nakamurella. The sequence continues at coordinate 3,942 of CAYZBB010000299.1, read as the reverse complement.
TCCGGACAGCAGCGTCAAGCTCCGCCCGGGCGACGTCCTCGTCGTCGACGAGGCCGGCATGCTGGACCAGCAGACCGCGCAGGCGCTGCTGCACATCGCCGACGAAGCCGACGCCCGCATCGTCTACCTCGGGGACCGGCACCAGCTGCCCGCCATCGGCCGCGGCGGCGTCCTGGACATGGTCGCCGCCCACTCCCGCACCGCCCTGGAACTGTCCGCCGTGCACCGCTTCCTCACCCCAGAGGGCACCAAGGACACCGAGTACGCCGACCTGTCACTGCGGATCCGCACCGGCGTCGACCCCGAAGCTGTGTTCGACCAGCTGCTGAGCCAGGGCCACGTGCAACTGCACGACACCGATACCGACGCCCTCGCTGTACTCGCCGCCGAGACCGCGCAGCGGCACCTGGACGGGGACACCCAGTCCGTCGCCGTGGACACCAACGACGCGGCCGACGCGGTCAACGAAGTCGTCCGTGACCGCCTCGTCCAGGCCGGCCTGGTCGACGATCAACACACCGTGCACGGCCGCGACGGCCTACGCATCGGCGCCGGCGACCGCGTCGTCACCCGCGAAAACGACAACCGCCTCGGCGTCGCCAACCGCATGACCTGGACCGTCACCGCCGTCCAACCCGACGGCGCCCTCGAACTCACCCGCCCCGGCCGACCCGACCCGGTCACCCTCGACGCCGACTACGTCCGCAAGAACATCCACCTCGCCTACGCCAGCACCGTGCACGGCGTCCAAGGCGAGACCAGCGACCACGGCCGCCTCCAGCTCACCGACATGACCGACGCCGCGGCGCTGTACGTCGGCATGACCCGCGGCCGCCGCAGCAACACCGTTCACATCGTCGCCCGCACCTACGACCAGGCCCGCGAGCAATGGGTCGCCGCCAGCGGACGTGATCGAGCCGACTCGGGTCTTGATCAAGCGAATGCTGCCGCGATTGCTGAAGCGGCGAATTACTCAGCCGAAGCGGCGAGCCCTAGAGGGGTAGGCGGAGCCCGAGTAGCTGACGCTGACGCCAGAGGAAGCCGATCGCGGTTGCACGAGCGTCTGAGCCGGTTGGACAGCAGACTGAAGAAAACCTCGACTCGAGCTCCGAGCGATGCAGAATCGGAGCTACGCGAAGAGTGGGTCGATTATCGCGCTCGACTGGCGCAACCTCGCCGACCCCGGCGATGACCCGTTGTAGGGGGCGTTCGTCTACCGTCGTCGGGTGAAGATTCCCCGTCCCAACCAAACCTCCGGCCCTCTCGCGGGCCACGTAAGGAAGGGCCGTACCTACCGCACGCCGATCGTTGCGACTGGACTGCTGGAAATGGGTGACTGGACACGCGACGACCTACCGGATCTCTTGTGGCCGATTCTTACACTCTGTGAGTTGGGGACCGCGGAAGTAGTGCGCTTCGTCCGTTGGCAGAAGGCGGTCCAGGAGGAACTTTCAGGACAAGCTGAGCCCCGCTTTGTCGCCGAATGTCTCGATGGACGGTTGACAGGGCTTGACCGGCTGGCTGCCCGTTTGCCGAATTCATCTCTCGTGGTTAAACGTCTGGCTGAAGACCACGGTCTACTCCCAGTTTCGGTACAGTCGGCCATGGCCATCTACTCATTGCGTCCTGCCAAGTGGCTAGTTGATCGAGACGATACACCGCCTCGACCAGAAGACGTAAATCTACTGGCCATGGCGATTCTTGCTTCCGTTAAGGATGGGCATCGTGAAGCGGTGATCAAATGCCTCGGCATCTGGAGTTCTGTCCAAGCCGGAACCTTCTCTACGACTCCCGAGACTGTTGAGTTACTGAAGCTGTATCCCAAAGACGTTAAGACTCGCAGTCAAGCTGACACCGTAGTACGAGCCATGTGGGGCGCACACAAAGGGCTGCTAGTTCATGAAGACGCCGATCACTTTGCGGAGTCGATCAAATGGGCCAAGATCTTCTGGGGAACCAACTCAATGATCACAAGTTGCATGCGAAGCAGGGACGACCAAGAGCACGACGCCGAGGAGTCGTCGGAGGACCACGATTCTGACCATGGATCTGCAAATGTTGATGATAGCGAGGTCGGCAGTACACCGGAAGGTGGCGCCCATCTCCGTCAGCTTGCGATGGATCTGTTGTCAAGCTATGTGCAGGCGCTCGAGACTTCGCCGACCCGCCTGTACGACCCGGAACGCCAGGAGGTTCATTCCGGACTCGTCGCGCGGGCCGGGCGCGACGTCGTTACCGCCTTGGGGGCGCCGGACTTATGGTGCATGGAGCACGGCGCCCATATAATTAGGGCACTTGTAGAAGTGCGCATCTACATTCAGTGGATGTCTCAACAAGACCCGGAGATTTATCGTATCTACCAGGAGTATGGAGCCGGAAAGGCCAAGCTATACGCACGAATCATGGACGAGTTGCCCGCTGAAGCGCGGCAGCCGGATTTCGAAGAGGCCTTGAAGGACCTACAGAAGTTGAGTCACAACGACGACATTTTTGACTACCGTGCAGTGGATACACGCGACTCATTTGCGGCTGGCAAATCTATCCGGACGATGGCACAAGAGTGCGGTCTTATCGATCTCTATCGGCAGGCCTACTCTATGGCCAGCGGCGTGGCGCACTCGGAATGGTGGTCGATTGAATCACATGCCATGGAGCGGTGCCGCAACGTCCTTCATCGGGGACACCTAATTCCGAGCCTTTCCTTGAATGCTGGTGGTAACGTTGATTTGGCGACATCGTGGGTCGACCAGTTGTACGCCCTGATCAGAGTCAGTTTGCAGGTATTAGGGACTGATCAAAGTGCGGTCGAAGAGGCGTTTGCCTGGATCGACGCTGGAGACGATAGTGGTGGACCTCCGGCGCCCTCGGGTGCCGCTGGACCACCCGACGTGAGCGAGTCCTTCTCTGCACAACCTTGACTGAACGGCAGCTGATCGCGATCGGTAGCTGTAGATCCTGAACGCTCAAGCTGATGCTGCTGTCGACAGTTTGTGATTCGGTAGTGCCCACTCTTTAGGCGAACAAGGCAGGGCCAGAGCCAGCGGTCGTGCCAGGCGGTGAGATCGGCGCTGCCGTGCTTCTTCGCCCGGGCGTCGTTGATGACGGCGTGGATCCAGGATCGCCAGAGGCCGGCGAGTTCTTCGACGACGCCGGGGTGGGCGGGCCAGCAGGGCGGGATTGTGTAGTCGCTGAGCAGCGAGCAGTCGCCAGTGAGTTCGTCGACCCAGTTGACCAGGTTGTTCCAGTCGTCGCGGCTGGCGCGGGCGGCCCACCGTCGTGGCTTGACTAGTTCCCGTTCCTGCGCAATGAGCTGGGCCAGGTTGGCTTTTAGGTCGGTGATCTCGCCGCCGATCGTTTCCAGAGTGGTGGCGATCGCGTCTTCGGTGTCGTCGAGTCGACCGGCCAGCGCCTCGAGGCCGTTCTCGATTAGCGTCAGCCGCTCCGTGAACGACCCCGGTTCGTCCACAGGGTTGTTCTCCGGGCGGTCCGGGGGTGATTCCGCGGAATCACTCCCGTCGTCGGTGTCGGCGGCGGTCACGTCGGCTGGCCGATCCGGGCCTCCCGGACGCGCTTGACGCCGGCGGTGATCTCGGGTCCATCCGGCCGTTTCGTCCAGGGGATGAGGTCGACGATCATCGCCGGGCTGTTGCGGTAGATGACCAGGGCCTGGCCGTCGGGGATGAGGCGGATCTCTTCGGGGCGCAGCACGTCCCGTTCGGTCAGGGAGACCGAGTGGGTGGTGGCGGTGTTAGCGGTGTCGAGTTGCGAGGACACCTCGACCAGGTCGGCCTTGCCGACCAGGGTGGAGAACCGTTCCAGGGCTTTCTCGTCCTGCAGGCCGCCCAGGATGATCGAGCAGTTCAGGTTGGCCAGGATCTGCCGGCCCTGGTCCTCGCCCCAGCGGGCCAGGATCTGCGCCACGGACTGGAACGCGGCGAACCA
>CAYZBB010000298.1:0-5116 GCA_964476495.1 uncultured Actinomycetes bacterium | reverse complement strand
TAGCTAGCGCCACCCCGATCGCGGTAAGCCAGAACTCTCGGATCTGGCGGTCGGGGTACTGGTTCAACTTGGGTGGGGTGGGGATCATGATGGGGTAAGATCCATGCGGTAGTAGTCGCAGTCGGCGTTGCTGCTGCATGCGTCCCCCCTCTTGCCCGTCGTGCAGGAACCGGCGCTGCACGTCCCATCATGCGTTCCGTCGAGGTTAGCGAACGCACGGTAGATGATCTCGGCCATCAGCCGCTGCCCGTAGGCGTTGGGATGCACGGTGTCGGTGTAGCAACACGTCTCGTCCGAACAGGTCCGATTGCGGACGGGACACTTGCGGTCGAGGTAGGCGGCGACGTCGATGAAGCGGCGTGTACTGCTCGCCGCCGTCCATTTCCGCAGCCAGAGGTTGAAGTTCTCGACGTGATGCTTCGCCCCGGCGTAGCACCCGACGCCACCGCTCCCGACCTCTGGGGACGGTTCGGTCATGTAGACCTTGATCGGCGCCCCGCCGAGCGGCGGCGTCGGCACGGGTGTGGGGAGCGCAATGGCGTCGATCGTCTCGAAATCGGAGGTCACGTCTCCGAGCGCCGGGGTCGTCATGCACCAACCACTACACCCAGGCGCGTCGTTGCAGCCGTAGCCGCACCAGGTCGACGGCGTTGGCCAGTTGATGAGGTTGCGATTCCCGATCTTGCAGGCGTCCCCAATGGCATACGGCGCCGTCGTGCAGCGATCCGTGTCGCAGACACCGCCCGTGCCACAGTCCGCGTTGGCGGTGCAATAGGAGCCGTTCAGTGCGCTGTTCACGATGCAGGCACCGCAGCGGCCGACAAAACCGGCAAACGTACAGTCCGCATTCGAGCTGCACGTGCAGTCTGCGGTTGCGCTACACGACGCCCCGAACGCCCCGGCGCCGCTGCCCTTCGTCATGCACGGACGGACGCGGCCCCGATTCACGTCCGTGCGGCGCTGAAAGGTGCTACTCGGACAGCGACATGCTTGCCCCTGCCCGGTGCCCGCGCCACTGGCGGTCTCGCAGAGCCCGTCTTGCGCCCAGCCGCCTTCGACGCCGCTCAAGTTGGCCGGTACGGACGAGAGCGCCCCATGCCACGCATTGACGGCCGACATGAGCACAATCACGTCGGCGCGCTTCCCCGACGTACCGCGCTTCACCTTGTTGCAGGCCATGTAGGACGGTGCCCCGTCGTCAGCCATGTCGAAGAAGTTGTCCGCAACGTCAAGCGGCATCGTCCCGCCGAAGGCACAGAAGTCGAGGTTATCGACGTTCAACAGCGCGAAGTTGTCGTTGAGCGTCGACTGGTAGTCATCGTTCGCGGAGATCGAGTCTCCGACGAAGCGCACGGTGCGCTGACCGTCTCCGGTGACGTCGGGGACCGTGCTGATGGTCGTCGGCGCAGCGGTTTGGCGGATGACCGACACCCATCCGGCCGTCATACGCCCTTCGCGGCTGGCGCTGTCCGTTTGCTGAATGCGGGTCGTGAGCGACGTATCCGCGAGAATCGTGCTGTTGGTCGTGATGAGATCGGGCACCTGATAATAGGCGGCACTCGCGCCATCGTCCGTCCAGTTGAGTTCATAGGGCGTGTAATCCGTCGTCGCCGTTGCCCCGTCGACAAACTCAAGGTCAATGGTTCGGCCACTGGCCGCAGATTCCTGGTCTTTCCACAGCGACTCAAACGCCACCGCGAGCGGCGTCGGTGCGGGCGTGGGGGTTGAGATCGCGGACCAGTTGATAGCGGCGGTCGGCTGGCTCGCCACGCTGTTTTTGATGGCGGACGTATCCGCATCGGGCGCGCTGCCATCGTTCAGGCAGAGATGGATATTGGCGTCTGTGCATTCCGTCTCGGTACCCTGGTGAACCCACTTCCCCGTCTCCACCGTGCCACTCGGCGTCAACGTGTCCCACGTCTGATTCGGGTAGGCCGTGCTCCCGGCGTAGCCGAAGCATTTGGCGAAATAGATGGTTCCCGTCCCCGTGCCGGTGTCGCTCTTGCCAAGACGGATGCGCTCGACGGTGAGCTTTTTCGTCGTCGTGCAAGTGGAACTTGGACAATCGGTATTCGTGAGACAGGCGAGATTCGCGTGCGTCCCGCTCGCGCAGAAGCCGACCGTCTGGAAGCCGCCTCCGCGCGCATACGATGCCGTTGGGTACGATCCGGCCCCACTCCACAGGCGCACCGCCACCTCGGCGTTGCTGCCGTTCTCCTGCTGCATCGTCCACGTCAGCCACTGGCCCTTGCTGTGCGTCGCGGTCGCGTATGATCGTTTGTCGCACCGCGCTTCACAGTGGTTGTTTTCGGGACAGTTGGTGAGGTCGCGATCGACGCCCGAACATGCTTCGTCAGCAGTCGGCGTGCATTCGGTGCCGTCGACACTCACGCCGTCTTTCGCGGCGCCGCTGCAAATGTACGTCGACTCGTCGCGATAGCTGGTGCGGAGGCGGAATTGCATGCTGTTGATGGGCACGAGCGTGAGAATCGCCGTCGAGGCGCTGCTCGTCGTGTTGTAGAAGTCGGCAATGCGCGTCTCTACGGACGGCACGGTGTCGACGTACATGTGACACGTCAGTGTGTACGTGCTCTGCCCGCTCGACAGATTCACGGCATCGTAGGTCGTTTGCCCGCTGACGAGCGTGGCCTTGGCCGAGCAGAGGGCGCCCGGAAAGGTCGGCACCTGCGCCGTGGACGCCGTAAGCACGTTCGTTCCGAAGGCGCTCCACTTGCCGCCGTTGGCCGTCGACGTATCGAGTTGGCAAGGCTCGCCCATGACGAAGAACGGGGAGGTCGGCGCAGCAAGCGCGGGCGTTGCAGCCAGCGCCAGCGCGATCAGGGCTCGCGACAGTACTCGACGGCGCATGTCGTAACCCCGGCGGCGTTGACGTCGGTTTGCACCCACTGCCAGCGCGTGCCGGCAGCGTAGACTCCCGTGCGCGTCGGCTCGCCCACCTTCTCGATTTCCGAAGGATTGGTTGTCCCGATGCGGTCCGCGCGCATGATCGGCGTATAGGTCTTGGTGAGGTTGGCCCCGTCGGTGCCCCCAATGACGACCGTTTCGATTTCAATGGTCGTGACGTTGCGTGCGCCAAGCGGCACGTCCTTTTCGGTGCCGACGCAGCGGAAGTTGCGCCAGTACCCGTCGTACGCTGTCGGCGCGGCGTAGAAGTATCGGATACCGCCGGTATTGGTCGTCTCGCCACTTGGCGAGATGTAGTAGGTGCTATTCGAAAATCCGAGCGAGGCGAATGCGAACGTCTCGCAGCGGTATTCCTGCCCGCGAATGAGGAGCGGCGGTGTCGCGACCGGCGTGGGCGTCCGGGTCGCGCCCGTCACGGTGGGCGTAGACTGGACCGTTGCCGTCGCGGCGGGCGTCGCGGTGTTCGTCGCATAGGGTGTAACAGTCGGCGTTGCAGAGACCGTAGGCGTCGGACCAAGGTTCAAGGGCGCGGTGCCTCCCTGAACGAGCAGTGAGGTCGCGTTGAACGTGAGGCAGAAGTCGTTGTCGTCGCCCCAGCACCGCGAGACGCCATCGGCCGCAATCGACGTGGGCAACTGCGTCGAGAGGATTGAGGCGCCGCCGACCTTCACGACGTTGGCGTCGAGCGAGACGGTGTTGCGCGTGCCCGCCGTATTCGCCACGTCAAAGTCCGTGCTGGTGAAATTGAGCTTGGTCTCGGTGCCCACGGTCGACGCGCCTTCTTCGACGATGAGTGTGTACGACGTCGGGCTCGGTTTGGGCGTCGGCGTTGCGTTGATGGCTTTGCAGAGTTCCGGGTGCGCCTGGTACAGCCCACCCTCCCCGCCGGAAGTCTGGCACGCCACGGGCGTCGTCGTGACCGTGACCGCAGGCGTAAGCGTCGGCCATGGCGTGACTGTCGCCGGCAAGGCTTTGCACGCTTCTGGATGCGCCCCGTACAAGCCGCCTAGATGTCCGCTTGCGTCGGTCTGGCAGACGATGGGGGTCAAGGTCGCCGTCGGAGTCGGAGTTGCCGTTGCCGTGACGGTGGGCGTCGCAGTCACCGTCGGTGTGGCGCTCAACGTCGGCGTTGGGGTCACCGTAGGCGTGGGTGTGACCTGACATACTTCTGGGTGCGCTCCGTACAGACCTCCCGCATTCCCATTGGTCGGACACAGGACGGGGGTCAACGTCGCGGTCGCAGTCGGCGTAGGTGTCACGGTGACGGTTGCCGTTGCTGTCACCGTTGGGGTGGCGCTCAATGTGGCAGTCGGCGTGGTGGTCGGTGTTGGTGTCACCTGACACACTTCAGGGTGCGCGCCATACAGGCCCCCGGCGTTGCCATTGGTGGGGCAGAGAATCGGCGTCAGGGTCGCCGTGACCGTCGGGGTTGGTGTCGCAGTGCGGGTCGCGGTGACGGTGACAGTGGGCGTAGCCGAAAGCGTCGGCGTTGGCGTCGTGATGCCGGGACAGTTCGTGCCGTCCGCGAGACAGATGTTTTTGCTGTTGAGCGTCGTGGAGGCGTTGAGGTTACACGGCGCGGATGCGCATTCCGTTCCACCGCCCCCGCCACCCGAGCCGATCGCTTCCCAGGCGGCGCCTGTGTCGCGGCAGATGAGGCGCGTCGTCCCGCCGCCGCTCGAGGCGCAGAGCGTGCCGTGGGTGTCGGTGACGATGTAGATGCGTCCGCTCGTGCCTGCGGCCGGAAGGCTTGCGACCGTTGTCTCAGGAAGATGAAACTTGCCACCCTCGAAGTCCCACTCGCCTGTTGGCACGGGCGAGATCGACTCGAGATCAACCGTGGTCGGCTGCGCCTGAGCCGCGGACGCGCAGAAGAGCCACCAGAGAAGAAAGAGCGCCCGCACTGGTCAGCTCCCCGTGTAGTAGATCAGCTTGTCGGTGCCGCCGACACCGAGGTACACGTAGTCGTCGCCGAGCACGACGATGGGGGCGCCGGTTCCGGTTCCGCACGGCCCCCAGACGGGGTAGCCAAGCCCTGCATCCCACTTTGGACAGTCGCCGTCAGACGGCGTGCCGGATGCGATGGGCTGACAGTCGAGCGTGATGACGCCTGCCGTGTCGACAAAGCCTTGCGGGAAGTAGCCTTGGATGCACTCAACCGGCAAATCCGTCAGGCTGTTGAACGGCATCC
>CAYZBB010000297.1:0-5118 GCA_964476495.1 uncultured Actinomycetes bacterium | reverse complement strand
TGCGGACACGCTCGATGGCCTGCGCTTGCGGGGCAGGCATGAGCCCGTATGGCGTTCGGACGAATGGGACCATGCCCGTTGCGGCGGGCGTCGCTACAACGCCTACAGCGCCCACTCCTCGTCGAGGAGCGCCAGCACAACAGCCGTCACGACAGCCGTCGCATCGTTCGTGGATCGGCTCGGGCGCGCCGGCTGGCGTGGTTGCCTGCGCGGCTGCTGCCGACGCCGAGGCGGTCGGGCTGGCGCGCCGCTGCCGCCGCCTCCCGTCTCGGCCTCTCCCGGAACGCCCACGAGAGCGCCGACGACGAGCGACGCGCCCTCGAGCGACGCCGCGAGGGCTGCCGTCGCGCTGATCGCCCCCGTGAGGACGCCTGCGCCCGACAGGGACGCGCGCATCGCGCCCGGGTCCTCGGCACCCGTGCCCGAGGCGAAGTGGTTCGACCCGAAGTGGTTCGAGGCGAAGTGGTTCGACACGCTCGCCCCTCCTACCCGGTCGTGATCGTGACCGCACTCCGGTTCCCGTCGCCGTCGGACGTCGAGGTGACGCGCTCGGTGGTGCCGTCCGACGGGGACTTGAAGGACGGGGAGCCCGGGGCGCCCGTGACCTTGCCCGCGAGGACCGCGAACATCGCTTGCATGATCTGCTTCGCGTTGTACTCGGTGCCGCCCGAGACGAGCTCGAGGATCTCGGCCCAGACCGCCGCGCCCACGTTCGCCGTCGAGAGGAGGTCGCCCGTCACGACGATGTCGGCGCCCATCGACCCGATCGCCGTGATGGCCGCCGCGACGGATCCCGTGCCCTCGAGCGCCGCCGCGATCGCCGCCACCCCCTCGAGCGCCGCCGTGAGGTCGCCCGCGCCCGTCAGGGCCGCCGCCGCCTCGAGCTTCCCCACGATGTCGCCCGCGAGGGCGCCCGACCCCGAGAGCGACGCGACGGCCGAGACGATGAGGCCGAGGGCGGCGTTCGTGATGTCGCCATCGCCCGACAGGGACGCCGCGGCGTTCAGGCCGCCCGCCAGGTTCGCGCTCCCGATCGCACCGGCCCCCACGATGCGGTTCAGCGTCGCGCCCATGCCGCCCGCCTTGGGGGCGAGCACCCAGACGGACGGGTGGACGTAGCCGAGAGGGAAAGCCTGCTTCGCCGCGCCCGAGCCCGTGCCCTCGCCTGCGTAGAAGTTTCGGAGCGCCCCGAGCTTGCCCCATCCGGGCCGCGACTCGACGATGAACGAAGCGCCGACGAACCGCCCGGGGTTCGCGTGAAAGCTCGATCCGTTCCTCGTCAGCATCGTCTACACCGCCGCCCTGATCATCGCCGCGACCTCGTCGGCGCCCACCGCCTCGGCGAGCTTCGCGTCCTGTTCCTTCTGCGCCTCCGCGACCCGCGTGGCGAAGTCGTAGAGGTTGACCGGGTCGTCCTGTTGCGCCGCCTCTACGAGCGGAAGGATCTGCCGCGCGTTCATCCTACCCTCCCCATCCGAAGTCGATCGCCGAGACGAAGGGCGAGCCCGTGGTCGTCGCGCCGGTTCCGAAGAGCATCCACGCGAGACACGCGCCGTCATCGACCTTCGGGAGCGAGGGGAGCTGGTTGACGAGGTCGCGCTCGGACCAGACGCCCGTGGCCGGGAGGATCAGGTCGAGGATCGGCCGCACGATGCAGAGCGCCACGACGCCCGAGCCGGTGTAGGCGGTGCCAGCGCTCCACGTGAACGACTCGATGCTCTGGATGCCCTTGTCGGCGCCTTGCTTCGGGAGGAAGGCGCCGTAGCGGTTCGCTGCCGCACCCGAGTGGAGGACGCGACAGGCGTAGGAGTCAGCCGCCGCGTTCATCGTCGGCGTGCCCTGGAACGCCCGCCCGGCGGTGCCGTCCGAGTTCGTGTAGCTCGACGCCGATAGCGTCGGGCCGCCCGCCGTCGGTGCCGTCTGCGAGACGAAGAACGCCTCGCACCCAGTCATGGTGCGCGATACGCGGGGCGTCGCCGTGTGCGTGCCCGTCCCGCCGTCGGTGTAGGCGACGTAGGTACCCGCGAGCGCGTTCGCGTAGGAGGTCGAGACCAAGGCCGTCGTGCTGCTCTGCCGCACGAGCCAGTAGTCGGTCGCCGCCGCGAGGCCGGTCGGGAGCGTCGTCGTCGTCGAGACGCGAACCTTGGTCAGCGTCTTGAAGTCGTTCGCGTAGGTGATGAGGAGGTTGCCGCCCGAGTTCGACGCCGTGAACGTCTGCACCGAGACGCCCGAGAGCGAGCGCGACCCGGTCCCGGTCACGTTCGTCGTCGACATCCGGTAGTAGCCCATGAGGTCCACGAGCTTCGCCTGCCACGGCGCGCCCGCTGCCGCGACCATCTGCGCGCCGACGTTGAGGATGTGCTTCGTCGCGGATCCCCCCGGGGGGCCGCCGTGCTGCATCCCGATGATCGTCGTGCCGTCGCCGCTGTTCTCGTCGCACGCCGCCCAGAGGAGATCGGTCCCGGGGAACGTCCCGGCGTTCGGGTAGCCGTTGAGGCCGACGAGGAGGTGCCACCCCGACGCCGTGTGGACGGGGGAGGTGGACTTGTGCGCCTCGCGACGGAGCGACTTGCCCGCCGTAAGCTGCGCAATCAGATCATCCTGCGACGTGAAGCCCATGGGATCACCCCCACATGCAGTTGACGCGACCGAGGAGGATGTTCGACGACGTCGCCGTCCCGGTCGTGTTCAGGAGGAAGTTGAGGTAGGCGCCGTCGAACACGCGCGGGAGGACGCCGCCTCGTTGCTGGAACAACTGCACCTCGGCGGGAACGAGCGCCTCGAGGAGCGCGATCGTCGCGAGCGGCTTGACGAGGACGAGCGACGCGAGGCCGCCCGCGCCCACCGCCATCGTCACCGAGACGATGCTCCGCACGCCCCGGTCGCCATCGGCGAGCTGGAGAAACGGGCCGAACCCCGCCGCGCCTCCGGGGACGCTCGTGAGGATCTGCCCGTTGACCGTCGCGACGAGCGAACAGGTCTGCACCGGGCTCGTCTTCTGGACCCCGTCCTGATTGATGTAGTCGAACGTGAACGTGCCGCCGCCGACGGTCGGCGCGACCACGACCGCCATGACCTGGAGCCCCTCGTCGTCGTCGTCGTAGCGGGAGAGCGTCTCTGTGTTGTCCATGGTCTGCTCGGCCGTGTCGTCGAGGTCCACGAACGGGTAGAACAGGACGTAGTCGAGGAGGAACAGGACGCCCGTCGTGCCGGTCGTCGTCGAGAGCATGGCGATCTCATGGACGCGCTTCTCGAGGGGCGAGACGTCGTCCCCGTGGAACACGCCGCGCCGGGCCTCGAGCGAGGCCGCGACGAGGGGCGAGGCGGCGTAGTACTGCGGCGCCGGGATCCCCGCGACCATCGACAGGTCGAGCCACGTTCCCGCGACCGTCGATGGCGTGTACGTCTTGCGGAACGTCGCCGAGGCGATCGCGCCGCTTGCGACCGCCTCCGCGTAGGCACCCACGTTCGCAAGCCCCGCCATGGTCAGGCCCCGATTCCGCCAGCGGCCCCGAGGGTCGCCCCGGTTCGCGAGATGCCTCGCGCGACCGCCGACATGGACGCCACGACGCCCGCGCCGTCATGCCCGCATGCGCGCGTGAAGAAGTCCGCCGTGCGCTCCACGCGCCCGCCGCACGCCCCGCACGAGTACGCGGGATGCGCCGCCGCGCGCCGGTAGACGCCCGCGCGGACCTTCGCGCGCGGGTGCGCGCCGACGGCGCACGGCTCGGCGAGGACGTAGATGACCGTCTCGCCCGAGGGGAAGTGCGCGCCGATGTGCGTGACCTTGGTGTCGCCCGCCGCGAGGGTCAGGAACAACGCCTCGGCCGCGAGGAGGTCGTGGGTGTCGTCGGCGCGCGCGAGCGAGCCAGGGGGGATCGAGGCGCGCTCGTACCCCCGAAACGACACCTCAACGAGCGACCCGTCGGGCGCGCGCTCGTGGAGCGAGATGGCGATGGGGTTGCTCATGTGATCACGTCTCCGTCACGTCGAGGGCGCCCGCAGCGAACTGCGGCTGGATCAGGTTCGACACCGCGAGCGAAGCGTTGAGCGCGCCCTGGTAGAGGACCGTACCCGCGCCCGAGGACGCCGTGCCGATGGCGACGTGCGTGATCGTCGCCCCGGTCACACCGCATTGGGCGAACTGCACGAGCGCTGCATTCTGTGTCGCACCACCCGAGGGAACGTCCCACCCGCCGGTCGTGCGCGCGACCGCGACGCGCGCGTAGTTCGTGTAGCTCGTCTCGTTGGTCGTCTGGTCGTTCCCGACGCCCGGCGAGGCGGTGTGGAGCGAGAGGTAGAGGTTCGCCGCCGGGCTCGACGAGTCGTTCTCCGCGATGTCGGCCCACGCCGTCGCGTTGAAGACGAGCGCGAGGAACTTGTTGCACGTGTCGGTTGACTTGGGCATGGTGGCCTCCTATTGCGCGCCAGGCGAGCCCGGGATCGTGATCGTCGACTTCTTCCCGTCTGGGTCCGTGATCGTCGCCGTGCGCGTGCGCGGCGGTGGGAGGGTCGCGACGACGTCCGCGTGCACCGTGACCTCCCCTGGCTGGGCCGTCACGTTCGCGACCACGGCCCCAGGCGCGACCGTCGTGCGCGCGTCCACCGGCGCCGTCACGACGATGGCGCCCTTGTCGATCGTCGTGCGCGCGTCGATGGGCGCGGTCACCCGCACAGCTCCGTCTCCGAGCGTCGTTCGCGCGTCCACCGGCGCCGAGACGTGGACCGCGCCCTCGCCCACCAAGCCGCGAAAGGCGTCGGCTCCGAACACCACCGCGGGGGTGGCCCACTGCCCACGACGCAGGATCTCCAGCACCTCGTCCATTCGCTTCGAGAGCGCGGCGAGCTGCGAAACCACCTCGTCAAGCGGCGGACTGGGCGCGCGCTCCCCTTCGAGTTCTTCTGGCTCTTGGGCCGGCGCGGGATCTGCCGGCGCGGGATCTGCCGGAGCCACATCTGGCGTCGTCTTCCCGGTGCGCGCCGCCGCGGCCAGCGCGAACACCTCGCGGTTCGCCGCCACGTACTCCGCGATGGTCAGGCTGCCGAAGCGCGCGTCGGGCGGAAGTCCCTTGCGCTCGCGGTACTCGGCCACGGTCATGAGCGAGGCGTCCAGGTCGT
>CAYZBB010000296.1:0-5173 GCA_964476495.1 uncultured Actinomycetes bacterium | reverse complement strand
CGATCCGCGACGACATCCGCGTCCGGGTGCAAACCCTGCTCACCGAACTCCTGCCCACCGGCAGCCAGACATGACCACCGACGACGTCACGGCCCATCCGTCGGTGCTGTTCGTGTGCGTGAAGAACGGCGGCAAGTCCCAGATGGCCGCCGGTCTCATGCGCAAGGCCGCCGGCGACGCCGTCATCGTCGGCTCGGCCGGAACCCGGCCTGGTGCGGTGATCAACGGCCTGTCTGCGCGGGTTCTGCTCGAGGTCGGCGTGGACATCACCGACCAGACTCCCCAGCAACTGACCGACGACCTGATCGCGGCGGCCGACCGGGTCATCGTCCTGGGCCGGGAAGCTCAGGTCCGGTCCGTCGACGGCACTCCCGTGGAGTACTGGGACACCGACGAACCGTCCGAACGGGGCATCGACGGGATCGACCGGATGCGCCTGGTCCGCGACGACATCAGTCGGCGGGTCCACGACCTCGCCGGCGATCTGGCCGCCCCGAACTCAGGTATGGCGCCACACCTTGACGGCCGACAGTAGGAGCAGCACCACCAGTAGTGGAATGAGGACCAGGGTCGGGACGGCCCCGAGCAGCAGCCCGCCGACGATTGTTCCGGCGATGGATCCGATGGTCATGGCGACGACGAAGGCCTTGTTGTCGCGCAGGGCCTGGAAGCTGTTGTCGCGGGAGTAACGGGCGAACGCGACCAGCATTGTCGGTAGGGAGACCACCAGCGACAGGCTGCCGGCGATCTTGATGTCGACGCCGTAGAGCAACACGATGGTCGGGATGAGCAGCTCGCCGCCGGCGACGCCCATGACCGCCGCGACCACGCCGATCCCGACCCCGGCAGCGACACCGAGGATGGTCCGCGGCACGGGTGGCAGGTCCAGCGTGCCGACCTGCGCGAGGTGGGTGGTCGCCAGCGCGGCCGCGATGAACACCAGGAGCACGGCGATGACCCTGTAGAGGGTGGCCGACCGCATTCTGGTGGCCCAGGTCGCGCCGATCCAGGCCCCGACCAGGCTGCCCGCCAGCAGGTTGACCACGACGTACCAATACGGGGCCAGGTCGCCGAAGGGGACGGAGACCAGCCGGGCCGGCACCGCGGTCAGGACCACGATCAGGCTCATCGCCTGTTCAGGATCACCGCCTGCAGGGCCAGGAACCCGAACACCCCGATCAGCAGGGGCAGTCGGAACTCCGCGCCGCCCAGGCCGATCATGCCGCCGAGGATCCCGATACCGGCGCCGGTCAGGAACGCCAGCGGCAGCGACCGCCGGATCATCCCGGCGGCGGCGACCGAACTACGCCCGGGCGGCGAGGCGGTCATTCCGGTCACTCTATGGGTCGATCGTGTTCCAGGCCCGCGCGGTGAACCACGCGAATCCCGTCACCGGCTTCCCAACACTCGGTTCCCCTCAGCTTCCCGCGGCGACGGATTTCCCCGACGGGCGGGCCACCGGTCCACTGGTGCCGCGCATCCCGGCGGAAGCTCAGACCAGGGACCTGACCCAAGGGAGGTGCCGGGCCCCGCATCTACGCTTCATGAACGAGCGTTCGCGGACTACCCAGCTTCAGCCGGCCAAGGTCTGGGACAGAGGCACTCGATAGTGGTCGCAACATCCGGCTGCCCGGCTGAGCATGCGCGATCGCGCCGTCTGGACACTTCAGGGCCTGGGGATCCCCTCAGTGGCCAAGCGGCCGCCGTCCAGGTCCAAATGAACTGGGACGATCACGATCGGCCACTGCCGAATGCTGCAGAAATCGTCAGCGCTCGGCAGATCCTTGTCGTTGAATCCGCTACAGAGTTTCGCCGCTGGTCTCCGCTCACGTTCAGCTGCTCCGGGCCCCGCGGCCGCGGTCGAGCAGATCCGAACGATTTGGGACGTCCTTCGTTTCTTCCGTCCCCGTGGCATGGTCGCCAGCAAAATTAGCGAACGCGCCGATGTCGGCTTGCATCTGTTACCTAGGTACGGGCTTACCGTCGAGTACATGACACAGACCGAACCCACCTGGGTGCCGGAAGCGTGCACCCTGCCCACCGCGCAGCAGCCCCTGCGGCTCGCCGAGTTCGACGCCCTGTTCACCGCGGACGTCACCGACGTGCAGCAGCCCTCGGCCGACACCGCCATTCTGACCCTGCGACCGGACCCCACGGTTGCCGGCCGTGCGGCCGACCTGGCCGTGCGGGAGACCGCCTGCTGCTCGTTCTTCGAATTCACCCTCACCGCGACCGGTGGGCACCTGACCCTGCAGATCCGCACCCCCACCGCACAGATCGAGGTCCTGGACGCCCTGGTCGGCCGGGCCCGCGGGGTAGCCCGGTGAGCGCGGGACTGCGTGCCGGGCAGGTCGCGGCCGCTGCCGGGGTGAACCTGCAGACCCTGCGGTACTACGAACGTCGCGGTCTGCTCGACGAACCGGACCGCACCCTGGGCGGGCACCGGATCTATCCGGACCAGGCGATCACCCTGCTCCGGGTCATCAAAACGGCGCAGCGGCTGGGGTTCTCCCTCAGCGAGGTCGCCGAGCTCCTGGAAACCGGCAGCCACCATCACGGCCGCCGTGACGCCGGCCTGCAGGCCAGGGCGGCGGCCAAGGTCGCCGAGATCGACCGGAAGATCGCGGACCTGACCGTCATCCGCGAATCCCTGGTCCAGGCCCTCGACGCCGGCTGCGACGACCTCGTCACCTGCGCCGGCAGCTCCTGCTGCCCGCTGCCGTTCACCGAGCTGACCACCACCCGCCCGGAGCCAGTCTGATGCCGCCGCCCGACGATCACCCACGGGCGACCTCCGGATCCGCGATATCGAGGGCGCTGGCCGGCATCGCCGGACTCGCTTGCCTGGCCTGCTGTCTGATCCCGGTCCTGCTGACCGCCGGAGTGATCGGCGGTGCCACCTGGATCACCCTGGGTCGGTGGATGCCCACGATCGCGCTCGTCCTCGCCGCGGCCGCCGCGGGCCTGTTCTGGGTCACCGCACGCCGTCGCCGCCGGCCGGTGGGCTGCGGAGCCGGCTGCAGCTGTGACCGGCCCGCCGCGACCGCCGCCTAGTACTACAGTCGCACTTATGGAAGGTGTCCGCGGGTGCGGTAGTGGCATTGGCGGGCTCGGTGTTGGTGGCGTCGGCGCCATCGTGACCGGCGTAGGACGTGGTCTTGGTCGGGCTGTCCGGTCCAGATCAGGTGGTTGAGGAGTCGCCGGATCTCGGGGGTGCTGAGGTCGACCAGGCCGTCGGTGCCGTTTGGTGGGCCCCCCTTTTTGACCGGGTCACGGTCAGGTAGGCGTGGGCGAGCATGGACAAGGTGATGTGCCGGTACCAGCCGGTGTACTGCCGGACCTGGTAGTGGTCCAGCCCGGTCTGGCCTTTCGCGGTTTGGAACGTTTCCTCGACGGCCCAACGGATTCCGGCCACTCTGACCAGATCGGCCAGGCTGGCCCGGGCCGGTGCGTGGCACAGGTAGTAGGCCAGGTCGGTCGGATCCGCCAGGCTCCGGCGGGCCATCAGCCAGTACACCGAGTCGGGGAAGTTGAGACCGTGCACCCGGGTGCGGGCCCATTCGTAGCGGCGGTCGCCCTTGGTGCCCTGACCGGCCGACAGGGTGCGCCAGGACTGCGCCGGCAGCGACGCGATCAGCTCGTCGGCGCGGTACTCGCCGTGCCGCGGGCCGGGCCCGGCGATCACGTGCTGGTTCACCGCGACCGCGAGAACGTAGGACAGGCCGAGTTCTTCGCAGACCGCGCGGAGCCGGGAGTGCGACCCGTAGACCTCGTCGCCGGTCACCCACTTCGCGGGCACTCCGGCCTGGTGGGCGCGGCGCAGCATGGTGATGGCCAATTCGGGTTTGGTCGCGAACTCTCGGTCGACGTCCACACCGGCGGCGGCGCAGCGGGCCGGGTCGTCGACCCATGCCTTGGGCAGGTACAACTCTCGGTCCAGAAACGTGCGCCCCGCCCGGCCGGCGTAGACCAGGAACACCCCGATCTGGCAGTTCTCGATCCGCCCCGCAGTGCCGGAGTACTGCCGACCGACACCCGCGGACCGGGTGCCCTTCTTCAAAAAGCCGGTCTCGTCGAAGATCAACACCCCGTCCGGATCGCCCACGCCGTCGACCACGTACTGCCGCAGATCGTCACGGACCAGGTCCGGATCCCAGTCCGTCGTCGACAACAACCGCTGCATCCCGTCCGGGGTGGAGTCACCGGCCCGCTCGGACAACGTCCACGAGTTCTTGCGCTCCTCGGTCGACAACAACCCCCGCAAGTACGCCAACGCATGCTCGCGGGGCTCTGACCTGGCGAAACGCGGCCCGATCAGGGCACCAAGCTCCGCCAGGTCATCCGCCCAGTCCTGCACCTGCGCCACACACAAATCATCACCCACCGACGCAGGGTCGGGCCCCACCATCTGCCGAGCTGGCCCGACACACGACCGAGATCGAATCTAAACGCGACTGTAGTACTAGGCTCACCCGGCATGACTGTGCTCAAGTCGATCTTGCTGTTCGTCGTGGCCGCGCTCGCCGAAATCGGTGGCGCCTGGCTGATCTGGCAAGGCGTCCGAGAACACCGGGGCCTGCTCTGGGTCGGCGCCGGCGTCCTCGCCCTGGGCCTCTACGGATTCGTCGCCACCCTGCAACCCGACGCCAACTTCGGACGCATCCTCGCCGCCTACGGGGGCATCTTCGTCGCCGGTTCGCTCGCCTGGGCAATGGTCGTGGACAAATTCCGGCCCGACCGCTGGGACATCATGGGCGCCGTCATCTGCCTCATCGGCGTCGCCGTGATCATGTACGCACCACGCCCAGCCTGATAGGAATCGGAACACGTTCGAAGCGAACAGGCTTGATGCGATGGCGAACTGATTGCGGTAGAACGGCAGCGGGTCGACACCCGCGGCCTCTCGTGGCTGGATCAGGCGAACCGTTCAAGTCGACGAACCGCCAACGACCAAGGACATTGGCCGCCGAGTATCAGCCAGTCACAAAGGACGCCGGCGAGCGTCTTTGGCTCATAAACGATCGTTCGCAGACACATCGAGCCTTCGACTGCTCAGGGTTTCATCCTCGATCCCGACCGTTGATCCACGTGTTATCGGTGGTGCTTGGCGCTGCCAGCGAACCACAAATCTCGTCACGACGTGCCGGCCATGCAATTATCGCGAGCTCGACTT
>CAYZBB010000295.1:0-5209 GCA_964476495.1 uncultured Actinomycetes bacterium | reverse complement strand
TGGGCCGGTTCCAGCCGGAGCCGAGCCGCAGCCAGAACAGGCAGGCGGACAGCTGGTGCAGGTAGGTGGTCATGCGGCGCCGCCCAGGTCGAACAAGGTAGGCACGTTCTGGGCTCTCTCCTGGGCGCCCAGGTAGGCGACGCCGTCACGCCAGTAGTCCGGGTTCAGCTCGCACGTCCGGCCGCGGCGGCCCAGCCGCAACGCCCTCAGCGCCACGGTCGACAGCCCGCCGAACGGGTCATAGACCAGCTCGCCCTCGTTCGAGAACCGGACGATCAGCCGGTCCACGATGTCGAACTGCAACGGGCACACGTGCATCTGCAGCGCCTTCTGCGACTGCTCGGTGTTCAGGGTGAGCATCCGGTTCACGTCGTGCCACACCCACGGCGACCACGAACCCGGCGCCAGACTCATGAACGTCGCCGGCAGCGCGCCCCGCCCGTCGAGGTGCTCCCCGACCTGGACGTGCTCCTCGTAGTCGTATACCTCCCGCAACGTCTGCTCGGTGAACAGCCGGGACCGGTCCTCGATCGGCAGCGCGATCAGCTCTTCCGGGGTCAGGTGCCGGTTCCCCGACGACCGCCAGAACGCGTGCGCGTCGACCTGCCACCGGGCCCGGGTGTACTCGGCCTTGTCCTTCGTGACCGGGGTGTCGGCGTACCCACGCGTCCGGTCCGTCTGCGGCTTGTGGAACAGCAGGATGTACTCCGGTGAGCCGACGCCCATCTTCGTGCCGTCCTTGCTCATTTCGGTCCAGCCCAGCCGGTACGTCTGGTTGTTCTCCCGGACCACATCGGTGACGACCGTGATCATCCCGGCGTAGTCGAAGCCGTGGCGGCGGCCGTGGAACAGCGCCTCGGCGTGGAACGGGCTGACGGTGGGGATGCCGGCGCCGGTCACGTTGCCGAACAGGATCCGGTCCTTCACGTGGCAGGCGTAGATCCGGCCCGGCTTCAGCACCCGGTGCAGCTGCGGCGTCAGGAAGTCCATCTGCGCCCAGAAGTGGTCGTTGTTGTCGGTGTGCCCGAAGTCGTTGTACGACGGGGTGTACTCGTAGTGGTTCGCGAACGGGATGCTCGTCACGACCAGGTCGACCGACTCCGACTCCATGGCCATCGTCTCCGGCACGCAGTCGTTCAGCGCGGCCAGCCAGCCCGTGCCGGCAGCCTCGCGGCGGGCCACCCCGATCGAGCGGACGAGCTCGTCGGTGATGGACACGTGGTTCAGGCCGTGCTCGCGGATGATCTGCGACATGGTCGCGGTCAGCTGCTCGTGCTGGGCCCACTTCTCCCGCAGCACCCGGACCACTTCCCGCTCCGACTCGGCGTAGATGATGTCGATCCGGACCTGCTCGGTCTGGAGGAACCGGTGGATCCGGTGGACCGCCTGGATGAAGTCGTTGAACTTGAACCCGACACCGACGAACACCGCCCGGTGGCAGTGGCGCTGGAAGTTGCAGCCCGACCCGGACAGCTCCGGCTTGGTGGCCAGCAGCCGGGACCGGCCCTGCGAGAAGTCGATGATCCGCTGCTCCCGCACGTCCAGGTCGAGCGACCCGTACACCTCGACCGCCTCCGGCAGCGCCTTCTTGATGGCCCGCCGTTCGTCTTCGAGGTCGTGCCACAGGATGAAGTGGTCCTGCGGTGCCTCGGCCACCAGTTCGGCCATCCGGTGGATGCGGGCGGCCATGGTGTCCCGCTTCTCGCGGGCGGCCTGGGTGACGCCGAGCACGCCGCCGCGGAACAGGTTGCCCTGCCCGTCACGGTCGTACTCGACGGCCGCCATGTGGTCGACCGGGATCTCGTGCCAGCGGACGTCGAGGTCGGGCAGCAGGTAGCCGTCGTCGGCGAACCCGAGGTCGGACGGCTTCTGCACGAACACCGCCCACGTGTTGAGCCACAGGAAGAACTCGCGTTCCTTGTGCGGGTAGAGGGTCAGGTTGTTGGCCTTGGTGGAGTCGCGCTGGAAGAAGCGGGTGAGGGCCTGGCCGGTGTCCATGACGCCCAGGAACCCGGCGTAGTGGATCAGCTCCTTGTAGCGGTTCGGGCTGGGCGTCGCGGTCGCGACGAACCGGTACGGCACCTGATCGAACAGGGTGAGGAACTCCTGGTAGGTCTTCGAGCCGTACGAGCGGAGCACGGACGCCTCGTCGAGGCTGACCGCCTGGAACTCGTTGGGGTCGAGGCGGCCGTCGCGGACCGACTCGTAGTTGGTCAGGTAGATGCCGTCCTCGTCGAGCTCGTCGGTGCGGCGGACGAACCGGACAGGGATGTTGAGCATGGCGGCGTCGTGGGTGAACTCCTGCCGGACGCCGAGCGGCAGCACGATCAGGCCGCGGCCGTTGCCGGCCAGGGTGAGGCGGAGTACTTCGAGCTGGATCAGGGTCTTGCCGAGCCCGAACGCGGCGAAGATGGCGCGCCGGCCGCCCTCCACGGCCCACTGCACGATGGCGCGCTGGTGGGGGAGGAGGATCGGGTGGACCGCCTCGGCGGTGACGGGGTGGCCGTAGGTGTGGTGGAAGTCGGCCTTGCCCTGGAGGAATGCCTCGTAGGCGGCGAGGTCGCCGTGGAGTACTGCGGTCATGGGAGATACCTCCATGCGGCGGCGACCAGCTTGTGAGCCAGCCACCGGAACGGATGACGAATCAGGATGCGGGCTTCGGTGCTCACCGCAGCCCACCCGCCGCGATCGCGGTGCCGAACAGCACCGAGGCGAAGAACAGACCCATGCCGAGCCCGACCACGGCGCCCAGGACGACGGCCAGCACCACCGCGCCGCCCTTGCTGCTGCGCTCGGTGGGGATGGCGTGCTCGTACCACTCGTTCGTCTCGGGGCGCCACTCAGTGACGTGGATGTGCTTGCGGCCTCTGGCGCTCATTGCTTCCTCCTTGCATGCGAAAGCCCGCCGCGAACTGCGACGGACTGAAGATGGGGTGGCTCGACTCACCCCCGATGAGCCGAGCCGGGTGCCGCTACTCGGTGCCCCCCGGGACCGATGCGGCGGGGATGTTTGGCGCGTCCGCTGCCTTCTCCTTGGCGCGACGCTCGGACAGGTAGTCGATGAATGCGGCGGCCTCGGCAGTGTTCAGGTCGGACGTGCTGGCGACCTCGCGGTGCGCGTGCCAACTCGCCAGCTTCACGTACTTCTCGCGGTCGTCGAGTCCGAGCTCCCCTAGCAGGGCGTGCATCCGCTTGCGCTGCGCGTCGCTCTGCGGCCCCGGCTTCGGGCGGGCCGGTTCTGCCGGCGCGCGCTCATAGCTGAAGCTGTCCGGGTCCGGCTCGTCGGTAGGGATCGTGAGCGCCTGTAGGAGCGCCGTGCGATAGGCGACACTCATCGCCTTTGGCGTGCCCTTGTCGCCCGAGTCGAGCGACTCGCCAGCCGACTGGATTGTGATGCTGTCCCCCGCAGGGCCGTAGGCGCGGTAGGTGACCAGCACCGTGACCTCACGGGCGGGCTTGCCGGTCGTCGTCATCGCGTCGCGGTAGTGGGTCTCGACCGACTCGGGGACGATGACGACGGAGTGCTTGCGCAGCACCGGACCAACCGCGTTCATCACGGAATCGATGCCGCGGAAGATGTAGCCCTGCTGCGCGTTCCGCTCACCCTTGCGGACGGCCTGCACGTCCTCCATCACGGCGGACAGCGCCTGCGTCACGCTCTTTTCGGCGGTCATTCGTCCTCGCCCTCCCAGCACTTGTCACAGCGGACCATCTCGGCGCGGTCGCCGCGGATCGTCCACCGCCAGCCCTTGTCGTCGCACCACGAGCACAGCGGCTCGGGCGGCTCGTCGATCACCACGTCCCGGTCGTCCTCGTGGTTGTCGCCGTTCATGCCGCTCTCCCGGCCGCGAGCGTGTCGATGCAGTCCTGCTGGGACCGCATCCGGCGCCCGTGACACTCCCAGTAGCCGGCCGCACCGTCCTCGCGGCGGCTGTTGACGTAGCCGTAGCAGCCGACCCACTCGCCGGCGGCGTCGTACAGGATGGTGTCGCCACCGAGGCGGCCCATCGGGTTGAACTTGGTGGACCAGCCCTCCGGCAGCCTCAGGCTCGGCAGCAGGGCGAGGTCCGCCTTGCACGCCTCGCAGGGCTGGCCGGTGGTGCAGGTGCAGGTGTCACTCATCGCGAACGTCCTTCCTCGTGAGCCTCTTGAACAGCAGGCAGCCGAACGCCACCGCCACGGCGGACCACAGCAGGACGGCGCTGGTCCAGTCGGCGGGCGGGATGGTGAGGGCGGTCACCTCGCGCTCCTCAGCGTCTCGATGCTGGCGTCCGCGTAGTCCTTGGCCGCGCGCTCAGCCCAGGCGAAGTCGTCGAAGGCGAGAGCGGCGCCGAGGGCGTAGAGGGCGATGACCTGGTTGAGTGCGGCGGCCATCAGACCACCCGCGCACTGGCCAGCGCCTGCGCGGCGCCCTCGACGGCGAGCCGCAGGACCTCCTCGCTGACCTTCTTCTTGGCCGCGTCCACCGTGCCCTTGAGCTCGGTTCGCACGATGTCGTCGACCATCTTCTTCAGGGCATCGCCCATCGTCGGGTTGCGGTAGCTGTCGCTCCTGGGCAGCCGCATCCACTCATCCAGCGCGGCCATGACCATCGCCGGTACGGTGGTGGTCTCCTTCACGTGGCCGTAGCCATCGGTCTTGGTGATCGGTCCAGAGAGGACCTCAGCGATGACGTCCCCGGCCTTCTCGCGGGCCAGGTTGCGGATCTCCGATTCCGCCACGGCGCGGATGCTGTTGTTGGTCGCCACCACCCGGTTGGCGATGATCTCCGCGACGCGGCCAATCAGGTCGTCGGTCGGGTACATGTCCCCGGTCTCGGGGTCCTGCTCGAACCCAAGGGTGGCCAGGTCGACCTCGATGTTCAGCTTCATGGGGGTTCCTCCTCAGGGAACGAAGAAGCCCCGGGCCGGTCGGCCTCGGGGCTAGTTGGGTGGGGGGTGCTCGGGGCCTCAGCGGCCGGGCATCATCAGGTCGCGCAACTGCCTGCGCCACTTCTCTTGCGCCTCGGCGGCCTTGGCAGCCAGGCGGCGGCGTTCACGAGCGTCGGCGGTGGCTTCGGCTGTCGCTCGCGCACGCTGAAGCGCGACCGGCTGCGGCTTCGGCGGCTGGCTCCTGTCCGGCGGCCGCCGCTTGGTGCGCTGGTGGACCACGACCCCGCTGATGCGCTCGATGTCGCGGGCCAGCGGCTTCCACGCGTTGCCGTCGCCGG
>CAYZBB010000294.1:0-5215 GCA_964476495.1 uncultured Actinomycetes bacterium | reverse complement strand
TCGTTGGTGCGGTTGCGCTTGATCTGGGACTTGATGTTGGCCACGCCGGAATGCCTTCGTTTCGTCGTTGGAAGTGAATCGGCCCACGACCGATTACGGTGTGACGCCGTCGGGCACACACGGCCAGCCAGATTACCAGCCGGTCGAAGCCGATCACAATCGGAGGCGAAGCCGATCACAATCCGGGTCACCGGGACGGTTCACCCGCACGGATACGCCGAGGGGGTCGGGTGACCACCGGTGGCCAGCGCCTCGCGCACCCAGACGATCACCCCCGGGTCCCCGGGCATCGCCAGGTGGTCGACGGCGGCGCCCGGGCAGCGGTCCTGGATGATCAGCGACGCCACCCGCTCCTCGGGCCCGACGGGGGGCTGCGTGTCAACCGGGGTGACCACGGTGTCGTCGCGGCTGGAGATCGTCGCGTAGTCGACGTCGCCGTCCAGATCGCCACCGGCGTCCAGCCGCTGCAGCAACGCCGAGCCGGCGGCCTGATCCGCGCAGGCCGGGCAGGCGGCGACGGGCAGATCGTTCAGCAGGACGGATGTGCTGCCGTGGAACGTCGGCGCGATCAACACCGCCGTGCCCACATCCGGGGCGAGCCCGTCCAGACGAAGAGCCGTTCGGAGCACCAGGCCGCCCTGGGAGAACGCGACCACGTCAACCTGTTCTGCGCCGGTAACCGCCAGCACGTCGTCGACGAACCCGGCCACCGTCGTCGCCGACTCGCGGACCGGACGCACACCGGAAAGCCCGTAGTTGATGCCGTACACGCATCGGCCCTGCGCCTGCAACGCCGCGGCGAGCGCGGCGAAGTTGCCGGCCACGGTGGAGAACGTGCCGTGCAGCAGCACCACCGGCGGCTCCGCCGAGGTGCACGAAGGGTCGTTCACGCCGGGAAGGTGCACGTCGGGAAGGTCGGCCGTGGACGATCCGGGAGGGGACGTGGCGCCTGGTCCATCCGGGTCTGTGGGCCGGCCGGCCGAGTCGGACGAGTGGGTCGCGATCGTCGAGGACTGCTCGGTCGTCGCCGCGGTCGTTGCCGCGCCGCAGGCGGACGTACCGAACAGCGCCCCGATCAGCAGCACCGTCGCCGTGACCACCCCTGCCGACCGCCTCATCGACTGCCACGATACGAGGGCCGCTCAGGTTGAAGGGGCAGAGCGACTCCGGCGGGCCAGCACCAGCACCCCGGCGGCGAGCACGGCTGGGAGGCCTGCCAGGACCAGGGTGCGCCCGTCGGGGTTCGGATAGATCGGCACCCACAACACCGGCGCGATCGCCGCCCCGCCGAACTGACAGGCCAGCATCACCGAGACCGCTCCGGACCGGTTGCCCGGCGCAGACGTGACGGCCAAAGTTTGCGCGACGGTGCGGGTCCCCGTCGCGGCGGCACCGGCGAGGGCTATCGCCAGAATCATCAGGGCGACCGTGGGAACGACCCCGGCCAGCGCAGTTCCGACGCCGAGCAGAGTCAACGTCACCGCGCCGACGGCGAGCATGTCGTAACGATCCATCAAGGATCCGAGCCACCGGCCGGCCGCCAGGCCGGCCAGGCCGAAGACCGCCACCACCAGACCGCGTTCGGTCGGGCCCAGGCCGAAGGCCGCGTCGGCATGCAGGGCGCCGAGGACCGTCACGCCCATCGTGGTCAGGAACGCCAGCGCGGCGATCAGGCTGGCGACCGCCAGCTTCCGGTTGGCGAGCGACCGCCAGCGTCGCCCGGCCGACTCGGTGCCGGCGGACCTCCCCGCGTCCGGCGGCGGCAGCAACGCCAGCATGCCCGCAACCACCGCGGTGCCCCAGAAGGCCAGCCGCCAGTTCACCGTCGCAGCGACGCCGCCGATCAACGGGGCCATGGCGGTCCCGGTGGCCTGCATCGAACCGAACAGGCCGAGCGCTCGGCCGAGCCGGGCCCGTGGGGTCAGATCGGTGACCGCCGCGATCAGGACGGGCGTGGTGAAGGCGTTCGACCCGCCCTGAACGGCGCGCGCGACGGCGAGCAGAGCGAACGAGGGGGCCACCGCGCAGGCGATGGACGAGAGCGTGTAGACGAGGTAACCGAGCTGCACGGTGCGGCGACGCCCGAACCGCTCCGCCAGCGTGCCCGAGATGAGCATCAGGACAGCGAAGGGCACCAGGTAGGCCGTCAAGGTGATGGCCGCGGTGGTGATCGGGACATCGAGGTCCGCGCCCATCTCGGGCAGCATCGTGCTGACCACCGGCGCGCCGAACGGACCGAGAAACCCGCCGACGTACATCGGCCACACCCGCACGCGGGGGGATTCCGGCTCGGCCACCCGGCCACGGTAGACAGGTCGGGCCCGGCGCGGACGAATCCTCAAGAGTTTCGGCCGGGGGGTGTCGTCTGCGCGCCGCGCCGTTCGTGGTGATGGTGACAAGCGAGATCGACGCAATCATCCGCCCCGAAGGAGCCAAGCCGTGAGACTCAGCCTGAACATCTTCGTCAGCCTCGACGGCGTCATGCAGGGCCCCGGCGGCCCGGACGAGGACACCACCGGTGGGTTCACCGGCGGTGGTTGGGTCGTGCCTCACGTCGACGAGGACTTCGGCCGGATCGTGGACGGCGAATGGTTCGCCAACGCCGACGGGGTGCTGTTGGGCCGCAGCACGTACCAGATGATGGAGCCCTACTGGCGCGCCTACCCGAAACAGGACGAGTTGGTGGCGAAGGTGCTCAATACCTTCCCCAAGTACCTGGTCTCGACCACCCTGCGCGACGCGCAGGCTGATTGGGGAGACACCACGGTCATCCGGGACGACATCGTGGGCGGGATCCGGCAGATCAAGGAGCGCCCGGGTCGGGAACTACAGGTTCATGGCAGCTGGCGACTCGCCCAGACCCTGCACAACGCCGGCCTGGTCGACGTGTACCGGCTGCTCGTCTTCCCCGTCGCGCTGGGGTCCGGCAAGCGGCTGTTCGACGAGCACACCCGGCCGACCGCGTTCCGCACCGTGTCGCAGCGCACGACCGCGGCGGGTGCGACGCACCTGGTGCTCGAACCGGCCAGGTTCACCCGCGGCGAGTTCTCCATCGTCGATGGTCAGGAGGTGACCACCACCGACATCCCCGTCTGATCCGGCGACCGGTCGCCGGCCGGCCATCCACCACCAGCGGTACCCGAAACCACAAGGAGCACACCATGACGCAGTACATGCTTTCCGTTCACCACGAGTCCGCCGACGAGGTTGCCAACATCTCCGACGAGGACATGCAGCGGATGTTCAAGCAGGTCGACGAGTTCAACACGAAGGTCCGCGAGGCGGGGGCCTGGGTGTTCGCAGGGGGGCTGCAGGGCATCGAGTCGGCCACCGTCGTCGACGGCCGCGGCGCGGAGGCGATCATCACCGACGGACCGTTCTCCGAGACCAAGGAGTACCTCGGCGGCTTCTGGGTGATCGAGGCTCCCGACCTGGATGCCGCCATCGAGTGGGCCCGGCAGGGCTCGACGGCCTGCGAGGGCCGGGTCGAGGTGCGCCCATTCCAGGGT
This sequence comes from uncultured Actinomycetes bacterium, assembly GCA_964476495.1. GTDB lineage: Bacteria > Actinomycetota > Actinomycetes > Mycobacteriales > Nakamurellaceae > Nakamurella. Next base: position 1,706 of record CAYZBB010000294.1, on the reverse strand, counting down.
GAGGCCTGACCGATCCGGTGACCCGCGACGAACGGAGGCCCGAACAATGGACCCATGGCTCGCCGCGGAGGACTGGATCGCCCCGATGACGTGACGGCCCGGAACATCGAGCAGGTGTTCCGGGCCGAGCACGGTCGACTCGTCGCCACCCTGATCCGGCGCTTCGGCGACATCGACCTGGCCGAGGAGGCATTGGGGGACGCGCTCGTCGTCGCGCTGCAGAACTGGCCTGAGCGGGGCCGGCCACCGAACCCCGGCGCGTGGCTGGCGACCACCGCCGCCAACAAGGCCATCGACCGGGTGCGCCGAGAAGCCACCCGCGATGCCCGACACACAGAGGCCGCCGCCATGACGTCCAACCGGCCCGATCCGTTCATGGAAGCGGGCGCCGTCACCGAGCAGGTCGGAGCGATCACCGACGACCGGCTCCGGCTGATCTTCACCTGCTGCCACCCGGCACTGGCCCCGGAGGCCCGCGTCGCACTGACCCTGCGGCTGCTCGGCGGACTCACCGTTGCCGAGATCGCGCAGGCGTTCCTGGTCCCCGAGACGACGATGGCCCAGCGTCTGACCCGGGCCAAACGCAAGATCAAGACCGCTGGTATCCCGTACCGGGTCCCGCAGTCCGCCGACCTGTCCCGCCGGCTCGGCGGGGTGCTGGCCGTGCTGTACCTGATCTTCAACGAGGGATACCTGACCACCGTGGGCGGGGACCCGATCCGGGACGAACTGTGCGCCGAGGCGATCCGGCTCACCCGGATCCTGCGGACGCTGCTACCCGACGAGCCGGAGATCACGGGCCTGCTCGCGCTGATGCTGCTCACCCGGGCTCGACGGCCGGCCCGGATGGCCGAGGGGGTGCTGATCACCCTGGACGAGCAGGACCGGTCCGCCTGGGACCGGCCACTGATCGCGCAGGGCCACGAGTTGGTGCGCGAGTGCCTGCGCCTGAACCGCCCGGGTCCGTACCAGATCCAGGCGGCAATCAACGCCGTGCACACCGACGCGGTCACGGCCGACCGCACCGACTGGGGTCAGGTCGTCGCCCTGTACGACCAGCTCCGGGTGGTACTTCCGTCGCCGATCGTGGAGCTGAACCGGGCCGTGGCGGTGGCCGAACTGGACGGACCCGCGGTTGGGCTCGACCTCGTCGAGCAATTGACGCTCGTCGACTACCACGCCTGGCACGTTGCGCGCGCCGACCTGCTGCGCCGGCTGGACCGGCCAGCCGAGGCCGCCACCGCCTACGACCGGGCGATGGAGCTCACCGACAACCCGGCCGAACGGGCGCTGCTGCAGCGCAGGCGGAAGCAGCTGGGTGAGCCTACGGGGAATTGATCACGACCGCGCGCCGCCGATGATTCAGGGTCCCAACTGCTTTCGGAGCCGTCGCACGCCGCCGCGGATCATCCGGCCGTATCCCTCCTCGCTGAGCGCCGGCAGCGCCCAGCTCGGCAAGGACCAGATGCTCCCGCGCCTGCGCGCTCCGGCCCAGCCGCGCGTAGGACCGTCATACCGCATCCTCTGGTCCGGGTTCCCGGCGTCGAGCCGGGGTCCGGCCGCCCACCGTGGGACGATAGGTGGTCGTCCGACCGCCCCCGCCCACCAGGACCGAGAAAGACTGCCGTGACATCTGGTCTCGCTGCCCGTGCGCACCGCACGTTCACCCCGCCGGAGCTGATCCGCAACTTCTGCATCATCGCGCA
>CAYZBB010000293.1:0-5285 GCA_964476495.1 uncultured Actinomycetes bacterium | reverse complement strand
CAACCAAGGGTGAGCGTGTCGCGCGAGCTCAGGCGTCGATGATTCGCTCGGCAAGCCTCGCTCGGCGTCGATGATTCGCTCGGCAAGCCTCGCTCAGGCGACCAGCTGTGCGCCCTGCGTGCACACCGGCACGAAGGCCGCGTCGAAACCCGGCCGGCGCCAACGCGACACGTCGAAGTCCCCGGTGACCAGGGCGATCACGGACGGTCCCGCGCCGGAGACGACGGCGGCGATGCCCTGGTCGCGCAACTCGGTCATCAGCGCCGCCGATGCGGCCATCGCGGCAGCGCGGTAGGGCTGGTGCAGCCGGTCGCGGGTGGCCGGCAACAGGTATGACGGGTCGGTGGTCAGCGCGTGGACCAGCAACCCCGCGGCGGCCGCGTTCGCGCTGGCGTCGGCGTGCGGCACGGTGGCCGGCAGCAGACCCCGGGTGTGATGCGTCGAGCTGGACTCCTCCGCGGCGAACACCACCACCCGGACGTCGGGATGCACGTCGCGGCGAACCGCCACCGGAGCCCCGTCGTCGTCGGTGAAGGCCAGCGTGAACCCGCCGAGCAGGGCCGGGGCAACGTTGTCGGGGTGGCCCTCCATGTCGGTGGCCATCCGCAGGATCCGCCGGTCGGACAGCCGCGGACCACCGTCGGCCGTGATCAGCTCCCGCCCGAGCAGCAGACCGGCCACGATCGCGGACGCCGACGAGCCCAGCCCGCCGCCGTGCGGGATGCGGTTGTCACAAGTCAATCGCACTGTCGGCAGATGCCCGCCGACGTCGTGGTAGGCGCGGGCGATCGCCCGGACGACCAGGTGACGATCGTCAAGCGGCACGACGCCGGCGCCGAACCCGGAGACGCTGATCTGCAGTGGGCCGTCCACCCTGCACGCGGCCACCTGGTCGTAGCGGGCCAGGGCGAGGCCGAAGCTGTCGAAGCCGGGTCCCAGGTTCGCCGAGGTGGCCGGCACACGGATCGTGAACTCCGCACCCAGGACCTCGTCCGCCCTCATCCGGTGTGTCCCGCCCTCATCCGGTGTGTCCCGCTCTCATCCGGTGAGCCCAAGCGCGTCGGTGACCGCCTCGGCCGCGACCGGTAGCACCACCGGGTCGGTCATGAATCCCATCGCGGTGTCCGGGTCCTTCAGGCCGTTGCCGGTGACCGTGCACACGACGACGGAGCCGCCCGGCAGTCGACCATCAGCGGCGGTCGCGATGAGCCCGGCCACCGACGCCGCGGAAGCGGGCTCGACGAATACCCCCTCGGTGGAGGCGAGGAGCCGGTAGGCGTCCAGGATCTGCTCGTCGCTGACCATGTCGATCAGGCCGTTCGATTCGTCTCGGGCGGCGATGGCACCGGCCCAGGACGCCGGTGCGCCGATCCTGATCGCCGTGGCGATGGTGTCCGGGTCGGTCACCGGATGGCCGAGCACCAGTGGCGCGGCACCTGCCGCCTGGAACCCGAACATCCGGGGCAGACCGTCCACCACGCCGTCGGCGTGGTACTCGCGGTAACCCTTCCAGTACGCGGTGATGTTGCCGGCGTTGCCGACCGGCAGGAAGTGCACGTCCGGCGCGCGGCCGAGCACATCGCAGATCTCGAAGGACGCCGTCTTCTGACCCTCGATGCGCACCGGGTTGACCGAGTTGACCAACTCGATGTCCTGGGTGGTGGCCGCTGTCTTGCGGGCCAGTTCCAAACAGTCGTCGAAGTTGCCCTCGATCTGCAGGATCCGCGCGCCGTAGGCGACCGCCTGGGCCAGCTTGCCCGCCGCGATCTTGCCCTGCGGGATCAGCACCGCGCTGGTCAGGCCGGCGCGGGCGGCGTAGGCGGCGGCCGACGCCGAGGTGTTGCCGGTGGAGGCGCAGATCACCGCCCGGGCACCGCGGGCGAGCGCATGGGTGACCGCCACGGTCATCCCGCGGTCCTTGAACGATCCGGTCGGATTCGCACCCTCGACCTTCAGGTGCACCTGCACCCCCAGGCGCTCGGACAGGGTGGGCGCCGGCACCAGCGGGGTGCCACCCTCCAGAAGGGTGACGACCCTGGCGCCGGGTGGCACCGCGACCCGGTCCGGGTAAGCGGCAATCAGTCCGGGCCAACCGATCCCGGTCACGCCGCGGGCGCCGGACGATGTCGATGCGGGCGCATGGGTCATCGCAGGTCCCCCATCACCCGCATGACCGACGTGACCGCCCGCACCGCGTCCAGACCGGCCAGCCGCCGCACCGTGGCGGCCAGTGCCGCGTCCGGGGCGCTGTGCGTGACGACCACGAGCCGGGCGTCGTCCCCGCCGCCCTCCTGCCGCACGGTGGAGATGGATACCCCCGCGTCTGCGAACGCGGTGGCCACCACGGCCAGCACACCGGCCCTGTCGTCGACGTCCAGGCTGATGTGGTAGCGGGACAACACCTGGCCCATCGGCAGGATCGGCAGCGCCGCGTAGGACGACTCGCGCGGGCCGCGCCCGCCGGCAACCTTGTTGCGGGCCACCGCGACCAGGTCGCCGAGCACGGCCGACGCGGTCGGCGCCCCACCCGCGCCGGGTCCGTAGAACATCAGCCGGCCCGCGGCCTCGGCCTCCACGTACACGGCGTTGTAGGCGCCGTCCACCGCGGCCAGCGGGTGCGTGGTCGGCAGCATCACCGGGTGCACCCGCGCCGACACTGCACTGTGACGGCTTCCATCGACGCTGGGGATGCGCTCACAGATCGCCAGAAGCTTGACCGTACAACCGATCTCACGAGCAGCGGCAATGTCCGTTGCGGACACCCGGGCGATGCCCTCCCGATAGACGTCGGACGCACCGACCCGGGTGTGGAAGCCGATCGAGGCCATGATCGCAGCCTTGGCCGCGGCGTCGAACCCGTCCACATCGGCGGTCGGATCCGCCTCGGCGTAGCCCAGTCGAGTCGCCTCCGCCAGCGCCTCGTGATAGCCCATGCCGGTGTCCACCATGTTGGACAGGATGAAGTTCGTCGTGCCGTTGACGATGCCCATGATCCGCACGATCCGGTCCCCGGCCAGCGACTCGCGCAGCGGCCGGATCAGCGGAATCGCCCCAGCGACCGCGGCCTCGAAGTACAGGTCGGCGCCGGCGGCATCCGCCGCCTGGTACAGCTGCGGGCCGTGCTCGGCCAGCAGCGCCTTGTTCGCGGTGACCACCCCGGCGCCGCGCTTCAGCGCCGCCAGCAGCAGGTCCCTGGTCGGGTCTATGCCGCCGATCACCTCCACCACCACGTCGATGTCGGGATCGGCCACCACCGCCGAGGCGTCGGCGGTGAGTAGGCTCGGCGGGATGTCCGGGTGGCGGTCCGGGCGTCGCACCGCCACCGCAGCCAATTCCAGCTTTGCGCCGACCCGCGCCGTCAGCTCGTCGGCCTGCTCGATCAGCAGCCGAACCACCTGGGAGCCGACCACGCCGGCACCGAGGACGCCGACCCGGACCGCTGCCTCGAACTCGCCCGCGCGGCCCGTGCTCATCGCGACCCTCCCGGCCTGGTGACGTCCCGGAAGACCCGGAACGCGTAGATCAACAGCAGTACCACGACGACGATCGCGGCGACCGCGATGCAGATGGTCAGCCATCGCGGCAGGTCGGGCTTGATCAGGGTGATCACGATGAGCACCCCGGCCACGATCAGCAGGACGACGCCGGGGACCAGGGACGGCGGCTTCGGGGCCCGCTCGGCGGGCTCGTCGTTCGGGCCGGTCACCGCGTCTCCAGGAGCATCAGGTCGTCGTCGGTCTCGCGCCGCAGGAGCACTCGGTCCGCCCCGTCCGACACCGCGACCACGGCCGGTCGTGGCACCCGGTTGTAGTTGCTGGCCATGGCATAGCAGTAGGCACCGGTGGCGGCCACCGCGACCAGGTCGCCGATCGCCAGGTCCGCGGGCAGGTAGCAGTCGCGGACGACGATGTCACCGCTCTCACAGTGCTTGCCGACCACCCGGCACGGCACCGGTGGCGCATCGGAGGACCGCGACGCCAGGGTGACGGTGTAGTCGGCGTCGTACAGGGCGGTGCGGATGTTGTCGCTCATCCCGCCGTCCACCGACACGTACCGGCGGGTCAGCCCGCCGTCCAGGGTCACGTCCTTGATCGTGCCAACCTCGTAGACGGTGATCGTGCCCGGGCCGGCGATCGCCCGGCCGGGTTCCACGACGACGGCCGGGACCGTCAGGCCGGCGATCTGGCATTCGCGGGTGACGATCTCCAGCAGCGACTTGGCCATCACCTGGGGTTCCGGTGGGTCGTCGTCGGAGGTGTAGGCGATGCCGAGCCCGCCGCCAAGATTCAAGCTGACCAGACTTTCCAGGACCTGCGGGTGCTCCTGCACGATCTGCCGCAGCAGCCCGACCACCCGGTGCGCGGCCACCTCGAAACCGGACGGGTCGAAGATCTGTGAGCCGATGTGCGAGTGGAGCCCCACCAGCCGCAGGCCACGCAGGGCCAGGACTCGCCGCACCGCCTCGGCGGCGTCGCCACCGGTCAGCGAGAAACCGAACTTCTGGTCCTCGTGCGCCGTGGCGATGAACTCGTGCGTGTGCGCCTCGACGCCGACCGTGACACGGATCATCACCGGCACCGGGTCGTCCGCCCTGTGCTCGACAAGACCTGCCAACCTTGCGATCTCGTGGAAGGAGTCGATGACAACGGCGCCGACCCGGTGCTTGACGGCCAGCGCCAGCTCGGCGTCGGACTTGTTCGAACCGTGCAACGCGATCCGGGCCGGCGGGAAGCCGGCGCGCAACGCCAGCCGCAGTTCGCCGGAGGTGCACACGTCCAACGACAATCCCTCGTCGTCCAGCCAGCGGACGACCTCGCTGCACAGGAACGCCTTGCCGGCGTAGTGCACGCTGCCCACGCCACCGAACGCGTCGGCGAAATCCTGGCAGCGGCCGCGGAAGTCGGCCTCGTCGATGACCATCAGCGGGGTGCCGTGGGCCGCCGCCAGGTCACGGACGTCGACGCCGGCCAGGCTGATCGCACCGGCGTCGTTGCGGCTCGCGCCGCGCGGCCAGACCGCCGGGTCCAGGCGGTTCAGGTCGGTGGGCGCGCCGTGACCGGGCCGGTCGGGATGCAGTTCACCCGACCGCGGCCCCGCGGGATGGGTCCTCACATCCGCTCCGGGGCGTCGACGCCGAGCACGGCCAGGCCGTTCGCGAGCACCTGGCGGGTGGCGGCGCACAACCACAGTCGGGATATCGTCGCCGGTCCGGGGTCTTCGGAGCCCAGCGGCAGCACCCGGACCGAGTCGTAGAACTTGTGGTAGCCCGAGGCCAGGTCCTCCAG
>CAYZBB010000292.1:0-5304 GCA_964476495.1 uncultured Actinomycetes bacterium | reverse complement strand
GCCTTGTAGCCGAAGCCGAGCATGCGCAGCACGAACGCTTTCACGGTCGCGGACTTGCCCATGCCGGGCTTGCCGAAGGTGATCATGTTCGGGTTGGACACCGGGATGGTCTCGTCCAGGACCCAGCCGTTGGGGTCGGCGTGGAAGCTGGTCCGCGACAGGTAGTCGATACCGATCTGGGCGCCGCGCGGCGGGATCGCCGGGCTGGTCACGAACGGCCACAACACCGGCGCCTGATCGGAGGTCATCCGCCACACCGACACCGGAGCCGCCGCCGGCGACCAACCACGATCCGGGCGCCGCAGGCCACGCCGGGGCACCGGCTGGAACAGCCGCGGCTCCCGGGTGACAGGCTCAGCGGCGGGCTGGATGGGGAGTTGGTGGCCGAAGTCGGCCAGGAGCCGGCCGACTCCCCTGCCGTCGGGTTGGAGGTGGCGTTTCACTGGTCGGCCTTGCGGTCCAGCCCGACGCCGAGGGGCATGTTGGCGGCGGCGAACCCGGCGTCCTGGGCTAGGTCGAGCCGTAGCGGGGCGAACCCGGCGCGACGGATCGATCCGTCGAGGCGGCGGCCGAACTCGGCGATCCGCATCGTCGCGGGCACGGTGGTGCAGGCGACGGCGTAGGGCCGGATGAGGGCGTTGCCGGAGGCGAGTTTGGCGTCCAGGCCGCGGGTGCGGGCCAGGTTGGTGCGGTCCTTGGCGCGGGTCTTGACCCCGGCGTGGCTGCGCAGTGCTTCGCCCATGTCGGCGGCGGTCTCGGCGGTGTGGGTCTGCCGGTCCGCGGCCCCGGCGGGCAGGATCGGGAACACCACCACCATCGAGCGCCGCTCCCCGGGTTCGGTCGGGACCAGTACCGGCGCCAGCGCGCCCAGCACCGCGCCCCTCGCCGGCAGCCGCAAGGTGGCGGCGATGCTGTGCCACGCGTCGTGGGTGTAGTGCCGCGACGCCAGCTCCGCACCCGAGGGGCCGGCCTGGACCCAGGGCACGTCGGCGTTCACACCCGGGTCGGTGTCGCGGGCAGCGAAGGCTTCGATGATCCCGGCACGGTCGCCGGGAGCGAACCCGGTACGGACCGCGGCGGCGAGCTGCGGCGAGGTCAGCCACTCCACGGTGTTGATCCGCAGCCCGGTCCGCAGGTGGGTTTCGACCTCGCCCATCAGCATGGTCAACGCCCGGGCGCGCGCATCGATCCCGCGGCCGAACTCCTTGGCCTCCCGGGACAGCCGGGACTCGGGCACCACGATCGTGCAGAACGCCTCGGTCCGGACCCCGGCCAAGGTCAAAGTGGCGGCCATCTCGGCGTTCACCCTGCGCGCCAGCTCCGGGGCGCCAGCGGGTTGGTGGGTGGCCAGCCACTGGGCGCGTTCGGCGCCGTCGTCGGGCACCGAACGGATCAGGAACAACACCTCGGACACCAGCTCGGTACGGGCGCACGCGTTCAACAGCGAGGTCAGACCGCGGCCCTGGCTGTCCCGCTCCGCCGCATCAGCCAACGCCAGGCCGGGGTGGCTGATCGCCGCGGTGGCTGCCCACACCCGGCTGGCCCGGTCCTGGACGATCGCGATCCGGATGTTCGTCGGCCCAGTCGGCGGGCCGTCATGCACCCTGATCCCGGCCAGCACCCCCGGCAGGTCCGGATCATCCAGCCCGGTCGCCTGTCCCTTCGCCGCACGGGACCGCCACCGGGACCAGCGCAGCACCACCCCGGCCGCGTACGCCATGGCGGCGAGCAGCCAGCCGGTGGCCGAACGGCCGCGGACCGGCACGACGACCAGGACCAGCATGATCGCCCAGCCCAGCGCGGCGCCGGCGAACAGGCCCCACCATTGGGTCTGCAGGGCCCACAGCGCCGGAACAGCGGCTGCGACCAGGATGCCCAGCTGGACGCCGGTCAGCCCGAAGAACATGCCCACCCGGTCCCGGGTGTAGTCGCCATACACCGCAGCCATCGCCATCCTCCTCATTTCCGTCTACAGGGCCACCACGGCCACTTCGGCTGCCGACGCACCACCAGCTCCGGCCGCACCGCTTGATCCGGCGGCTCCGGCCGAGCCGGACCCGCCCGAGGTCGTCCGTGCGGACGCCGCGGACGCTCCAGGGCTGCTGGGGCTGTCGGTGTCGCTGGGCTGGCTGGTGCTCGGCCCGCCGGGGCTGGGCGGTTCGTTGGGTAGTGGGTCGTCGGTAGCGTTGGCTTCCCGGTTCGCGCGGGCGGCGCCGTCGCGGCGGCCGTCCTGGTAGTCGGGCTGGTAGGTGTTGTGGCCGACGCCTTCCTGGTTGGTCATGTCGGTGAGCACCGAGGTGCCTATCGACCCGACCCGGGTCATGACGCCGATGCCTGCCGCGAGCCCGGCACCGACCGGGCCCAGGAATGATCCGGCTTGCTGCACCACACCGGCGACCCGGCTGGTGGTGGCCGCGTCCGCGCTCGCCTCCCCCGCCGACTGTCCGCCCGACGTCGCGGAGGCGGTGTCGTCGTCGCCGGTGGCGGCGGGGTGGCCGCGGAGGAGTCCCTGCAGGCCGCCGGTGGCCTGCAGGCCGGCGCGCATCGAGGCACCGGAGGCGGTGCCGGGGTCGACGAAGGCGAGGAGCTTGAACAGTGCGACCGGGGAGATCACCGCGATGCAGATCAGAACCACGGCCGGCAGGGTTGTCCCGACCGAGGCTTCGATCGTTCCGGACTTGCCGGCGGCCACGCCTTCGGCGAACTTGGTGCCGACCCCGGTCACGATCACCACCAGCAGCGGGGTGGCGACCGCGGCATGGAACCAGCGGAACGCCTTCCAGAACCAGGCCCGGGTGCTGTCGTTGACCAGCCCGGCGGCGGCGATCGGGCCGGTCGCGACCAGCACCATCAACGCCGCATCCCTAGCCAGGATCACCAGCAGGTGCCCGATCGCGGCGATCCACATCAACAACCCCAGCAGGCCGAGCACGGTCGCCAGGCCGGCGTCGGTGACCTGTTTGGTGTCGAAGCTGGTCCACGGATGCCACGAGTTCCACGACGTCACACCCAGCAGCTGCTCCATGACCGAGCGGGTCAGCCCACCGACCGCTGCGGTGACCGCGACGGTGTAGGCGACCCAGCCGCCGGTCAGGACCGCGAACTGGACCAGGCCGACCGCGGCCCGCGCCAGGCTCTTGCCGTCTCGGCGGCCGGCGGCGATGCCGAGCTGGACGACCAGCATGATCACCACCAGCACCCCGGCGATCCAGAACGTCACCTGGTACAGGTCGTGTCCCGGCCCGTCGGCGGACAGGTCGGGGGTGAGCCAGGCGTCCATCCACGACAACACCAGCCGCAGCACCCACAGCCCGGCGTTCCACACACTCAGCCAGCCGGCGGTCCACGCGTCGGTGACGATCTGTGCCGCGGTCGAGGCCAGCTTCGAGAACGGATCCCACGGCATTACTGCTCCATCTCGTCGGTCCAGGTCAGCCACCCGGCTTCGGCGGCGGCGGTAGAGCCGGGCCAGGTGGACGGGGCTGGGGCGGGCGGGGCGCCGGCGCCGATCAGCCAGCGCTGCTCGGTGGGGTTCCACTGCATCCGGGAGCAGAACCCATAACCCATCCGGGCCTCGGTCCGGATCGCGACCTGCACATCCATCAAGACACACGCCAGCGTCCACTGCGGCCCGTCGCTGCCCTTCACCATGCCGGCCATCGGGGTGACGGTGACCATGGTGGTGACGTCCTTGGCCTGCCCGCCCTGGCGGCCGGCGGCCAGGAACGACACAACGTTGCGGGTCAGTTCCCACTCCTCCACACCCGGTCCGCCCGGCTCAGCCCATGCCCGGTGGATGTCCCGGGTCACGGGCAGGCTCATCGACTCCAGCACGGTCTTCTCGATCGCCGCCAACTGGCCAACCGCGCCCTCCGGCGTCCGCGGGAAACCCGACGGCACCCCCGCCGGCCCGGCCTCAACCGTCGCGACCGGCACCACGATCTGAGGCGCCACAGCGGTAGCCGGGTCAGGGGTAAACGCCGCGTCCTCATCGACGGCGGCCATCCGCGCGGCCGCGATCCGATCCCGCACCGACACCACCACCGCATCCGCAGACGGCAGCGTCGTCACGGGGGTGGCCGCGTCCGGTGTGGTGATCGCGGACACCACGGCCATCCCGAGACCTGTGATCAGCAGCCCGAGCGCGACGGCTATGCCGGCGAGCATCGCCAGCAGCCGGTTGCGGCTCCAAGGCCCAGCATCGGCCCGGGGGCGGAATCCACGGTTGGTGGGCATGGTCAGCTTGCCTAGATGCAGCCGTTGCCGAGGATGCTGTCGACGATCCCGGGGGCGACGACGAACGCGATCGCGGCCAGGACGACGACGAAGATGCCGACGATGCCGGCCTTGCTGGCGTGCGGCATGTTGAAGATCCGGCCGGCCACGATCGCGCCGATCGCCACGATCACCCCGACCGCGAACAAGATGATCACCGCCCACAACACGTAGCCGGTGATGTCATCGGCGTACTGCTGCGCCCCAGGCGGCGCCTTCGGGCAGATCTCCAAAGGGATCAGCGCCGGACTCAAACCAGCGGCGAGGGTGGCGATAGTCATTGGGAGGTTCCTCTCAGGCTGTGAAGCAGGGGTGCGACGGCCGTCAGCAGCGCGGCCGGCAGCGGATCGGTGGTGATGCCCTCGACCGCCAGGCGCGGATCGTGCGGCAGATCAGTCAGACGGCCCTCGGCCCGCAGCCGCCGACCTATTGGTCCGAGTTGCTGCTCGAGCTCGCGCGGCCACCGCTTCGGCGTGCCGGTTAGGACCGCATGGACCCGATCGGCCAGCAGGACGGTGGCTGCTTCCAGCCGCCGCAACCCCGGCACTGTTGGCCGCGACACCACAACCACCCCGGGCAGGGTGCGGGCCAGCTGGCCGAGCCAGCCCGGGCTGGCCACCAGCAGGTCGACGTCGATGGACACGTCCAGCACGATGAACGGTCGGGTTGACTGTGACGGGACCGGCATCGCTTCAAGGCTGGGGACGCGATCGCGGCGCCGCTCGATCAGCACCTCGCCGCGGGTCCCCTGCACCCAGCCGTTGGCAGTGACGCCCATCTCGGCGCTGCTCGCCCCCGCCAACCCTGAGGACGCGACCGTGCAGCACTCCACCACCCGCGCTTCGACTGCACAGCTGCCCAGGGCCAGCGCCACCGTCGACGCACCAGCTCCGCCCGTGGCGCCGACAACGAGCACGATCTGCTCGCCCGGTGCCGGCGTCCACTCCATCGTCGAACCGGCCGGTGCGGCGGGTTGGCGTTGGTGGCCGCGGAACTGGCCGGCGATCGTCGCACGGTAGGCGCGTCGCA
>CAYZBB010000291.1:0-5308 GCA_964476495.1 uncultured Actinomycetes bacterium | reverse complement strand
TGCATCGACACGCTCGCGGCCGGGAGAGCGGCATGACGCTCGCCACACCGACGCCAGAGCAGGACGACTACAACCACGCCGAGCAGGAATTCGACCCGTGGTGCCCGTCGTGTGGCGACACCGGCGAGCGCTGGACGGTGCGTGACGGCGTCGCCGTCCAGGTGCCCTGCGACAACTGCACGGAAGGAGAAGGGGTATGACCGAACACCGAGGGATCGCGGCCGCACTGTCCGCGTTCCAGGGGGCCGTCACAGCGGTCGCCAAGGGCAACACCGCCGACACCGGAACCTACAAGTACCGATACGCCGACCTCGCTGCGATCACGCAGGTCGCCTACCCGCTGCTAGCTGCGCACGGGCTGAGCTTCACCTGCCTGCCCCGTTCGGCCGAGCGCGGGTACGAGATGGTAGGCAAGCTGTTGCACTCCTCCGGCGAGGAACTGGAGGCGTGCCTGCCGCTGTTCGGGACGAACGCGCAGCAGCTGGGTTCGTCCATCACCTACGCCCGCCGCTACCTGCTGGGGGCCATGACGGGCATCGTGACCGACGAGGACGACGACGGGCAGCAGGCGCAGCAGGCGCCCCGCGCCCGCCGCGACGAGCGGCGCGAGGAGAAGCGGGAGCCGTCCCCGCTCTTCGCCATCAAGAAGCGCGCCGTGGCTGCCGCGTCCAGAGCCAACCCGGACCTCCCTGAGGATCAGGTGGGCGCATGGGTCAAGGCGGCCATGGAGGCTCGCGGGCTCAACCCCGAGTCGGTGTCCGACGTCCTGAAGCTCGCCGAGGAACTGGAGTCAGCGACATGAACGCCGCCGAGGAACTCGCCGTGATCCGCGCCCTGCAGACCGGCCTGAGGGAGGCCGCCGACCAGGCGGAGGCGAAGGTGATGCGCGTCCGGCAGGAGACCGGCGGCAAGACGTTCGAGACCCCGCTGGGCCGCGTCACCGTCACCGTCCGCAAGCCGTCTGTCGCGGTCGATGACGCCGAGCTGCTCGCCTACGTCGAGGCCAACTACCCCGACGAGGTGGAGGTGGTCCGCATGGTCCGCTCGTCGTTCCGCTCCGCGCTCGTGGCCGGCCTCATGGTGTCCGGGGAAGAAGTGGTCGACTCGAACGGGGTGGTCGTGGAGTACGCAACCGTGCGCCCCGGCGGCGAGTCGGTGACCGTGGTTCTCACTCCGGAGGTGAAGCAGTCCGCGGCCGCGCAGGTGACTGCGGGCATGGACCGCCTGCTCGGCGTGATGGCGATCGGCGGACCCGAGCCGGCCATCCCGCCGTACTGATGAAGCGCTCTCGCATCCGCAGGCGCACGTCGATCCGGCAGACGTTCGAGGCCGACCCGGTCTACGGCGAGGCCCGCGTGCTGGTGATCCACCGCGCCAAGGGACGCTGCGAGCGCTGCGGCGACAACGGCAGTGACGTGCACCACCGGCAGGGGCGCGGCGGGCCGGACCCGCACAACCTGGCCAACTGCACGCTGCTCTGCCGCTCCTGCCACTCGTGGGCCCACCTACACCCGTGGGAGGCCTACGAGTCCGGCTGGTGCGTCCGGCGCACCGGCAACGACCAGCCAGCCGCGATCCCGCTCACCGACACCCGGGGGCGCTCCTTCCTCCTCACCGAGGGCGGGCAGCGCATCCCCGTCATCAGGCCTGCCGCTACCACCCGGGGGGCGTAGCGGCACCCGGCCCGGCTCATCGGGGGGTGAGCCGAGCCACCCCATCTTCAGTCCGTCGCAGTTCGCGGCGGGCTTTCGCATGCAAGGAGGAAGCAATGAACGAGAATGTTGCCCTGGGCGTCACCGTCCTGAACGATCCCGCGACCGGCGAGCCGATCAAGCCGCTGGCCGGGCACGCGACCTACCCCGGCGACTGCCGCGGGATCCTCGCCGAGGTCAAGGGCCCGAGCCTCCTGCGGGAGTACCTCGTCGCCGTCGAGACCTCCTACGACTCGGCCGCCGACCGGACCCGCGTCGGGTTCGCCTACCTCGGGCAGGCCGTCGCCGCTATTGGCGAAGAGGGCCTGCGATGAGCGCCAGAGGCCGCAAGCGCATCCACGTCACTGAGTGGCGCCCCGAGACGAACGAGTGGTACGAGCACGCCATCCCCACCGAGCGCAGCAGCAAGGGCGGCGCGGTGGTGCTGGCCGTCGTCCTGGGCGCCGTGGTCGGGCTCGGCATGGGCCTGTTCTTCGCCTCGGTGCTGTTCCGCACCGCGATCGCGGCGGGTGGGCTCCGGTGAGCACCTACGGCCGCTACCAGCGCCCCACCCCGCCGCCCGTGGTCATCGGCGCCGACCTGATCGAGCAGGCCCGACAGATCGAGCGCGAGCGGACCCTGCTGGATGTGCGCAGAACCATCGAGGGCATCCCCGTCACGAAGCCGTCGGGACGCAACTCCTGGGATCGGGAGTCGCGCAGGGCAGAGGACTTCCGCACTGACGCCCTCAACGCCATCACCGGAATGGGGGCCCGGTCGTGAAGGCCATCACCGTCCGCCAGCCGTGGGCGTGGGCGATCATGCACGGCGGTAAGGACGTCGAGAACCGCACCCGCAACATCGCAGGCAGCTACCGCGGGCCGCTCGTCATCCACGCAGGAAAGGCACTCGATCCCGATGAGTTCGGAAGCGCGGTAGACGCACTGGATGTCATCGGGGTCACCCGCCCTGCTGGCCGCGTGAAGGACCTCGGATTCGGGGTCGCGCTCGGCGTCGTAGACCTGACGGCACGCATCCATCACGCCGACGAGTGCTGGGACGACTACCCGGTAGACCCGTACTACAGCGTGTACGGATTCTGCTCTAAGTGGGCGATGCCCGATCAGTGGCACCTCACGCTCGCCAACCCGCGCCCGTTCCCTGAGCCGATCCCCTACAAGGGTGCGCTCGGGCTGTGGAACTTCCCCGACGAGCTGCTGCCGGAGGAGTTCCGGTGATCTCACTGATTCGTCATCCGTTCCGGTGGCTGGCTCACAAGCTGGTCGCCACTGCATGGAGGTACCTGCCGTGAGCTACACCGAGTTCCTCGAGCGCAAGGCCGCGAGGGCGCACCGGGCCGGCATCAGCGTTCCGGCGTCCGCGATGCACCCATTCCTGCACCCGTGGCAGGCGGCCATTACGTCATGGGCGCTCGGAGTTGGACGGGCCGCGATTTGGGCCGACACGGGCCTCGGCAAGACCGTCATGCAGCTTGAGTGGCTCCGTCATGCATCCGCCGGCGGGACGGGGCTGATCATAGCGCCCCTGGCCGTGTGCCAGCAGACGATCAGAGAGGCTGACCGGAGGCTCGGATTGGTGGTGACCTACACGCGGTCGCAGCCATCCGAGCCCGGCCTCTACATCACGAACTACGAGATGGTCGAGCAGATCGACCCCGACACGGTCGCAGCGGTCGTGCTGGATGAGTCCTCGATCCTCAAGGACTCAGACGGCAAGACGCGGACAATGCTGATCGATCGGTTCGAAGGGGTTCCGTACCGGCTGTCGTGCACCGCGACACCAGCACCGAACGACCCGGAGGAACTCACCAATCAAGCCGAGTTCCTTGGCCACATGACCCGCACTCACATGCTCGCGGCCTACTTTGTCCACGATCAGGACGGGTGGCGGCTGAAGGGCCACGCCCAGCAGCCGATGTACCGGTGGATGTCGACATGGGCGGTGGCTATCCGGAAGCCGTCTGACATGGGATATCCCGACGACGGATACGACCTTCCCGGCCTGAACATCGTTCCGCAGATCGTCCACGTCCCCATGGAGGCGGACGGGCAGCTATTCGCCACAGACCTTGGCGGCGTGGGGGGTCGCGCCCGCGTGCGCCGGGAGACTCTCGACGCCCGCGTCGAGCGAGCCGCACAGATCATCTCCGCCGAGCCCGACGAGCCGTGGCTGATCTGGTGCGGGCTGAATGACGAAGCCGACGCGATCGCGAAGGCGGTCGGCGCCGTCAACGTCCACGGCTCACTCACCCCCGAGGCCAAGGCGGACTACCTGCTCGGATTCGCAGACGGGGCCATCAGCCGACTCGTCACCAAGCCGGGCATCGCCTCGCAGGGGCTCAACTACCAGCACTGCGCCCGCATGGTGTTCGTGGGCCTCTCGGACAGCTACGAGCAGTACTACCAGGCGATTCGCCGCTGCTACAGGTACGGCCAGACCCGGGTCGTGGACGCCCACATCGTCCTCTCCGAACTCGAATCCCAGATCGCCGCCAACGTGGCCCGCAAGGAGCGCGACGCGGCTGCGATCACCTCGTTCCTCGTCGCTTCAATGCGGCGCGCCCAATCCAAGGAATCAGCATGAACGACCCCACGTACCTCACCGACGACGCGGCCGGCACCCACTGGCGGCTGATGCTCGGGGACTCCTGCGAGCGCCTCGCCGAGCTCGCTGACGACACATGGGACCTGTCCGTGTGCTCCCCGCCGTTCGACTCGCTGTACACCTACAGCCCGTCTGTCCGTGACCTTGGGAACAGCGCGAGCCGTACTGAGTTCATCCACCACTACCGGTTCATCGTGGAGCAGCAGTTCCGCCTCACGAAGCCCGGCCGCAACGCCTGCATCCATGTTCAGCAGGTGGCGACGAAGAAGGCCGTCGACGGGTTCGTCGGGCTGACCGACTTCCGCGGCGACGTGATCCGCCTGTTCCAGTCCGTGGGGTGGATCTTCTACGGCGAGGTCACCGTGTGGAAGGACCCTCAGGCGCAGAGCATCCGCACCAAGTCGTTCGCGCTCGCCTTCCAGACGAAGAACCGTGACAGTTCGCACTCCAGACCAGCACTGGCCGACTACCTGCTCATCTTCAAGAAGCCGGGACGCAACGAGGTGCCCATCCCTCACGACGCGATCATGGGCGAGGTCACCAACGACGACTGGATCGAGTGGGCCAGTCCGATCTGGACCGACATCACCGAGGGAGGATGGCTCACCCCTGACGGGAACCTGTCTCCGGTGTGGTTCGGCATCCGCGAGTCGGACACCCTGAACGTCGCCGTGGCTCGCGAGGATGCCGACGAGCGGCACATCGCCCCGCTCCAACTGGAGTTCATCCGCAGGTGCGTCCTGCTGTACAGCAACCAGGGGGAGACGGTCGGAACACCGTTCGCCGGGATCGGGTCTGAGTTGTACGTCGCGGTCAAGCACCAGCGCGAGGCGATCGGCTGCGAACTCAAGCCGAGCTACTGGCGCACCGCTGTAGCCAACCTCACTGCCTTGGAATCCGAGATGGAGATGCCGACCCTGTTCGATGCGGACGGCGCCGCATGACCACCTACCTGCAGCAGCTGTCCGCCTGCCTGTTCTGGCTGCGGCTCG
>CAYZBB010000290.1:0-5360 GCA_964476495.1 uncultured Actinomycetes bacterium | reverse complement strand
AGCTGCTGTTCGTCGGCATGGCCGACCCTCGGGGCTCCGGTACCGACGACAACGCGGGCGACTTCACGCAGGAGTGGCCGAACGCGACCGCGCAGTCCCGCTCCGAGTCCGGCTCGGTGCGTTGCGTGGCGATGGCTTTCGACGGCTCCGGGGTGATGAAGGCGGCAAGGGATGCCGCCTTCGGGATCGTGGCCGAGGTGCAGGCGCTGCTGTGGGCCGATACCCGGCTGGGCGTCCCCGGCGTCACGAAGACCTCGCTCACCTCGGTGGCGTGGGACCAGCGCATGACCGACCGCGGCGCGATGTGCGCCGTCCTCTTCTCCGTCGACTTCAACTCCATTCTCCAGAGGAGCGCATCGTGAAGCTCAAGTACCCCGGCCCCTTTGAGGCCGATATCCCGGCGCTCCGCGCTGTCGGAGTGAAGCCCGGCGACGTCGTGACCGTCGAGGACCCCGCGATCGCCGAGAACCTGCTGCGGCAGGGCTGGCAGCCCGCCGACAAGGCCGCCGAGCATCTGGCCGCCAAGATCACCACCCCTGAGCCGGCCACGGCTCCCGAGCCCGCCAAGGAGGCGTGATGTCCAGCGTTCTCGACGCCCAGTTCGGCATCGCCGACGAGACCACCTACGGCACGCCCGTCACGGTGACCCGGTTCTACGAGGTCAACGCCGGCGACGGGTTCGACTACCGGCCGAACCGGGTGCAGGACAACGGGATGCGGGTCGGCGCGGTCGGCCCGCGGAAGGCCCGCCGGGTGACCCCGAACGGCGACTACGGCGCCAGCATGAACCATGCCGTCCTGAGCAAGGGCTTCGGACTGCTGTTCCACAAGATGTTCGGCGGCACCCCGACGGTGAACGCGATCACGGGCGGCTACCAGATGGTGTTCACCCTGGGTGGCGCGCTGAAGCCGTTCACCGGCCAGCTGGGCGTCCCGCGGATCGGCTCCGACGGCTCGACGACGATCGACCCGTTCACCGCGGCCGGCTGCGTGATCCCGTCGTTCGGGTTCTCGATGGACGCCGCGGACATCCTGAAGGTGAAGTACGACATCGACGCCCGGGAGATGGCGACCGCGACGGCGCTCGCGACGGCCACCTACCCGTCGGCGCCGAACCTGTTCAGCTTCGCCGGGGCCTACCTGTACGGCGGGACATACACGGCACCGACCACGACCGTGCTGGGTGCGGGCGCGACGCCGCTGGCGAACATCACGAACTGGAGCATGGACGTCAGCCGCAACGCCGACGTGTCCCGCTACCTCGCGGGGCAGGGCGGGAAGAAGGCGATCCCGATCCCGGGGCAGGCCGCGGCGACCGGCACGATCGGGATCGAGTACTCCGACACCGTTTACCGGGACGCCTTCCTCGCCGACACCGACCTGACCCTGGTGGTCCGGTTCGAGGCGGGCGCACTGGGGGCGAACAAGGAGACGGCCGACTTCTACGTGCCGAACTTCCGGCTGGAGGGCGAGCTGCCCAAGCCGACCGGTGAGACCACGAAGGCCTCGTGCAACTGGACCGCGCTGGAGAACGACACGAACCCGCTGCTCCAGGCGGCCTATCGCACGGCGGACTCGGCGCTCTGATTCGAAGGGGGCGGCGGTGGACTTCAAGGTGAGCGCCGAGGACTACCGCCGCCTCCAGGACAAGCTGAAGACGATCGACAAGAAGACGGCCCGCGCGATGCGTAAGCGGCTGCGCGAGTCGGCGGGTGCTATCGGACGCTACGTGCTCAAGTACGGCGTCGAGGAGATGCCTCAGCGAGGCGGCCTACAGGCCTACCTAATGGGTCGCTCCCCGGTGCGCTCGACGATGCACCGAACTGGCGTCGACGTATGGCTCGGTGCACGGAAGAAGTCGCAGCTCTCGCTGCTCAACCGGGGGTTTCTGCGGCACCCGACCTTTGCCAACGAGCTTACGCAGGCGCGCAGCGACTGGCACTGGGTCACGCAACCGGTCCCGGACGGGGCATTCGATCGGGCGATCGAGCACCTACCTCCCGAAATCCTGCGGCGCCTCGAAGGCACGATCACCGACCTGATGAAGGAGCTTCAGCTGTGAACGGGTTCATCCTTGACGGCCAGCGCTACCCGTGGGCGGCGCTGGAGACGCTGACGATCGGCGAGCAGATCCGCCTGGAGCACTGGCTGAAGGGGCAGGGCTCGGCCTACACCGACGCCCGCACCTACGACGACGTGCTGGCGATCGCCGTCGAGGTCGACTCGCTCGGCGACTACACCGAGCAGCAGAAGCACCCTGAATTCAAATTCTCGCTGTCGGTGGCGCTCTGGATGGCGAAGCGGGCCGCGGGTGAGGAGGTCACCCCCTCCGACTGCATGGCCTGGACGTGGGACCGGCTCGACTTCTGGGATGACGACGAGGGAAAAGGCTAGGCCGCCCCGGCCCCCGGAAGGACGTGATCCCTCCGGGTTCGTGGCGGCGGCACCAGACCGTGCCCGTCGAGGACCAGGTGAATGACCGGCTGGGCCTGCTGCTGCATCTGTATGGGCTGCGGTGGCCGCAGCTGCGCCGGCTGACTTGGGCTGAGTGGGTCCGGTACCGCGCCTACGCCGACCAGTGGCGCGAGGAGCAGCAGGTGGTGGGGGCCGCGCAGGTGGCTCTGGTGCAGGTGCCGACGGGGGGTGGCCGGGATGGCTGAGACCGCACTGAAGCTCGTCCTGCTCGGTGACGACCGGACCGCATCGAAGGCGCTGAAGGGGGTCGGTACTCAGGCCGGGGTGACTCACGGCAAGCTCGACAGGCTGAAGGGTGGCGCGAAGGTCGCCGGCGCGGCAATCGCGGGCGGGCTGGTTCTGGCCGGCGCGGCCGCGGTCGACTTCGGCGCCGACGCGCTGAAGGCCTTCGCCGATGCGGACAAGTCCCAGAAGCAGCTGGAGGACGCCTACCGGCGCTTCCCGAAGGTGCAGAACGTCTCGATCGAAGCTCTGCGGAAGTACAACCAGGAGCTGCAGCGCAAGACCGGGGCGGACGCCGACGACCTGGCCGCCTCTCAGGCGACCCTGGCCGCGTTCAAGCTGAACGGGCGCCAGATCAAGGCCATGTCGCCGCTGCTGGTCGACTACGCGAACAAGACCGGGAAGAGCCTCCCCGACTCGGCGAAGCTGATGGGGAAGGCGCTGCTCGGCAACACTCGGGCGCTGAAGGATCTGGGGATCTCGTATAAGTCCACCGGCGACCCGGCCAAGGACTACGCGAACATCATGAAGCTGCTTCAGGAGAAGGTCGGCGGCTACACCGAGTCGCTGCCCGAGGCGGAGCGCAAGTCCAAGATCCTGTCGGCGACCTTCGGCGATCTTCAGGAGGCGGTCGGGGAGAAGCTTCAGCCGGCGATGCTCGGGCTGATGGACGCCGGGCAGGGTGTGCTCGACTGGCTCGACCAGAATCCGAAGGTGGTGCAGGGGGCCAACGCGGCGTGGGGGCTCTTCTCGACCGGCCTCGCCGGCCTGTGGGACATCATCCGCAAATTCGTGCTGCCCGGTCTGGCGATGCTCAACGAGTACGGCATCCGACCCGTGGTGCAGGGCCTCGCGGCGCTGCTGGACTGGATGGCCAGCATCCCCGGGGCCCCGGCCTGGATCAAGGACTCCGCGGTCAAGCTCGGCGAGGTCGACGAGATGATCGGCGCGATCGACGAGGGCCTGTCCTCGATGGCCGAGGATCCGCCGGTGATCGACCTCGACACGAAGAATGCCGAGACGAAGGCGAAGAAGATCGACGACCGGATCATCGACCTGAGCAAGAAGCGGCTGAAGCTGAAGTCTGAGGGTGACACGAAGGGCGTCGATGCGATCGATCGGAAGATCAAGGCCCTGGAGAAGAAGAAGCACCAGGTGCTCGTTGGGGTCGGGCTGAAGCGGTCCGGCTACCAGAAGGCGACGATCAACGTCACCAGCGGCGGAGGCGGCGGGCGGGCGCAGATCCGGATGAACGCTTCCGGCCACCCGTCCTTCCCGGGCGGCTTGACGTGGATCGGTGAGGGCATGGGGCACAGCCCCGAGCTGGTGTCCCTGCCGACCGGGTCGCGGATTCTCAGCACCGGCCAGTCGCGGGCGGCGCAGAGCCAGATGGCTACCAGCCCCGGCGGCGGCATGTTCGTGCAGCAGATCACCGTGAAGGGTGACACCAACCCGAACGCGGCGGCCCGCCGGATCAACCGGCTAACCGCGCAGACGAAGGTGGCCTACGGGCCCGGCTGGAGGCCGGTGAAGGGCGGGAGGTGACGCTGTGGCGACCCTGCCCTCGGTGAAGCTGGAGATGCTGCTGAACGGGACGTGGGTCGACATGGCGGGCACCCCGGCCCGGATCGACGGCGGCACGGCGCAGTCGCGGCTGCTGTGGTCGGAGTCGGGCGGCTCGGTGGAGATCGTGCGCGGCGTCGGCGACGCGGGCACGGTGGCCTCCGGGACGCTCGACTGCGTGCTGGAGAACAACGACGGGGCGCTGACCCCGGAGAAGGCGTCCAGCCCGTGGTACCCGTACCTCGAGCAGGGTCGCAAGATCCGCTTCTCGTCCTACTTCGGCGGCTCCTGGCACTACCGCTTCGGCGGCTACGTGTGGTCGGAGCTGCTGGTCTGGGGCAATGAGGTCGGGACGGCCTGCAATGTGCAGATCGGCGCGGTCGACGCGATCGGGATGGCGTACAAGCCGCTGCGGTCGGTGGCTGTCGAGGCGACGGCGGCGCGCGGCCCGCTCGGCTACTGGCCGCTGACCGATGCGGAGGCGTCGCAGGCGGCCGACCAGTCGGGCAATGGCTTGCCGGGCCTGGCGGTGCAGCAGTACCAGACCGAGGGCGAGATCGCGTGGGCCTCCGGCGTGGTGCTGCCGACCGACAATGTGGGCGGGGTGGTCTTCACCCCGACGAGCAACGGGGGGAAGTACCTGCGCTCCGGGTCGGGCTTCGACCTGCCGGCGTCCTGGTCGGCGTCGGTCTTCCCGACCCCGGCGGCGAAGGACGGCTACCTCTTCCAGGTGGGCACGGACTCCTACAGCATCGGCGTCTGGTACGACACGTCGACCGGGAAATTCTCGGCGATCGAGACCCTGCTCGACTCCTCCGGCGACCCGGTCGACTACGTGCTGTCGACGTCGACCTCGGCGTGGACCGGCGGCATGGAGACCCTGACCGTGACCGCGACGACGGTGAAGCTGGGCAGCTCCGGCACGACCGGCACCCGGCACGCCTCGGAGACGATGCTCGGCTCGCTGGTCAGTGTCGGCGGGGCGCTGGCGGTGGAGTCGGGCCGGGCCCGGATGTACTCCGGCGAGGTCAAGCATCTGGCGCTGTGGTCCGGCTCGGTGCCCTCCGGTGTGGACACCGACACCCTGACCGGGCCCGCGG
>CAYZBB010000289.1:0-5370 GCA_964476495.1 uncultured Actinomycetes bacterium | reverse complement strand
CCGGTCTGACGTCCGGGAAGACGAAACTCTGGGCGGTCAAATGGTTCGAGGTCATTTTCGCGTTGGCGATCTCCAAGTTCGTCATCTGCGCCATCCTCACCCTGGCGTACAGCGCGGTCGCCTCATCGATCACCGGCGATATCAGCGACGCGCTGCTCGGCTCGGTCTGGGTGGTCCTTGCTGCCCTGTCGCCGCTGGCCATGCTGCGGTTCGTCCAGTTCGCATCCGAGCAGATCACCGCGGCCAACGCCACCGGCGCCGCATCGGCGCTGGGCAACGCCGCGCGGGGGGTGGCCATGGGCCGCAGGGGCGCCGCTGTCGCCGGCGGCGCGCTGGGTGCAGCCGGCGGGTGGATCGCCGGGCGTGCGAACGCGGCAGCGACTCCCAAACCGGCCGGCCCATCCGCCGCGGTCGGCGGCCGCACCGGCCCGACGAACCCGAAAGCGGCGGCGGGTGGCATACCCGCCGGATCGATGGCCGGTTCGCCTGCATCGGCGGCCGGCGCATCGCCCGCCGACAAGAGCTCGACGGCGCAACCCGCGGTCGGTCACGGGAGCGGCGCCTCAGGGACCCCGGCTGCGGCCGGCGCCGCGCCCATGACGGGCGAATCGCCCGATGCCGTGCAGTGGCCGCGGTTGGACGAACACTTCAACCGAGAGGCCGGGGAACAGGGACGTCGTCCCTTCGTCCATCCCGCCGGTGCCGCCCAGGCACTGTCGATTCCGCAGTCGCAGGCCGAACGGATGTTCCTGGTCGCCGAAACCCAAGGTCGTTTGGGACCGCAGCAGCCGGACGGGACGCGGCGGCTGCTGGCCAGCGATCGACTGCCCGCGCCGATCCCGGGAGGTAGCCGCGCATGACCACCACCGAAAAGGCCACGCCCGCACCGCGTACCGCACGGCTGGCCCGAAGGTCCCGTCGCGGCGTGATCATGAACCTGTCCGCGCCGCAGGCGATCACACTGATCACCGCCATCATCCTGATTGCCGGGTGCGTCCCGGTACTGGGTCTCGGGCCGGCGTTCTGGGTGGCGCTCCTGGTCGGCGGACCGACGACCGGTGCGGCGCTGGTCCGCTACGACGGGTTCCCGCTCATCGAGTGGGCACCGATCCTGTGGAACTACTGGCGGCGAAAGCGCACCCGGCAGAACGGGTTCCGAGTCACCGCAACCCGCAGACCGGCCGGGCGACTGGCCCTGCCCGGTGAGGAAGCCCGGTTGATCACCCTGACCGCGGCCGACGGATCGGTCGCCGTGCACGACCCGTGGACCGCCGGCTACACCGCAGTGCTGCGGGTCCGGGCACCGGCGTTCCTGCTGCTGGATCCGGAGACCCAGGACGCCCAGGTCGGCGGCTGGGGACGGGTCCTGGCCGGGATCTGCCAGTCCAACCTGATCAGCCGGATCCAGGTACTCGAACAGTGCGTCCCGGACTCCGGTGACGGCCTGCGGGACTACTACGCCAGCCACGCCCACGGATCGGACCTGTCGGCCTGGGCCAGCGAGAACTACCGGGACCTGATGGATGTCGCCGGACCCGCATCCTCACGCAGCGAGGTGCTCATCGCACTGACCCTAGACGCCAAACGGTGCCGCTCACTGATCCGCAAGTCCGGCGGCGGCCACGCCGGCGCCCTGAAGGTGCTCACCGGGCAACGCCGGGTCGTCGAGGCCGCGCTGGCGTCCTCGAGCCTGGCCGTCGAAGGGTGGCTGTCCGCCGAGGATCTCGCCTACGACCTGCGCTGCGCCTACGACCCGGCGATCCGCCCCGTCCTGGACTACCGGCCCACCGCCGGGCGGGACCTGGCCACCGCCGGCCCGATCGCCGTCCAGGAGCACTGGGACTACCTGCGCACCGACACCGCGTTCCACTGCGTGCTCTGGCTGATCGAGTGGCCGCGCAGCCTGGTCTACCCGACGTTCCTGGCCCCGCTGGTCCTCACCCCCGGCATCGACCGGAGACTGAGCCTGCTGTACCAGCCGGTGCCCACCGCCAAGGCGATGAAGCAGGTCCAGCACGACAAGACCGAACTGATCTCCAACGCCCACGACCGGCACCGCCTCGGTCAGGTCGACAACCTGGCCGACGCCGACGAACTGGCCGACACCCTGCAGCGGGAGGCCGAGATCAACGCCGGCCACGGCGATATCGGCTACGCCGGGATCCTCGTCGTGTCCGGGCCCACCCTGGACGACCTGACCCTGGCCGTCGGCGCCGTCCGGCAGGCCGCGATCCAGGCCGGCTGCGAAGCACGGGTCCTGGCCGGCCAACAGATGCAGGCGTTCGCCGCCGGCGCACTCCCACTGGGCCGGGGGTTCTGATGACCGGCAAGCTGAACCGGGGCGTGCACGGTGGCGGCTACCTACCCGACGACGCCACCCGCCGCGACCGGCGAGCCAACCGGCAACAGTGGCAGCAGGCCGCCGACCGGCTCGTGGCCCTCGACATCGCCGCCGCAGTGGCCGCCCAGAAGGCGCAGACCGTCGAACGCAAGGCCGAATACCGCTCGCGCACCCCCAAGGCAGGGGAGAGGCGGGACTGGGCGGGCCGGACCGCACGAGGCCTGAAGCTGCGACAGCACCGCGCCACCACCGCCAACCTCTCGCACGTCTACCCGTTCCTGGCCGACGGCGGGCTCGGCGCCGCCGGGGTCTACGTCGGCCGCGACTCGTACTCGGGGGCGTCGTTCTGCTACTGCGGGTTCGACCTGTACAACCGGCGACCCCGCCTGGTGTCGAACACGAACATCATGATGGTCGGCAACATCGGCTGGGGAAAGACGAACACCGCGATGGCCCTGGCCGTGCGGAACCTGCCGTTCGGCCGCCGCATCGTCGTCCCCGGCGACCCCAAGGACGACTGGCTCCGCCTGGCGATCGCCCTCGGCGGGCAAGGCATCCGCCTGGGCCGCGGCCTCCCCGCCCGACTCAACCCGCTGGACGGGGGGATCAAACCAGCGGGGAAGGATCCGGCGATGTGGGAGCGTGAGGTGTGGTCCCGCCGGCAGAAGCTGCTCGTCGCCCTGGTCGCCACCGCCGCCCCCGCGATCGCCCCCCTGGAACCCCTCGCGGTCGCCGCCCTCGACCTGGCGCTGGCCGCCGCCGTCCACCAGACGGGCACGCCGACCCTGCCGGATGTCGCCTACCATCTCGCGGCACCCGACCCGGATCGGGCGAAGCTGGCGGGATATGACGCGGAGCTGCTGCGGCACCGCGGCCAGCCGGTGTATGCGGTGTTGTCCTCGTTGATCAACGGGCACCTCGGTGGCCTGTTCGACGGGCCGTCGACGGTGCGGTTCGACCCGCTGGCGCCGATGATCGCGCTCGGCTCCGCCGCGCTGGGCGATGACGACCTGCTGCAGTCCCTGGTCATGCTGTGCTGCTCGGCCTGGGTCGGCTCGACGATGTCCGACCCCTCGTTCGGGCAACGGATCTTCGTCTACGACGAGGCCTGGCGCATCATCAGCGGCGAGGCCCAACTGGACCGGATGAACGCCGACCTGCGGCTGTCCCGGTTCTACGGCATCGCCAACATCCTTGCCATGCACGCACTCTCGGACCCGGACAAGATCGACAACGCCGACTCCGCAGCGGTCAAGAAGGCACAGGGACTGCTCTCGCTGTGCGACACCCGGGTCGTCTTCCGGCAAGCGCCGGGCGAACTCGACCGCGCCACCACCGATCTCGCACTCACCGCGGCCGAACGCGAGGTGATCGCCGGCGCCGGAGTCGGCGAAGCCCTGTGGAAACTGCCCACCAAGTCGTTCCGGGTCCAGACGGTCCTGTCCGACCGGGAAAAGGCCATGTTCGACACCGACCAGCGCATGAACCTGAGGAAGCAGAACCGATGAACCTGAACCGGCTGCTCCGCCCTCAGCGCTCTGCTCTGTCAATGGTTCTCGCCGAAGAACCGCACGACCGGCCGAGCGTCTCGCCCACCGCGCGGGTCGCTGCCGGGGCGGCGGTGCAGGGCCGAGCAACGGTCGGTCGGTCCGCCGTTGCCCTGGGCGCGGTCACCGTCGCCGACCACGCGATCGTCACCGAGCACGCCATGCTCGGCGGCACGGCGACCGTCCGCGGACGCGCCGTCCTGTCCGGCTGGTCCGCCGTCGTCGAGGACGCGACCATCGATGCAGACGCCTGGGTATTCGGCCGCGCCGTCGTGCGTGGTGCTGCCTCGATCGCCGGCCATGCCCAGATCTTCGGCGACGCGACCGTCCGCGGCGGCGCCGTCGTCGACGGCCACGCCTGGATCCACGGCAACGCCACGGTCACCGACGACGCCTGGTGACCGGACGAGCGCAGATCGGCGGACACGTCATCGTCTGCGGCTCGGCAACCATCTGCGGGTCCCTGCGGATTGGCGGGACAGTCGTGATCGGCGACGGCGCCGAGATCACCTGCGCCAGCGACTACGAGACCCACCCACTGAGCTGGGGCGACACGATGACCCTGTATCGCTGCGACGACGGCGGCGTCGGGATCGGCCGCAGCGAGAAGACCCACGGCCCTTTCACTCTCGGCCGCACCCACCTGCCTGGTGCTCGCCTGGTCGCCCGCATCGAAGAACTGCAGGAATTGTGGGGCGCGGGCACGGCCCACTTGCCGGCCGGAGACTGATCAGAGCGTCATCCGCGCGGCCATCCGGCCGAGCACCACGACCGCACCGACGCCCAGGACGACCGCAGCAAGGATCATCAGGAAGTACACGAGCACCGCGAGTGCGACCGCGCCGACGACCACCAGGCCCGCGTCCAGCAAGCACCTCGCGACGACGGCTGCTCGGCGACCTCAGGTTCGAAACCGGTCATCACGGGCCTCCTCGGTCAGCACGTCCCGGACAAGTTCGATGTGCTCGGCGATCTCGACTTGACCGTCCGAGTCGGCGTCATTGACGGTCAGAGTGCCGACCGCCATGCGCCCGCTCGGGCAGCGAACCTCCCACCGCACCGACCGACCAGGCTCGACCCGGTCTACCAGCGCGTTCGCGACGGCCTGCAGCGTTGAGTCCATGTCCGGGCAGAGCAGCGGGTCCGCATTCGTTCCGGCAGTGCTGATGGTGATCGTGTACATGACGGTCAATGTGAGCTGTCTCAGGACTGCGGCCAACAGGCTCCGTCAAACTGGGGACCAAATCCGGACATGTGAACAACCGGCTATCCCAGGGCACAGCCTCCGGTGGTCGAGCATTGGGATGAGCACCACGGGGAAGGTGACCGACGGGCCCGGCCAGCCAATCGCGGCTTCGCACCGAGCACTAGCCTTATTGACCATGGACGTTTGGTGGTGGCGTGGCTGACAAGTCGAACGCCTCCGAGTGTTTTGCGTCTGACTTCTTGTCAGACATCGGCGTGTTGATCAGCCAACATCCG
>CAYZBB010000288.1:0-5399 GCA_964476495.1 uncultured Actinomycetes bacterium | reverse complement strand
GTCTTGAAGTCGCTCACAGAGCGGATCGCCGAGATGCGACGCCACGCCTGTTCGACCGAGTTCCAGCTCGTCACGAGGAATTTGTTCGCGACATTCGACAGGATGCCCGGGACGCTGATCGTCGAGGGGCCACTGAGCGACGCCTCGAAGCTCACAGGATGAAACGCGGCCCGCATGGCGTTCCGCAGATCGCCCTTGACCGAGTGTCCTCGCCAGCCGTTCTGCGTCGCCCCGAGGCCGATCAGTTCATGCAGCCCAAGGCCACGGCGATACAACTTCTCCGAGGCGTGCAGGGTTTGCTCGCTGTAGTGCTTTTCCAACCGGTCGAGCTGGCCGGACCGGCAAACCGCCGCCTCGATAACGTCGTTGCTGACCACGGGCCGCTCGGGAGCATACACGAGCGGACCGTGCGAGTGCACGACCGTCTGGAGCATCGACAGCTTGAACTTCTCCGGTGTGATGCTCCTGTTCGCGACCGCGGCCTTGCAAAACTCTTGCAACTGTTCGATCTTCTCGGGGCAGTGCAATTGTTTCTTGATCTCATCCTCGGTGATAGACTCGATCGCCTTCACTCGCCGCGCGTTGGCCTTGTACTCCTCGACCTTCTCGTCGAAGGCACTGGCCTCCTCGCGATTCTCTCGCGGGGTCGGCGCGGGCTGCGTCTCGGCCTTCCAGGCGGCTTCGAGATGAGCGCGCTGCTTGGCATTCTCGGGCTTGCCCAGCGCCTCGGCGTCGTAGCCGTTCGCGCTCAACCATTCGACAAATTTCGGGTTCACCTCAGCCTCCAATCGTCGGCAGTGAGCGACGAAACGTTGGTAACGTGACGACGGGACGCCCGTCGCCTTCGGATTTCATGCGGCCCTTCGCCGCGACCCTCGCAAGGTCGTCGCGGGTTTTCTCGCCGGGCTGAATGCCGTCGATCAGGCCGCGTTTCTTCGCCTGCGGGGCCGTCCAGACAGCGCCAGTGCGGACATCGGCGAGCTGCTGATCCGTCAGCCCACGGCCAACCTGGACCGCCAGGTCGAACGCTCGCTGAGTGTCGTTCACGAGCTGCTGGAAATACTCGGCCTGCTCGTCGGTGATCTTCGCGCCTCGAACTCCGGCACCCTTGAGCGGGCCGGTCGCGAATACCAGCGTGCGGACCCCTTCACGCTCGGCCAGGCCGCTCATGTCGTACATCGGCAGATAGGTCCCGATGCTGCCGACGTGTGCCGTGTCGGCGTTGGCGAATACTTTGTCCGCCTGGCTCGCGACCCAGTAGGCCGCGCTCGCGCCGAGGTCGTCGATCTGCGCCCAAACCGGCTTGGCCGCCTTCGCCCGGATCACCTCGCTCGCGAGCTCCGACGTCCCGGCGACTGTTCCGCCGGGTGATTCGATTTCGAGCATGATCGCGCTGACGTTCGGGTCCGCGACAGCTTGACGGATGTCCTTTCGTGCCTGGACAGTCGACGTCCCGCCGAACGACGATTGCGGCTTCATCATCGGGCCAGCGATCCGCACAACTGCGACCGATCGGCCATTTTGAGCCTGCTCGATCCGCAGGGCTGATTGAAGCTTCGGCGGTTCTTCGGCCGCGTGAGCCATCATGTCGACCGCGCGGGCGGCGTCCCAGAGTTGCTGGGCCCGCATTGGCTCGATGGCCCAGAGTCCGACAAAGTCGACCAAGCGGGCGAAGGCGGGAAGCCAAAGAGGCTCACTCATGGAACGCCCTCCCGTTGTAGTGCCCGTTGAGGCGTTCCCGCGGCGGGGGCTGGTCTTCCTCGTCGACCTGATCCTGATCCTGGCCAGGCTGGCCGACGGCGGGTGTGGCTGCTGGCGCGGGCGCTTCCATCGGATGGCGAACGCCCTTCTCCCGGCAGTATTCGATTTCCTTCGCAATCTGATCGACCACGTCTCGCCACTTGACGCCCTGCCGCTCGGTCAGGATCGATCCAAGCGTTGCGGTCCCGTTGCGCAGGCGAGTATCGTCCGCGCTCGCGGCCTTGGTCTGATCGATCTCGTCGAACCCGTCCCAATTCCAGGCGACCAGCCATTCGGCGATCGGCGGCAACTCGCGCGGCAGGTAGTCGTCGATCAATACTGCCTCATTCGCCCACGCCAGGAACACCCGGTCGGCAACCATCTGCTCGAAGTCATCGCGATCGATCCATGTTCCGCGCTGATACGGCAGATGGTCCAGGCGGCCCGACGAGAAGTTGTAGCCGGACGAATTGCCGGTCGTGACATTGAGTGGAGCGCCGATGCAGCGCCCGGCCTCGTTGAGTTTCGTCCGTTCGAATTCCGTGAAATTCGTGGTCGGCTGCTCGGGCTTGAACTGCGTTGCCTTCCAGCCAGCAGGTGCAGCCATCAACGCGCCGCGGACCAGTTCGACCATTTCCCACGACTCGACGCTGACCGTGTTGCCCTCGGGCGGCATGTTGGTTTCGAGGATGCCGGCGAGCATCGCGGCAATCTCGGCGGCGGTCAACGTCGCGAGAGAGTATCGTCGGAGCTGCGAAAAAAGCGGTAGCGATGGCGACGTTTCCGCGAGTCCGCGCGTCTGGCCGAAGCGATCTTGCGCGTACCAGTGCAACACCGACCGGGCCGAGATGGTCTGATACCCTGCCAGTCCGGCGAACAGCAAGCCCGACTCGCCCGGATGCTGCTTGAGGAAGTAGTAGGCTTGCGGGATTCCGCGAGCGTCCACGCGGACGCCGCCTCGGACCAGCGGGTCGCCGGCGAATTCCGGCGGGGTCTCGCACTGCTCGGCCTCGATGCCTCGCAGGAACAGTTTGACCGGGTCCTCGGACTGTGGATTCGAATCGAGCAACAAGAAAGCGTCGCCGTCGCGGACGTAGCTCTGATGGAGTACCCGGTAGGTGCGACCGAGCACGTTCCGGCGTGCCCATGCGGTGTATCGAGCCTCGATCTGCTTGGCGATCTCGCCCGATGTGTCGCCCGGGATCGTGATCTCCGGACGCGGGCCGGTGCCGACCGTGTCTTTCGCCGACGACCTGACCAATCCCTTCAGGTATGAGTTGTTCAGCGTCTCGTAACGCGAGCGGTCGCGAGTGCGCTGGCGCGTCGTTGGGTCGAGAGCCGCGTTCGGCCCGAGGCTGTCGGCGTTCGCCCAGTGCTTTCGGTTTTCAGGGGTGTTTTGCGCAGCATCGACCTTGCTCATCGGTCGGGGCGCAGCTTCAACGTGCGGCATGCGGCCGGTGAAGAGGTATCGCAGGCGGTCGAAAAACCCGGCCAATCAGTTGCTCCCGGGCAACACCACGCGGGCAGGACGGAGACACCCCCACGGGGATTTCTTGCCGCCCTGGTCGTTGCTGCCGCTCACTGCTGATTGTGCTTTCGCATACTGGTCAGCTTTGATCATCTCGTCGATGGTGCGAGACTTAACCGAATGACCGTCACCGGCCGCCTCGGCGGGCTCCTGGGCGGCGTCCGTGATCGCGTCGGTCAAATCGTCGGCCATCGTCCACCTCGGTCTGATCAGGGTGATCAGGTAGATGAGATGATTGTTGGATTTGGGAGTTACTACTTGCAAGTCGACGTCTGACAGAAAATGATCAGCGGTTCCGGCGAGCCTCGAATTCCCGCCGCCGGCGTTCGAATTCGTCACGAGATGCCTTGGCTGGCTTTGCCTCTACGGACTTGGCCGCCGCCTCGTCTGCTGCCCACAGGAGACCGCGCTCCGACGCTCCGACCGCGCAGCCGACGAGACAGTCCCACCAGTGATTGTCAGGTTTGTGCGGATGCTGATGCCACTGGTCGACCTGCCGGCCTCGGCCGAATGTCGGGATCTGATACTCGGCGATGCAGTGATCCGCGAGCAACTGATGTTCGGCGGGTCGCTCGCCAAAAAGCCATAATCCGCCCGCTCCGGCCGGAGTTTGAAGCCGCTGAGCGACGAATGATTTCCACCAATTCGTATCGAACGTGACGTGCCGGCGTGGCTTTTGGGACAGCCGCCAGTTGAGGCCCATCCGGTCGCCCGGTTCCATCCGCCACTCGTTCAGCGGCTTGCCGGCCGCCGTGATCCCCTTGCCGTGGGACGGCAGCAGAATCGGGGCGAATACCGACTGACGGCAGAACTGGTAGACGATCTCGGTCGATTCACCCCAATTAGCATCAACCAAACATCGCTCGATGCGTAGCGATTCGCTCGCTGCGCGTTGGTACCCGCGCGCGAGTATCGCTCCCGTGAGATCGCGCAACCCTGCATAGATCCGGGCCTCAGCCGACATGCCCGGATAGGCCGTTTCGAGCGTCGGATTCGCGTCTGACGATCTGAAATAAGCCCGAATCTGCTGCGGCCAGGTGCCGTAATCGATAACCGTCCCGCCAAACCGCTCATCCCACGCGACCACGGTGTAAAAGTGGATCTGTCCACCAACGTCGATCATCGCGGTCACGCGCGTCGCCTCAGCCGGCACCTGGAGCCGCGGCACCTGCGAGACTCTCGACGCGACCTCGTTCGCCGACAGCGATTTCACCTGCTCGGCGTTGTGTGCGGGCATCGGGTCATTCTGATACTCGGCCCTGAATGTCCTCTCGTTGGTGAAAAACAGGTTCATCGCGTGCTGGACAGCACTGATCTCGTCAGGGAAAAACCGCTGCGGCCACGCAGGACGCGCGCCCGCGTCCATCGCCGTCTGACGCTCGCGGTAAAACTCTGTCGCGGCAGCGATCGGCCGGCCTGCCCGCAGCTCCTCGACGCGGAGCCGGTTGTACTCTTCCCACAGCCGCAGATTGTCCGGCATCGAGTACAGCAGCTTAAACCGCTTGCCGTTCCACTCGGGATGCCGATCGCGATCGAGGATGCGATCCGCCATGTCGCCCGGCTCGATCACTGTCGTCGGCATCACGGCGGCGATCTTTTGCCCCGGGCCGGCGAGGCCGAGGACCGCGCCAGCAAGGATCGATTCTCGCTTTTGATTCTGGCTCGGACTCGCGGCGCTCTCATCCGTCTGCGGATCGTCGACGATTACGAAGTCGGGCCGGATCGAGGCCCCGTCGGCGGTGGTATGCTTCATTCCACGCACCCGGCCCGTGATCCCGGCAATCCGCAACGTCGCGCCGCTCGCCTTACTGCCCGCGATCGTCGGCAAGGTGACGATCCGATTTGACCAGCGGATATGAGTCGGCTCGCCCTGGCAGAGCTGGCCCTTGGCCCGGTTCGCGATGCGATCAAGCGCCGCGATCGGGTAGCAGACTTCCGGATACGCAGCCTGGAGCCGTTCGTTGCTTTCGAGTTCCGATTTGATCGACTCCAGCATTTCTTCGGCGTGCGGTGCCGACGCGCCGAGCAGCAACACGAAGCGGCGATGGCCATTGACCAGCGCGAAGATCACCGCGACTTCGCAGAGCGTCGTTTTCCCGCTGCCTCTCGGCATCGCGAGCGCGAATTGCCC
>CAYZBB010000287.1:0-5427 GCA_964476495.1 uncultured Actinomycetes bacterium | reverse complement strand
TGATGAAGCGGCTGGTCGACCTGAACCACGCGCAGAACATCAAGTCGGCCAAGCGGATGGTGGAGCGGCAGCGGCCGCAGGTGTGGGACGTCCTCGAGGAGGTCATCTCCGCGCACCCCGTGCTGCTCAACCGGGCTCCGACGCTGCACCGGCTGGGCATCCAGGCCTTCGAGCCTCAGCTCGTCGAGGGCAAGGCCATCCAGCTGCACCCGCTGGTGTGTGCCGCGTTCAACGCCGACTTCGACGGCGACCAGATGGCCGTGCACGTGCCGTTGTCCTCTGAGGCACAAGCAGAGGCGCGTGTCCTCATGCTCTCCAGCAACAACATCCTGTCGCCGGGATCGGGTCGACCGCTGGCCATGCCGTCGCTGGACCTGGTGACCGGCCTGTTCTACCTCTGCGGACGCAAGGAGGACGCGAAGGGCGCCGGCCTGTCGTTCTCCTCCGCCGCCGAGGGGATCATGGCGCTGGACGCCGGGCTGATCGATCTGCGGGCACCGATCAAGGTGCGGCTGCCGGGTTCGGTCGTTCCGGGCCGTAACGACTCCCTACCTGAGGACCACGAGCCTGGTCAGCCGTGGCTGGCCGACACCACGCTGGGCCGGGTGCTGTTCAACGAGCTGCTGCCCGAGGGCTACCCGTTCGTGAACGAGGAGCTGCCCAAGAAGCGGCAGGCGGTGATCGTCAACGACCTGGCCGAGCACTACCCGATGTCCGTCGTGGCGCAGGTGCTGGACCGCCTCAAGGAGGCCGGCTTCCACTGGGCGACCCGTTCGGGCATGACGGTGGCCATCGGCGACGTCATCATCCCGCCGGAGAAGGAGGAGATCCTGCTCCGGCACGAGATCGAGGCGGAGCGGGTCGAGAAGGCCTACCAGCGGGGCAACCTCTCGCACGAGGAGCGCAACGACGACCTGGTGAAGATCTGGGAGGCGGCCACCCGGGAGATCGAGGAGGCGCTGCCGCCGGCCTACCCGGCCGACAACCCGGTGTCCACCCTGGTCACCGCGGGTGCGGCGGGCAACTGGATCCAGGTGCGGTCGCTGGCCGGTATGAAGGGCGTGGTGGCCAACTCCAAGGGC
The DNA here is from genome assembly GCA_964476495.1 of uncultured Actinomycetes bacterium. Lineage (GTDB taxonomy): Bacteria > Actinomycetota > Actinomycetes > Mycobacteriales > Nakamurellaceae > Nakamurella. Next base: position 4,345 of record CAYZBB010000287.1, on the reverse strand, counting down.
CAGCAGATCCCGCGGCCGATCCGCTCCTCGTTCCGCGAGGGCCTGTCGGTGCTGGAGTACTTCATCAACACGCACTCCGCGCGTAAGGGCCTGGCCGACACCGCGCTGCGCACCGCCGAGTCGGGCTACCTGACCCGGCGTCTGGTGGACGTGTCGCAGGACGTCATCGTCCGCGAGACCGACTGCGGCACCGAGCGGGGCGTCAACCTGCCGCTGGCCGACCGGTACGCCGACGGCAGCCTGCACATCAACGAGTTCATCGAGACCTCGGTGCAGGGCCGGGTACTGGCCGCCGACCTGGTCGCCGAGGACGGCACCGTGGTCGTGCCGGCCGGCACCGACGTGCGCGAGCAGCACGTGCGGGACGCGGTGGCGGCGGGCATCACGACCGCGAAGGTGCGGTCCGTGCTGACCTGCGAGGCGGCCATCGGCACTTGCGCGGTCTGCTACGGGCGGTCGCTGGCCACCGGCAACCTGGTGGACGTCGGCGAGGCGGTGGGCATCGTCGCCGCGCAGTCCATCGGCGAGCCGGGGACCCAGCTGACCATGCGGACCTTCCACACGGGTGCGGCGTCGGGCTCCACCGACATCACCCAGGGTCTGCCGCGTGTGCAGGAGCTGTTCGAGGCCCGGATCCCCAAGGGCAAGGCGCCGATCGCCGACGCCGCCGGCCGGATCCGGATCGAGGACGCGGACAAGTTCTTCAAGATCATCATCACCCCGGACGACGGGTCGGAGGAGATCGTCTACGACAAGCTGCCCAAGACGCAGCGGCTCGCGACGGTGTCGGTGGACGGCTCCGAGCGGCTGATGGTGGACGGCGACCACGTGACGGTCGGCCAGCAGCTGCTGGAGGGCAACCCCGATCCGCACGAGGTGCTGCGGGTGATGGGTCAGCGCGAGGTGCAGCTGCACCTGGTGCGGGAGGTGCAGAACGTGTACCGCTCGCAGGGCGTGGGCATCCACGACAAGCACATCGAGGTGATCATCCGGCAGATGCTGCGGCGGGTCACCATCATCGATTCCGGCTCGACCGAGTTCCTGCCGGGCGCGGTGATCGAGCGCAAGGAGTTCGAGGCGGCCAACCGTCGCGTGCTGGCCGAGGGCGGCGAGCCCGCGGCCGGGCGTCCGGCGCTGATGGGCATCACCAAGGCGTCGCTGGCCACCGAGTCGTGGCTGTCGGCGGCCTCCTTCCAGGAGACCACCCGGGTGCTCACCGACGCGGCGATCAACGCCAAGTCGGACAAGCTGGTGGGCCTGAAGGAGAACGTGATCATCGGCAAGCTGATCCCGGCCGGCACCGGCATCGCGCGGTATCGGGACATCCAGGTGCAGCCCACCGAGGAGGCGCGGGCCGCGGCCTACACGCTGCCCTCGTTCGACGACACCTACTACGGTGCGGACACCTTCGGGGTCTCCACCGGTGCCTCTGTGCCGCTTGACGACTTCGATCTGGGGCGCGACTACCGCTAGATCGGTCGCCAGAAGGGGCGGGTCCGGGGTCCGGGCCCGCCCCTTGGCGTTCCGTGCCGCACCGACCGCCCCAGGCATGGATCGTCAGCGCATTCCGCGTGTCGCCGGTGCGGTGGACCAGTTCTTGGCCATGCTCGTGAGCGTGGACATCCAGGATCAGGACGGGATCATCCGGTCGATGCGGGCACAGGGGCTCTCGCCCAGGCAGATCGCCCGGGCGCTGGGGATCTCGTCGGCGATGGCGCGTCGCCTGGTACGCGACCAGGCGACGCGCGAGGCGGCGGGCACCATCGAGCCGCCGATCCGGGGATGTTGGGTCAACGCCGGCTGGAGTCATGGTCTGCTGTTCGATCCGCGACCCGGCTGGGAGGATCACACGGGACAGGGCGACGCGCAGGGCGGCCTGGCTGCGGTGCTCGTCGCCCGCGACGCCGGGCGGGGCCGGCTGACGTTGTGTGGCTATCTGGTGGACGTGTACTGCTTGGGCGTGAAGGACGTGATCGGCCCCCAACGGATGAACGCGCGTCAATGCGACGACTTCACCCGCTCGTTCTTCGGTGGCTTCGACCGTCCGCCGGTCGCCGTGCCGCTCGACCTCGCCCAGGACCTGGTGTTGGGCGGCGTCGCCTACGCCCGAACGCTCGGCTTCGAGCCGGCCCCCGACTTCGGGGACGTCCGGGCGCATCTGGGCTCGTGGGACGGCCCGAGCGTGATCACATTCGGTCGGGAGGGCCGGCCGTTCTACATCCAAGGCCCGTACGACGACGTCGACCGGGTGATGCGTCGACTGGAGCGGTCGACCGGTGCGGGCAAGTTCCACTACCTGGTGTCGCTGTAGCCCGCACGAGGGTGGATTCCCCGACCGGGGCCGTCGTTGGATATTGTCCTGCGGCGGCGTGTGACCGCCCGATGGTGCGTCATCGGTGGTTCGGGCCCGCGCACAGGTCCACCGGGCGATGCCCGCGTCGGAACGCTCGTGGCAAAACGATGGAAGGCAGAGGCGTCCGTGCGCATCGGAGTACCCAGGGAAGAGCAACCCGGCGAGACGCTGGTCGCAGCCACGCCGAAGACGGCGGCCAAGCTGATCTCGCTCGGTTACGAGGTGATCGTCGAGTCCGGGGCGGGCGCGGCGGCCAAGTTCCCCGACGAGGCGTACCAGCAGGCCGGCGCCACGACGGGCACCAGCGCCGAGGTCTGGGCGTCCGGCGTGATCGCCAAAGTCAACGAACCCACTCCGGCGGAGATCGAGCGGCTGGCCGAGGGCGCAACGATCGTCGCCCGGATGACGCCGGATGACCATCCGGAGCTGATCGAGGCGTTGCAGGAACGGCGTGCGACCGGCCTGAACCTGCTGGCGATCCCGCGGATCTCCCGGGCGCAGTCGATGGACGTGCTGTCCACCATGAGCAACATCGCCGGATACCGGGGGGTGATCGAGGCCGCCGAGTCCTACGGCGGGATGTTCGCCGGTCAGGTGACCGCGGCCGGCAAGACGCAGCCGGCGACGGTGTTCATCATCGGGGCCGGGGTGGCCGGCCTGGCCGCGATCGGCGCGGCGGTGAGCCTGGGCGCGCAGGTGCGGGCCTTCGACGTGCGTCCCGAGGTGGGTGAGCAGATCGAGTCGATGGGCGCCACGTTCGTGCAGGCCGCCGCGGCGCAGCAGCAGCGATCCGCCGACGGGTACGCGCAGAAGCTGACCGAGGACCAGGAGGCGGCGACCGCGCGGTTGTACGCGCAGGAGTCGGCCAAGGCCGACATCGTGATCACGACGGCGTTGGTGCGTGGGTGGGCGCCGACCACGATCACCGCCGAGATGGTGGCGAACATGAAATCCGGAAGCGTGATCGTGGACCTGGCCGCGATCGGCGGCGGCAACTGCGAGCTGACGGTGCCGGGTAGCAAGGTCGTCACCGACAACGGGGTGACGATCATCGGCTACAACGACCTGACCAGCCGGATGCCGGCGCACACCTCGCAGCTGTACGGCACGAACGTCGTGAATCTGATGCGGCTGCTGACCCCGGGAAAGGACGGGCAGCTGACCCTGGACATGGACGACGTGGTCCAGCGGGCGATCACGGTCACCCGGGACGGTCAGGTGCTTTGGCCACCGCCGCCGGTGCAGGTGTCCGCGGCACCGAAGAAGGCCGACGCGGTCGCTGCCGTGCAGTTGCCGACCGCGGCGGAGCTGGCCGAGCAGGCCCGACGCCGGCAGCAGCGGTTGTATGCCTGGTTCGGGGTGGCGGCGGTGTTGGTGGGTCTGGCCATCACGTTCTCGCCGGGCAGCTTCCTGGGCTACTTCACGGTGTTCGTGCTGGCCGTGTTCGTCGGGTTCTATGTGATCACCAACGTCACCGCGTCCCTGCACACGCCGTTGATGGCCCAGACGAATGCCATCTCCGGCATCATCCTGGTCGGTGCGCTGCTGCAGCTGGGGAGCACGAATGTCCTGGTGGTGGTCCTGGCGTTCATCGCGGCGACGGTGGCCTCGATCAACATCTTCGGCGGGTTCCTGGTGGCCGGCCGGATGATCTCGATGTTCCGGAAGGACGCCTGATGTCCCAGGACCGCTGGTACTCCCTGGTGCAGGCCGCCTATGTGATCGCGGGCGTGCTGTTCATCCTGTCCCTGGCGGGGCTGTCGCACCAGAAGACGGCCAAGGCCGGCAACACCGCCGGCAAGATCGGCATGGTGCTGGCGTTGGCCGCCACGGTGCTGCTGGCGCTGCTGGAGTCGGCGCAGAACGTGACGACCACTGCGGCATTGATCGCCGGCGCGCTGCTGATCGGGGCGATCATCGGCACGATCGCGGCCCGGCGGGTCGAGATGACCCAGATGCCGCAGATGATCGCGATCCTGCACAGCTTCGTCG